>JAAZLJ010000105.1 GCA_012799365.1 Syntrophomonadaceae bacterium | reverse complement strand
TTATCAGTATATGTTTGTTTTCTTCAGCACCGAAAACCTGTTTAAATACCACATCGACTTTGGGATCCAGCATCTCGGGCAAGCCGGTCACCACCTCTTTTGTATTTATTCTATCATACCGTATCCGGATTTTGGAAGCCTAATCCAACTGCCATAACCGAACGTTTTTGCCTATTGAGATTAATACCTGGAAATAAAACCGTGACTGTTCCTTCTCTTTGGTCAGTGGGAAATTAAAGGTAGTCTAGTAATAATAAAGAAGGTTATAGAGGCTTTTAGTAGAATGTATATTAGAAAAGAACTCTTCCCGCATGGGTCCCGGGGCGGTTAATATTAAGCAATATCTATACAACAACGAACCAGGTCCCGGGGTACCCCGGGACCTATGCTTTTTTAAGGGCTTGTAAACCAGGCTTTCGTTACACAAATCTACACTTTAGGAGGGCAAATTATAGTGTCAGAGTTAAACTCGGCCAATGTAGGATTTGAGAAACAGTTATGGGAGTCAGCCAACATACTGCGCGGCAATATTGATGCTTCAGAGTACAAACATGTGCTTTTAGGACTTATTTTCCTCAAATATATATCGGACAGATTTGAAGCCCGGTACCAGGAACTGGTTGAAGAGGGTGAGGGCTTTGAAGAAGATCTGGACGAATACATAAGAAAGGGTATTTTTTATGTGCCGCCGACGGCTAGATGGTCAGCGATTGCCGCCAAAGCGCACGATCCTTCCATAGGTAAAGTGATTGATGAAGCTATGTACTCCATTGAGAAAGAGAATAAACGACTGAAGGACGTGCTGCCGAAAAACTTTGCCCGGCCCGAACTTGATAAAAGGCGCCTGGGGGAAGTGGTAGATTTGTTCACCAATATAACGATGATTGAACAAGGCGACAGCAAGGATGTTTTAGGTCGAGCTTACGAATATTGCCTGGCCAAGTTTGCGGAGCAGGAAGGTAAATTGGCGGGAGAGTTTTACACTCCTGCCTGTGTAGTTAGAACTCTGGTTGAGGTGTTAAAACCTTATAATGGCCGGGTATATGACCCGTGCTGTGGCAGCGGGGGTATGTTTGTCCAGTCAGCAAAGTTCATCGAAAATCACCAGGGCAACATTCGCAACATCTCCATATATGGGCAGGATAGCAATGCCACCACCTGGAAAATGTGCATGATGAATCTGGCTATCCGCGGCTTAGAGGCGGATCTGGGCCGATATAATGCGGATACTTTCCTAGACGACTGCCACCCTACCCTGAGGGCAGATTTTATACTGGCCAATCCTCCCTTTAACCTTTCCGCCTGGGGACAGGAGCGGCTAAAAGATGATGTAAGGTGGAAGTATGGGTTGCCTCCGGCTGGTAACGCTAACTTTGCCTGGATGCAGCATATGATCCACCATCTGGCGCCCAACGGTAAAATGGGCCTGGTACTGGCCAATGGCTCCTTATCCAGCCAGACGGCCGGGGAAGGGGAGATCAGGCAAAATATTATCGAAGCCGACCTGGTGGAAGGTATAGTGGCTATGCCGCCACAGCTCTTCTATACCACCCAAATCCCGGTGTGCATTTGGTTTCTAAGCAAAAACAAAAAGCAGAAAGGTAAAACCCTGTTTATTGATGCCCGCAGCCTGGGCACCATGGTAAGCCGGAGGCTGCGTGAGCTAACTGATGATGATATTGCTGAAGTTGCCGATACCTTTGAGGCCTTTGAAAATGGTACTTGTGAAGATATCCCGGGGTTTTGCGCGGTGGTAGAGACGGTTGGAATTGCCAAACACGATTATATCTTGACCCCCGGCAGGTATGTCGGCATTGAAGAAGAGGAAGATGACGGCGAACCCTTTGATGAGAAGATGATACGCTTAACCGGTGAGCTGGCTGAAATGTTTACTAAAAGACAAGAATTAGAGCAGGAGATCAGGGAGCGGCTGGGGGCGATCGGGTATGAGTTGTAGAGAGTGGAAAGAATATCTACTGGAAGATGTTG
>JAAZLJ010000104.1 GCA_012799365.1 Syntrophomonadaceae bacterium | reverse complement strand
CTTTACTGGCCGGGGTGTAGGCACCGCACTGCTCAAACATGTGCAAAAAAAGGCTAAGAGACTGGGCTATACCAGGACTTCCTTACTGGTAGAGAAAAATAATCCCCGGGCTTTCAAACTGTACCACAGGCTCGGTTACAAAAAGACCGGAATGGTGCGTATGAAAAACCTGGAATTTGATAAAATGGTCAAACCCCTCTAAATTCCATAAATCGAAGGAGGAATCAGGGTTGGATACTACAGACAGGATAATTCGAGCCATGAACCAGGAAAAGACGGTCAGAGTACTGCTGGCCAATACCACCCGGTTGGTCGACGAGGCACGAGAAAGACACGGCACCACACCGACCGCCACCGCAGCTCTGGGCCGAGTATTAACTGCCGCGGTAATGATGGGATCAGACCTCAAGGGTCAGGAATCGGTAACCGTACGAGTTAACGGCGGCGGCCCCCTGGGGACCATTCTGGCCGCAGCCGGAGCCGATTGCACGGTAAGAGGCTATGTAGATGAACCCGGAGCGGAAGTACCGGAAAAATACCGGGGGAAACTGGATGTAGGAAAGGCCGTCGGCACCGACGGTTATCTGGAAGTGGTCAAAGACCTGGGACTGAAAAGCCCCTTCGGAGGCACGGTGCCCCTGGCTTCAGGTGAGATCGCCGAAGACATGGTTCACTATTTCACATTTTCCGAACAAGTCCCCTCCCTGGTCGCCCTGGGAGTATATGTAGAACGGGATCGCACCGTAGGAGCGGCCGGAGGACTCATCATCCAGGCACTACCTGGAGCAGACGACACCCTGCTCGGAATCATTGAAGAAAAAGCCACATCGCTGGGACCCATTACCGGTCTCCTCCGACAAGAAGATGCTTTGGAAGATATAATGCATCTGGTAATGGAAGACATCCCCTACCATATCATCGATGAACGAGCCGCAGCATTTCGCTGTAAATGCAGCCAGGAAAAAATCAACTCCATCGCTGCCGCTTTAAGTCAAGAAGATATTGAACAAGCCTGTGCTGACCGAGGTCTGCTGGAAATAACCTGCAACTTCTGCAACCAGGTTTATCAGCTCACCCCGGCCGAAATCGAAGAGATAAAGAAAGCCTCAGGAGAGGATAGTCAGGGTTAGAGCTAGTATGAAGACTGCCCGTCCTTTTATGCCCTGACTGATCCCATCCCAGCCCGGGATATTTCTCGTTTACAGCCCATTGTTGTTTCTGCAAATACTCGGTCCTACAGCCAATAGGCAACCATTGCCATACCTGGCGTACTTTTCCAGGCTAACCGCCATCTTATTGACTCTAACCGGAATCTGGATACTGCAGGCACCGCTTGCGCAATCGACCAACTGCTGAAGATTGTCGAGCAAAAAAAAGGAATAAATAATGTGTATTTAATTAGCAGATGATACCCGAACATTAAGAGTATTACCCTGCCTATTAAATATGCTGATTTATTGGTACTTTTTTTACCGAATTTATGAATTTGTTAACCAATAAGGGGGAAACAAAGGGTTTGAGCCTATAAACAAAGAAAAGCGATCAGTATCTATCCGCCCCGAATATAATACTTTTTGGCCATAAAGCTAATAAATACCTGGTTAAATATAGGAAGGACTGAACAATATGGAGGATATTCTAAAGCTGATCGAAGACCACCAGCTTTTAGAAGCCCGGTCCAGGCTGGTACAAATGAACGTAGTCGATGTGGCAGATTTTTTAGAGAATATATCCCGGGAAAAGTCCTTAATCATTTTCCGGATACTCCCTAAAGACTTTGCCGCTGATGTTTTTTCCTATATGTCCCGCAAGCAGCAGCGATACATAGTGGAAAACATTACTGATAACGAAATTCAATTGATACTCGATCAACTGTTAATGGATGATACCATTGATTTTTTAGAAGAAATGCCGGCTAACTTTGTGAAAAAAATTTTGGCCAGTGCTGAAGAAAACACCCGCGAACTTTTAAATCAATTGTTAAAATACCCGAAAGATTCTGCGGGAACGCTGATGACCATCGAATACGTAG
>JAAZLJ010000103.1 GCA_012799365.1 Syntrophomonadaceae bacterium | reverse complement strand
TGCTATTAACACCTGGCCCACCAAGAAATGGTATGTGGGCAAAGGCGTCAAATTGAATGACCTGCTGAATGAAGCAGGGGTGAAAAACGCCGGGTTGATTAAGTTCACTGCCACAGATGGATTTACGATGACGTTCACGGGTAAGCAGTTATTACGTGATACGCGTTATAGATTTCCGAATTTTAAGGATGGTGAATCTGACGCTGATGGCCATCTTATTGGTTCTACCGCTGGCCAGACACCGGTAGATACTATCATTGGCTTGGTAAGTGCCGAGGGCACTGACGACTCCAGCTATATGAACGCTCTCAATGCTCCACTGTTGATGTTGGGACAGCGGGCAGTTACCGAGCAAAACGGCCAATCATTTGTCAAAAATGTACGAACAATTGAGGTGCTCGATGCTTCCCCTTCGCAATGGGCAGAGCCCACGGCCACGGCTGATGAAGAACCTGACGAGGAAGGTAAGTTTCCGGCGGGTACCCTGGTAGAACTGAGCAGTACGTTCAATGACGATGATAAGGTTCATTATACCACCGATAATAGTAACCCAACCATTGAAAGCCCTATATATAACTGGATTGCCAGTCGGTGGTGGAGTACTCGTGGGGAAGACACGGTTAAAAAAATAAACAAACCCATCGAGCTCACCCAGGACACTGTCATTAAAGCCAGAACTATCGGTCCGGGTAAAGAGGACAGTGCAGTGGCGACTTTCTCCTATAAGGTGAAAGAGGCTCCCCCTGGCAGTAGCGAAAAATTTTTTCCCAGCCAGGGCGGTAAGGTAAAACATGAAGATAAAGTCGAGGTAGACATACCTCCTAATGCCATACAAGAAACCGATGAGGTTGAGGTTAAAATACAGCCGTTGGTTATTTATCCTGACCTGCCGGCCGATTTTAAACTGGCCAGCGAGGTATATCAGTTCAGTGTGGGAGATGACAAGAACTACAGTTTTGCTAGAGAAGTGACCATAAAATTCAGTTTGGGCCCTGAGATAGTGAACGAAAATGCAGCTCCAGCCATTCACTATTATGATGAAGACCAGGAGCAGTGGGTAAATATCGGAGGTACTGTATCTGACGGTACTATAACCATCGAAGTGGATCATTTTGGCAAGTTCGCGGTAATGGTTGAAAAAATGATGGAATTAGAAGAGCCGGAGGAACCAGAAGAGCCAGATATGGCGATAAAGCTGACCGACATCAAAGACCATTGGGCCCGAAAAAACATTGAAAGGTTAGTGGTTTCTGAGGTGGTAACCGGCTATCCGGACGGAACTTTCAAGCCCAATAATACCATCACCAGAGCAGAGTTTACAGTCATGCTGGTAAAAGCTTTTAATCTTAAGATAAGCAGTTTTATGTCGTTTGACGATACCGTTGATCACTGGGCTAAAGACTTCATTTCTACGGCGGTGGTCTTCGGAATAGCGAACGGTTATGACGACTATACCTTTGGCCCCAACGATCCTATCACCCGTGAGCAAATGGCGCTGATGATAGTTAAAGCTGCCGGGCTAACCGGGGATGGGGAAGAAACCAGTTATCTGGATCAGAAGGATATTGCTGCCTGGGCCCGGCCTGCGGTTGCAATAGCGGCCAGGGATGGAATCATGAAGGGATATCCCGACAACACCTTCCGGCCCCGGGGACGCGCGACCAGGGCGGAGGCAGTGACGGTTATCGTGAATTCGTTAGATACGGTAAATAAGCAATTGGAAGAATAGCACTGACTCAAATCAGGTTTCCAGGTTAGTGGGGGAAGGGGAGTATGACGGTTAATAGAAAATGGTTCTATCGGTTTTTGATAACCATTTTAAGTTTGCTTTTGATTGGTTCAGTTAATTTGATACAGCCTACAGTGGCGGTAGCTGATCCATCGGACTCGATTGAAATTATGGGAGATGGGGTGACCAATTCCATCACCTTTTCTCGAGCGGAACTGGAGGATATGAAGCAGTACCAGCATGTTTATAGCACCATCAATACCTGGCCCACCAAGAAGTGGTATGTGGGGCGAGGGGTTAAACTGCGTGAACTGCTGGCCAGGGCGGGAATGACAGATGAGGCCAAACTGCTCACGTTTACTTCTACTGATGGTTACAGTGTGACGCTTACGGTCAAGGAATTGCTGCAGGATAAGCGCTATTATTTTCCGGGTTTGAAGGATAATCACCCCAGCGATGGGAGTGTTGCCGGTTCTGCGGACGATGCGAAATCGGTGGAGCCTATCGTTGCTCTGGTAAGTGTTGAGGGTAGTGAAAATCCAGATGCCATGAACGACATGGACTCCATAATGCTGATGTGTGGGCAGCGGGTAGTCACCGAACAGACGAATAACTTGTTTTTAAAATATATCAGTAAAATCGAGGTATCGACCACACCCCCGCCTAAATGGGATAGTCCCCGGGCTAATTTTTCCGGTGGAGAGGTCCCCACCGGTACCCTGATAGAACTGAGCTCCAAGCGTAGTGACGATGACAAGGTTCATTACACTACAGATGGTAGCACTCCGACCATAAACAGTCCGGTCTTTAATTGGAGTGCCAGTCGGTGGTGGACTCAACGGCCGGATACTTTGAAAAGTATTAACAAACCGATCGAACTTAAAAAGGACACGGTTATCAAAGCCAGAACCATTGGGCCGGGGAAGGAAGACAGTGATGTGGTCACTTTCACCTACCAGGTAGGTTCTATGACTGATCAGGAGCTGCCCAGCGGCCCCCCCACCGAGGTTACCCTCGATCAGGAAGAGATCAATCTTAAAGTCGGTGGAACTTTTTTTCTGCAGGCTATCGTTGGTCCGGATTACGCCGAAGATAAGAGAGTAACCTGGAGTTCAAGCAATACCCGGGTGGCGGTAGTGGATAACCATGGCCTTATAACGGTAGTGGGACCGGGCACTGCTGTGATCTCAGCTACGACGGTGGTGGGTAACTTGACCGCTGCCTGCAAGGTGATTGCTGGCAGTCGGGAGGCTGTTGATAAGCAGGCTGCGCCGGTCGAGCTTATCCCAGATAAACAGGAGAAGCCAGAGGTCCCAGCTGATCCGGAAACAGAAGTACCAGAAACCGATCAGCCGGACCGGGTAGAAAAGGAGGCGATAACTGGACATTCAGCTGATGCTGATAGGGCAGAGGAGCTTTTAGCTGAAACCGAAGTGCCGGAAGCCAATCAACGGTATTTGGCCCCTAAAGAGGCAGCAGCGGCTGATATAACTACCACCGATATTTCCGTGCAGCCCGAAGACAATCCGGCCGGGCACATAATCGAGGTGTCGATAGGCGACACTGTTCCTTTGCAGATGCAAAATAGGTGGAACACCTGTGTGGCAATCATATTTATATTCTTATTCCTTTCAGGTGCAGTTAAAAAATACGTGGAATATACGAAGGAGGTAGCAATGTGACCGGCTTTATATTGGCGCCGCTCAAGGAAACCATGCACGCCATTTCCTCTGGCTTACTGGCACCTACCATTGCCATTCTGCTCTTGTTTGTAGCATTCATGGTTATTGAGCTGGGCAGTCTCCTGGTAGAGGCCTTCACCGAGCGGCGTAAGGTAAAGGTCAACGTATCGGCTTTATTGGACGTCTTTCAGGATCAGGACATCGAAGGGATCAGCAGGGAGATCGATAACAGCCATCTGTTTCGGCGCCATAAAGCAGCCCTGAACGAGCTGATCAAAAACGCAGATCTGCCGGCTGTTTCCCATCAGGCCCTGGCCCGTCGGCTGCTGGCCAGCGAGGAACTGCATTATGTGCGGATAACTAACCGAACTGACCTAGTGGCCCGTCTGGGGCCAATGCTGGGGTTGATGGCCACTCTGATTCCCCTGGGACCGGGCTTGATTGCCCTGGGCCAGGGCGACACCAAGACCCTGGCCGATTCCCTGCTCACCGCTTTTGACGCTACGGTGACCGGGCTGGCGGCGGCGGGTATTGCCTTTTTCATCTCCCGATTAAGGAAAAGGTGGTATGAAGACTACCTGAGTTCCTTGGAGGCATTGATGGAAGGCTTATTGGAGGTGTTGGCCCATGATGAACCGGGGATTGAGGCGTAGAAGCCGACTCCGGACCAATGAAGAAGTCAATCCTCTGGACGGCGCCATCAATATCGTGGATGCCATGCTGGTGTTTGCCTGTGGGCTGATGCTGGCTCTGGTCATCCGTTGGGATGTTGACCTGAGCGCGGTAAATGGCCGCGTAAACATAACTCCGGGCGAGGAAATATCGCAGGACGCGGACATAAGGAATGACCTGGCAGAAACCGAGGGAGAAGGCAAGCTTTACGAAAGGATGGGTACGGTTTACAAGGATCCGGTTACCGGAGAACTGTTCATGCTTACCGACGAATAAGACCGGGGTGACCGACTACACGGATAAATATAAGTTATCATTTCTTCAAATGTTTGGGTTTCAGCCGCTTATGTTGAAACAAAAAATGCGCATTGCTAAACAAATCATACCATCAATCAACGCGGCTGAGATTTCGACTTTTAATGAATTGAATTTGATCGCCTGATTTAATCAGATGAAAGGAGAGGATTATTAATGCGTGCGATTAAAAGGACCTGGTACGGTCGTTTCTTAATCTTCGTTTTGGGTTTGCTGCTGGTCGGTTCATGCAGCCTGGCGGCGCCCACCACTGTTCTGGCCGCTCCTTCCGATTCGCTTGAAATTACGGGCGATGGAGTGACCAATCCCGTTACTTTTACCCGGGAAGAACTTCAGGGTATGAAAGAGCAAAAGCAGCTGACATACAGTGCGATTAATACGTGGCCTACTAAAAAGTGGTATGTGGGGAAAGGGGTACCGCTCCGACACCTTCTACAGCTGGCGGGGATGAAAGAAGATGCCCAACTGCTTAAATTCATTTCCAATGATGGCTATTCGGTGACTCTTACCGTCAAGGAGCTGCTGGAAGATAAACGTTATTATTTCCCTCATTTCAAAGATAATAGTGCCGGCGCTGATGGTGATGGAAATATCCCTGGCTCCACGGCCGGTGCGAAACAGGTAGAACCTATGATTGGTTTCATGACAGTAGAAGGTAGTGATAATCCCGATTATATGAGTGACCTGAATACTCTCTTGCTGATGATGGGACAGCGCTCGGTTACCGAACAGACGGGGAACTTATTTGTAAAATACTTGAATAAGATTGAGGTGTCCACTGCGGAACCGCCTCAATGGGATACTCCCAAAGCTAATCCCGACAGCGGAGTAGTTCCCAAGGGAACCATGGTGGCATTGAGTAATATCAATATGGATGATGATAAAGTTTACTATACCACAGATGAAAGCACTCCAACCGTGCACAGTCCTATGTATAATTGGATTGCCAAACGGTGGTGGTCGGCTCGAGCCGATGACGTGGGTATTTACAATCATCCCATCGGACCCATTAATGAAAACACAACCATCAAGGCCATCACCATTGGGCCCGGTAAGCGGGATAGCGATGTGGCCACCTTTTACTACGAGGTAGAGGGAGCTGAAGTCCCCACGACCGATCCGACCGATGTCATACCCAATGAGGAGGAACCACCAGTAGAACAACCAATCGAGGAACCAATTGAACAACCGGTTGAGGAACCGATAGAGGAGCCAATTGAGGAACCAGTTGACTTAGACCAGGTGGTAAATTTGATCGACATCAAGGGGCACTGGGCCCAGAAGAACATCGAGGAACTGGTAGCCTCTGGTGCGGTAGCAGGATATCCAGACGGTACTTTCAAGCCCAACCACACCATCACCAGGGCCGAATTCGCCACCATGCTGGTAAAGATATTCAAGGTGGAAAATCAGGGTGGCAAGATCTTCGCCGATACCGCCGGACACTGGGCTAAAGACTATATCGCTATGGCTGCTGCCGAGGGGTTGGTCAGCGGTTATGACGCTGATACTTTTGGTCCCAACCGCTTGATTACCCGGGAGCAGATGGCGGTGATGATCACCAGAGCGGCGCAGCTGGCTGATGCTGAAGAAACAACCGGATTTATCGACAGTGGCAGCATTTCCAGCTGGGCTCGGGAAGCTATGGCTGCCGCCACCAGTAAGGGTATTATAAAAGGATACCCCAACAACACTGTCCGTCCTCAGGGGAATGCGACCAGGGCGGAGGCAATTACCGTTATTGTAAATGCGCTGGAGAAATAGTCATAGCATAATACCGGGACCGGGATACAGAGAGTTAATCATGTTGCTGCCTGACTTGCGATGACGGAAGGGGAAACCGGATGAACCAGAAGAGGATTTCTTCCCGGGGGTGTTTCCTCCTGGGGCTGGTATTTATATTGGGTATTCTTTTTACTGGCGGTTGTAACGACAGGGATCCAGTGCCATCTGACAGCACGGTCCGTGACGAGGTGGTCGTTATCACCGGTAACGGTGTGACCAAAGAAAGTCGGATGACCCTGTCCGAGATGCTGGCATTACCGGATGCCCGAGTTGAATGCGTGTATTCGGTCATTAATAATTGGCCTACCAAAAAGAAATGGGCGGCCCGGGGGGCTAAAATGACAGCGGTCCTGCAGGCTGCCGGTATCAAGAATGAAGCGCAATGCATTACGGTTAAAGGAGAAGACGGGTACGAGTGGTCGTTTACCCGTGAACAGCTGTTGGAGACCGAGAGATATTATTTCCCGGGTGTTATGGAAAGGGATGCGAGCAGGGCGGAACGGGTAGAGCCGATAATTGCCTATGAATATATGGAAGGCAGTGACCAACTGGGAGAGGCCAGAGCGGACAGTATTTGTCTGATTATCCCACAGGCCCATGTTAATGAACAGACCAATCATACCTTTGTTAAAGGTATTAATGAAATTATCGTGACCGTAGATGACCCGGGAAAGTGGGAAATGGCGACTGCCTTTCCCTTTCCCGGGAACATCACCCGGGGCGATACGGTAAAACTGCAGCATAAAGAGCTGGGGAAGGTAAAAATGTATTATACCCTGGACGGTTCCACACCTACTGAATATAGTACGCTCTATAATCCCAGTACCTATCAACCGGAATTGAATAAACCTATTGTTATTGACCGGGACACTACCATCAAGGTTCTGGTCAAAGGTTTCGGCAAGTATGACAGCGATATTGCCGAATTTCATTATCAGATAAGAAAATGATCATTAAAGGTGACGGTATTATGTTTTCGATTAATAGATCTCCCTACAAAGTGGGAGTATTGACTTTATTACTAATTGTAGGCTTGACTCTGCTGGTCGGCTGTGATAATCGGGAGGATACTCCTGGCATCAGACAACCGGAAATTGTACCGGGGTTTCTGATTATTACCGGCAGCGGAGTGGAGAGTGAAACCAGGTTTACCCTGGACGAACTGAAAAATATGGAGGAGGGCCTGGCGGGTGCATGTTATTCTGCCGTCAACAACTGGCCTGCCCAGAAGTTTTTTGTCGGCAAGGGGGTCAAGGTTTCCTATTTATTAAAAAAGGCCGGAATTAAGGATGAAGCACAGACCATCATTGTCTGGGCTGGGGATGGTTATTCGGCTGCGTTTACCCGGGAACAACTGGAGGAAAAACGTTTTTGCTTTCCCAACCTGCGGGAAGACAGTGAGGAAGGCGCCCGGGAGGTTCCGGCCATTCTGGCCTGGGAGCATTGGGAAGGCAGCAGTGATTTAAGTAAGGCTGCCAGCGGTAAGCTGGGCTTATTTTTAGGGCAGAAAGGTTTGAATGATGCGGTGACACCTGTCTATGTCAAGGATGTCGTGACCCTGGAAGTATTGAGCTCGCCGCCCGGTCAATGGGATGTGGTTCAGGCCGAACCGGCTCCGGGTAAGGTCAAGTCGGGGACCCAGGTGGTCTTAACTCATCCTCAGTTGGACCAGGTTAAAATATATTACACCGTGGATGGAAGCACTCCTGATGAAAAGAGCCGGGTGTATAATCCGAGTACTACCTATTTCCAGCCTGACCTGATCCAGCCGATTACCATTAATGAATCGATGATCATCAAGACCAGAGTGATGGGCTTCGGGAAGTATGACAGCCCGGAAGCCGCGTTTGCCTATGAGGTAGAGTAGAGTGTATCCGGTATTAGTCAGCACCGATACCAGAAGGATAAAAACAGCACATTCGCAGTAATCCTGCCGTGCTTCGGCATGGCAGGATTTTTATTAACTATGGGGGAGGGTAGACATTGTTGACCAAGAAAAGAGCGTGTTTCTTTATTATATGTTGCTTATTCTGTTTTATCCTGGCCGGCTGTGGGGAGAAACCGGTAGTCAGCAGCCAGAGCAGCGGTAATCCAGAATATGAAAACCAGAAAATCACTTTCGAGGGGGAAATCGGAGAAACCAAAGAGATCTCAGTGGCGGAGATGCGCCAGCTCCCGCAGAAAGAAATACAATGTAGTTTCCAGCGCACCACCGGAATGGTAGAAAGTTTTAAAGCGGCCGGACCTACCTTCAACGATGTTCTGGTCCAGGTGGGGATTGATGTGCAGGATTTCAAGGGCATCGGTTTTATTGCCAAAGACGGTTATTACTGTCTGGTAACCCCTGAAATCATCGAAAACCGGGAGATGATTCTGGCTCTGGCTGTTGACGGGGAAGTGGAGTTACCGGAGAACCTGCGTCCTGCTCGACTGTGTATTCCGGAAGAATTCGGTCCGTATTGGGTGCGGATGGTGGATAAAGTAGTCCTGTATAAGGAAATTCCCAAGAAAGATATTACTTCCGTATGGATTTTTAAGAATCTGGCAGAGGGCATAGAACCATATGCCTACGAATACTACGGCAGTAAAGATGATGCCATAGAGCTGGCCCAAATTCTGGCCCGGTTCGATAACGTGAACAATAAGGCTTTCTTTACTATGAAGTCAGCCGATGGTTTCATCAAAAACGAAGCTCTCAATATGGTTAGTAAACGTTATTACATCAAGGTGGGGGGCAAGGATGCACCCATGAACATAGCTCCTAATATCAAATTAGGCATGAATGTGAAACATATTGCCTGGTTTTCCACCAATGCGGATGCCGCGGTATTCCCGGAGGAAATGGGAGTACTGATTGGGGAAAAAGAGATTAATGGGGTAAAGGGTATTGAATTGAGCGAAATGCTGGAGGAAATACGAGTCAAGGACATAGAAGAGAAACAGTTTGAATTGGTGGGGGTCAATGGGGAGAGTGTCAGGGTAAGCGGCGAGGATCTGTCCCGGGGAATGGTGACAGCCAAAGTTGATGGTACCTACCCGGTGGTCTGGCGGGAAGGGACAGAATTCCCACCGATCAGCAACCTGTTACGCATTCGCTCGATTTAGAGTCAGCAAGCATAGATAGCAGACCTCCATGATACCAGAGGTGTCGCCATCGGAGGCATGATAAATGCATATTTATGAGTGTGTTAACCCGGTGAAGCGACCTATGAAGTCGACGTCGCAGTACACAGCGAAGCTGAAGGCTGTGAAGCGGAGCGAGAAACAGGAGGTTTCGAGCAGGGAGAACTGAGTGCATGGACGCCGAATTTCGACCGGTCCGCTTCACACTGAAGCGAGCTG
>JAAZLJ010000244.1 GCA_012799365.1 Syntrophomonadaceae bacterium | reverse complement strand
CGTAAAGAATAAAAACAGGCTAGGAATAGGTTGCTTGACTGTATTCATGTTGTTTTTAATTGCCGTGGTGTGTTCAGAGTCCTCTATGGACGATGGTAACCGCAATCGAAAACGTTGATATTACGGAGTTTGCAGCCCATTAAAATTGTTGATTTGCGTCAAACCTCCGGTTCTGCATTTACTACAGAAAGTTACTCGTTGGGTCAGGGGTATTGGTAATAATATCACGATTTAACTTAACACCATCAGGCAGACTATATACAATTACGAAATCCTTGTCTTCATTAACCAGTCCTAGAAGCTCATTCTTTAGACGAACTAATTGTCCTTCCGTAATATCGCCTTCAAATACCGAATATTGGACATGTATCAAGTATTTACGGCACGTTTTCATTACTTTAACCAACCTGTACTGGCCGCCCTCATCTATAGTGTTAATATCATAGATCACGATAACCCTGATACTACCACCACACCTTCATCGGGTTATAGGTTGTTTCCCCTAATATATGTTTTATCAACTTGTATAAATCCAATCGTATCAGGTTTTTGTACCGGACATTGCGTTTCAAGTTTCGATGCAAAATGGTTTTTTCCATCTGTTCTTCAAATTCGCTGACAAATATCTTTCGTCCAGGTTCTGTTAAATACGTATAGTTAACATTAACGTCAAAATGCTGCTGTTTTAATTTATTCAGGTTAATAAGTCTAAATATTAGGCGATCCACAAAAACTGGTTTGAATATTTCAGCTATATCCAATGCCAATGAGTAACGACGTTCGGATGGTTCATGCAGGTAACTTATTGTAGGATTAAGTGCAGTACGATGAATTTCTTTTAAAACCGAGCTATAAGTCATGGCATTGCCAAATGAGATTAGAGCATTCAGCGCATTTAGGGGAGGCCTTTTGCTTCTTTTGTCGAACTCCCACCCGGTAATGTCAGACCATTCTGTGTAATAGGCCTTACGGGCATGGGCTTCTACACTCATAACTTCCTCGATGGTAGTGGCGTCTTTTAGAGTCTTTCTTAAATTATCCAGTCGGTTACAGGTTCCCTGGTACTCTTCCCTTTTTTCAAGGTTACGACGTATATTATGGATGGCACCCTGGACAAAAATCTGAGCCAGTTCCAGACGTTTATCCTCATCCAGGTAATGTTCAACCTGTTTTACTACAAGGAAACCTGATAACTGTGCCTCCCGTGGTACAAAACTACCAGAATATTGGCCATAATAGCCGAACAGATGGAGGCATACTTGCTTTTGACTTAAAAATTCCAGCAGCCGGCTGTTAAAATCCAATGGTGCAAAACAATAGATGTGATCAACATCTTCAATGGGAATCATCCGCCGTTCTTCATCAAGTTCCAATGCCAGAGTATTATCTTTGCGACGGAGCTGTCCTGATGAAAAAATATAATAGGTCCGGCTGACGTAAACCACCCCCTATGCATAGCAAAAGTCGAAATAGGCACAACGGGAACACATTTTTTTATTAAGCGTTGCCGGGGGAACAGGTTCCCCTACAGTCTGATTGACATCCTTTAGTGCCTGCTCCATACGCAGATTATCATCCTCCTCCCATGTCACTTCAACTTTCCTCATACTGGCAGGGTAATGGATAACCCCTGAAGAACAGTTTACCCCTCGCTTTCGCAGCAGATAAATATAATATTTCAACTGCCATATGTGCGCCTTTTCGAATTTCTTGCTTTTTTTTACTTCGTGTACAAAAACGTGGTCTCCAAAACGTAAAAAGTCAATCTTTACCGTATCAAATGCAAACTCTTTATGAGATTCCCGTTTAAATCGACTCTCATGGAGAATTTTACCCTTAATCACATCAACGTTTCCTGATACGTTTTCTAGGTTAAGCCCCTTTGAGTATAACCACAGCTTTCGCCGACAGATAAAATGGTAAGCAACCATAGTTCCAGTAACACCGAGTTGTTCAAGTGGCGTGGCATCATCATGGGTCAAAATAGTTCAACCCCTTTTCCGGATCATACGATAACTCCAGTACGACCAGACCAGACAGCCAGCGCTCAAGTTTTTCGTATACAAATGCCTGCTTATTGACGCTGAAATCCGAAGGAATCAGTTGCTCCAAATTCAACTCATGATAATATACGGCATTATCTTTGACCACCGAACGGTATGGACATGCAACCAGATATTTGGGTAGAATGGTCGTAGCCAGTTCCGCATAATTTAGTCTTGGAAAATTATCCTTAACCCAGTGGTAGACTTCATTATAAAAATTCTCAACCATCTCCTGGGGAATTCCTGTTATGTCATTTACATCCCTGAAGAGCCTCATCGCATCTCGTCTTTTATCCGAACAGTAACCATGATCAAGGATTTCTAATGTCTCTCGGTATTGGTGAATATAATTACCCAGATTTAATGGAAAATCATGGTCGCTTGCCCTATCCAGAAGATTATAGGTTTGTTCTACCCAATCTACCTTTTGTTTTTCATTGAGCAATAAGCTCTTTTCACCCAGTCCACGTATGATGTTATAAAGTGCTTTATTAATCTTAGCTTTTCGCCCTTTTTTGCGGAAACAGGATTCCCAGGGTTTTTCATTCAGTACCGGTAATTTTGCTTCTTCTATCGTCTGTTCCTCAAATCCGTTGGCCAATACCGCCAGTGAAATGGCAGTCAGGTCGCGATTATAAACCATACCTATACCTGAACCCAATCTGGCATCTTCGCCTTTTTTATCTTTAGACTTTCGCTTACTGCTCCCAGACATTTTTCCGTCTACTATAATAAATACATTGGCATTTTCCGGTGCATTCAGTCCTTTGCTGCGGGCATATCGCCGGTAAACGCGTCCCATCCTCTGTACCAGGCTGTCCGCTGGTGCTGGTTCAGTGAACATAATATCGGCATCAATATCAAGTGATGCTTCTACTATCTGCGTGGAAACTATTATACAGGGAGCCTGGTCCCTCCCAACTTTATTGGGCATATATTGGTCTACAACCAGTGTTTCCAACTCCTTACGTCGTTCTGTTGTAAAACGAGAATGGAGTAACGCATTTCTAATCTGTAGGTCTCTTGTCTTCAATTCGGCATTGATGTATTCATAAATAGCACATGCCGCAGGAACCGTATTCATAATAACCAGCACTTTTTGACCCGATGCAGCGGCCTCCACCACCTTGTCTATGACCGTGTCATAACTACCGTCATGGGTTAAAAACTGAATTCGATGCCGAGCAGAGACTGCTATTTCCTCAAACCCCGGTAATTCAAGCAGGTTTATTACCTGACCTTCTCCCAATCCCACCCGCTTAATAATCTGTTTTTGTATGAATGGAGGTAGTGTGGCGGTCATTAAGAGGGTCTTGCCTCCAAGAAAGGCGTTCTGCTGTAGCAAGTGGGTAACTATAGCTGCCGCCTGTGGATCATAGGCCTGTACTTCGTCAATAATCAACGCACTATCCATCAGGGTAGAAAAAATACGTTCATACCCAGGATATCTTAAAGCACTGGGTACTATCTGATCCGCAGTTGCCACAATATATGGTTTGGCTAGGTGACGAGCCAAATCCATGGCTTTACGACGCTGTCCTTCGGTTTCTTGAACATTCTTTTCCCGACTCCTGATGAACAGTTCCAGGCCAGCATCACCGTGTAATAAGGCCGCCTGCTCCTCTCCGTACAAACTTTGCGTACGATCGAATATTTTATTTGTCGCAGTCCGCATAGGAAGCAGCATAAAATTTTTTATCCCAGCACCCCAGAGGTATGCAAATTCCGTCTTACCGAATCCAGTCGGGGCCACAAGTATCATGCTTTCCCCCCACAGCTCTGGCCTGGCAGTAAAGAATTCTTTCTGCCAGTAGCTATTGGTATTGAATAGCGCTTTTATCTTACCGTCAATTATTTTAGTTGAAAGCGGTTCTCCCTGTTCGATATCCTTAATTTCTAACCGGCCACCACTATCCTCCACCAGAGAAGCAAAGTGATCCACCCGCATCAGGTTTCCGGCCACGAATATGCGAAACCTTTCTTTTTCAGTTCTCTCGTTGCCCTCTCTAATACTTCCTGGTAAAAAGGACAGGGTATAAGGAGGTACCAATATTCCCGCAGCGCCTAGCGTACCATACCGTAAATATTCCACAAGATTCTCGTTAATTCCTATAATCTGTTCATCCAGCTGATAACGTTTGGCCAATTCCCCCATCTGGCTGGCTGCTTTTCCACATCGATCCGGCCATTTAGTGCCCTCATCAACGAATTCTTCTGCTTTGGCGGTTATGTCATAGCTGCGGGATCCCATAAAAAGATCTGGAAAACTTTCACGCCAGTGGTGAAAAGCCACCGCGGAAACGACTACATGGGCTGCTGTAGGGTCACTGAAACTAAATAATGCAGGCCTGAATAAAAAAAGAGAAAGAAGACTATGGGGAATATCGGTTCCGGGTGAATCAGCATCAGTTTTCTTCAACATTCCCTGAAAACCAGGATCGATTTTCCCCAGATCATGCAGTAGTGCAGCATATCGTAGTGCTAACCACCATTCACCCTGAATATCTCCCTGTTTCTTTTTTTGCAGTATATCTACCGCCTGCAGTACATCATTTGTATGTTCAACCAGAGAAGTCCCACTGCTTTTAGCCCAAAAAGCATTTTGCACGGTTAGCCCCCCCTTCCCGGACTGTTATTACCTACAATGTCGGCCATATAAATCGGCACATTTAATTCTGGATCTACAAAAACAGCCGGTAATGTAAAATCACTTAAAAATGGGAGCGATGAACAGAATAACCGGGTAGGTACATGCTCAAAATTACGGATTGTTTCGCTTTTTGTTTTTATTTTTTTGCCTTTTTTCTCTTGGTAAGGTACCTTAACAAGACGGTAAATTGAAGTTACGAGCATGGCAGGACCCTGAATCTTCTGGTAGAGTTCTCTATAATGCTTTTCGTCTACATAACTGCCTATGCCAAAAGCCGAGGCTGGCTCCGGCATCCATTGGAAATATCGATTTGAATTACGCAAATCAGCGGGGTTATTGGAAACGATTAACGAAATCATCGCAGCCGAATTTACCATGACCCAATCTTCCGCTCGTCCCAAATGAAGATGGCTGTACCATTTCTCAGGAGCAGTAACATTTTGCTGAAGCGTCTCAAGCAGGGCGTAATCCGAATGATAAATATATAATACCAAATGAACATCGTTCAGTACCTCTATGCTAACCGGACTTTGGCCTCCCATGTGTTCAGATACCTCCTGCCAGGCCCGGTTATTCGATGAACCAAACCTGCTTGTATGAGCACTGGGAAGCAAGTTACGTAACCAGGTATATTCGCGGGTAATGTAATCATATCGGGAGAGTGCCCCCAAAACCAAATCGCCCTCCAGCATTATCTCAATTTGC
Organism: Syntrophomonadaceae bacterium; assembly: GCA_012799365.1. Classification (GTDB taxonomy): domain Bacteria; phylum Bacillota; class Syntrophomonadia; order Syntrophomonadales; family Syntrophothermaceae; genus JAAZLJ01. The sequence goes on along the minus strand of JAAZLJ010000244.1, from coordinate 2,676 downwards.
TCCTTGTCCCCCAGGATGTTAGCTAAAAATCCGACTATGGTTGAATATGGGGGCACTGGATATGTCTTTTGCGGTTCACTGCTGTGTATAATGCGGAAATGCGCGTTAGGCATAGACATCTCGAGTTTCAACACATCAACAGACACCTTTATCACCACCGTTATTCAATGGTTCTCAGCACATCGTCCACACCTTGCCATTCCTCAGCTTTATCTGCAACTCCAGCATCCAATGATAAAGCACCTTCATAAAACCAAGCTTTTTCCACATAGTCGTTTTCAAAGGCATTATTTAAGGTTTTTGCCTCAACGGATCCGTTTTTAAACGTGACGTAACTGTTGAATATCGGTACAGGCACTTTCAGTGCACCCAATACAAAGAATACAGGGACAGCTCCATAGTTTTCAGTACTTGAGTGAATTATCAGTCCATTCGTTATAACTTCCAGCAGCTGTTTAATTCTAGCTTTGCGTTGTTCCGGGCTAACGACAAAGGTCACTCTACCCTTCTTTCCGTCTTCAACTATCCCCACTACTCCCTGTGTCTCCATGTCTTCTTTACCAACGCAGTACCAGGATGCATCCTCTACATCACCTTCATAAAAGGAATCAATGCCGTTCAGGTCATTCGGACCTGCTTCGGGTAATGCTTTTATCCATTCTGTCAGCTCGTCGGGCAGCTTATTTAGATGGATATCCTGATATCCAAGACGGCATAGATCCAGAGTAAAAGACATCCGGTAATACGAATGGTGTTCTTCCTTTTGGAAGGGATTGGGGGTGGCTTCAACCCCCGCCGCTGCAGCCCTGTGAACCAGGTTATGGTTGGCATAAAAGGCCATATCTGCCTGCCACGGTTCCAGTGATATCGCTTTAGTCATTCCTAATGGAGCCTTACGAATAACACCTACGTCGGAATCTAACACCGAGGTATTCATGAACCCAAATACATCCATCTCGGGGTAGGCTATTATATTTGCTTTGGGAAATTCAAACTGAATCACCGATTGTCTCTGGCTACCGCGATTTACCGTGACCGGTGCCCCCTCCCATCCATGAAGCACCTGCAGGGTTTCAAATAGGTGGTGACGCAGAAAGGCCCTGCTCATAAATGAGTAAGTCCCGTTATAACGAGAGAGTTTTTTAATGGAAGCAATGTTACCGGCCAGCTTTTCGTCCCTGTTAATGGCCGAGGCTTCAAATATCACCGTAGTGCTCAAACCTTTAATCTTCATTAAATAAACACTCCTTTCACTAATTAGTACTGGCTTCGGCCTTATCCCTATGCCTTAAGCCAGAAATATAGGCATATATGCCGGTCTTAAACAGTTCAGGATTGGTTAAAGAAAAAACTCTTGCCAACGAGCTCGGAAACTCTATGTTCCTGGCTACATACACCCGTAAGAGTAGATGATATACATCGGCTTTTCGGTTCAATCGGGTCAGTTCCAGCAGCCGAAATACCAGGTTATCGTTCTGGGCCAGTGGTGCTGCTGCACCCAATCTACGAAGCTGTCCTATGTTTATATAGCCCATACCTTTATTTCCCTCCTCTTTCGATAAAAATCGGATAATTTCGGTACAGAGCGTAATGAAATCAACTAAAGGTTGAATACTTGAAGGCTCATAGACAACCTCTGGATCCTTTGCTGAAATGTCCTTCGTCAAATACGCACGCAGTGATTTGTAAATCATCGTCGGTAAATAATCAAACTGCTCTTTTAGAATTACTTCCCACACCCTTGGGTTGGAAAGCTTGCTGATATTTGAAGAAATCTGGGGAACTAAAAACATCCTGGCCAGTCGGGGCGATAGCGGGTAATAGCTTACCTTGTTCCATTCCAGAACCAGGACTTCCAGGTTCTGTAGACCCCAGCTGCTGACTCCTCTACGTAATTGAGGATCAAACTGCAACGCATCTAGCAAGGCGGTTTGATAAGCAAATCGGTTCTGCCTGAGTTTACCAGCCAACAGCCTATTCAAGTGCCAGTTCACCTGTAGAGAATCAGAATTAATAAAAAAGCGGTTACGTTGAACAATGTGAAAACACAGAAAGTATGAACGACAGCTTTTGCACGTGGTTAAGTTGGGATTACCATCCCAGAATCGGTTGGGAAAAACCCCCGGTCCACTACCAAGGGCAGTCGATAACGACATGGTGAAGAACGCGTCATAGACCCTGGCCTCTGGATCAGAAGCATATTCCTGCCCGCAAAAACTGCATATAACATTGTTTGTTTCATTATGCATGTCCATGGTAAACCAGGCGTTGAGAAAGTCTGCCTTATCCCATCTGGGTTGTACAAGATTAGAATACGGACCATTCATATGAAATAAACTGCGACAAACCGTTTCCACTATTTCAGCATTAGTCAGGTTCTTACCCCTATCATTTTTTCTCATGAATCCAGCTTCATACCCAGCTGCTGCCCACCACCAGGCTATTCGTTTCATCTTCTTTAATTCATCTGGTACTGGCCGTTCATTATAACCATCGGGCATAAGAACATTATCAGTGCTAAATATCGCCTCGGCCAGATCACCAGGAATTACGACTCTGCCATCACTTTGGAGTATGCGTTCTTCAATTATGCGGCCGCCATCTTCCCCCAGGCCCAACGCCAGTACTTCCAAAAAACCTTGAACACAAGCATTGTAGTACCACGAAGAAGGGTAT
>JAAZLJ010000262.1 GCA_012799365.1 Syntrophomonadaceae bacterium | reverse complement strand
TGATCACATTGCATGGTTGACGTGAGTATAGGCCTTGTGGTCGAGACCTGCGAGTTCAAGGAGTTCGTATACGCGTGGATCCAGATTCGATGGCAGCCTTCGTCTGGTTGTTAGGCCATCTCCAATCTTTACGACCAAGACGCCGCTGAGAATATCGAAGATCATGCTCATCGTCGGACGTTCGGTCCAACGGTTCCCGGGAACAAGAAAGGGTCTCTGGCGTTTCTTGAGTTCCTGACGAATCCGCACCTCAATAAACGAAGCCACAATTAAAGCTAAGAGGAACAGGTAAGCTAGCGCCTCTGCCCTGTGAGACGACTTGACGTAGAGGTTATCCACGATGCAAGGGTCTGCTTTGAGATTGCGGAAGCGAGTCTCCACGCTGATCTGGCCCTTATACTCCTCCAGGATCTCAGTGTTGCTCCATTCGTTCTCCGGGAGGGTCGTGATCAACACAAAGGTTCCTGCCAGTTCTTGCTCCTTGCGCAGTGCCTTCTCCGATGGCGCTACTACTTCCAGCTCAATGCGATGTTCAACTACCACTGGCGGCTGGACACCTTTCTTGGGGCGCCCCGGAGGTCGCTTTACCACTTCCTCCGCAATGATCCGCCCGTTTAGTCTGTGGTGAAGCCGACTGTGCTCTTTGTAAAAAGCATCTAGGGCTTTTTGGGCATCGCGTTCACAGTGGAAACGTTCCTTCTCCAACTTGGTCCGTGCCTTTTCGATCTCCTGAAACTCCCGTTTTATCGCCTTCCCAAGACTCCTTGCCTTCTGCTTTTCCAGGGCGTCGGAGTGCACCACAACGAGGCGGTAGGAGCGACCTTTCAGCGTATCAATGCAACTCTGGGCCCGATACTTAGCCCCTTTCTCACTAAGGCTGATACGACCGATGTACTCCCAGTTGTCTTGCTCCCAAGCCTTCTCCTTCAAGCTCTTGACCAGGCTGTAGGTTCCTGGTAATCGAGAGATGAAGCGGATCTTCTGCTCATCCATCTTTCGGAGGTTGTCTGGTGTGACCAAAGCCGGATCGGCAATGTACACGATCTGTCGCGGATCAAGAAAGCTGGTCTCGATCTCATCCAGAACCTCACGGTTCCAAACCTTGTCACTCAGGTTGCCGTCATGTACATTGCCCAATACAGGCAGCCCTTCACTGGTGACAACTAGCCCATAGGTCAGTTGCTTCAAATCGGGCCGCTTGTCTTTGCTGTTCCCTTGGGTGATTTTCAGCAACTGACGGTCTGGATTCTCTTTCATGAAAGCGATATCACTTTCCGTTGGCTCGTACCTACCAGCTAGCGACAGCGTGCTTGTATCAGCATGCACGGACCGAATGCCCAAAGGTAAGCGATTGGTGGCAGCCAGCGCCACTGAGCTGACAATCCTACGTAACTCACCTGACTCATGCAATCTGTCGAGCGTACGCCCGAATCCGTCGTCGTTGAGATCATCCAACTCCACAGGCTCATCAAACAAAACAGGAAGGTCAAGCCGTTCGAATGATTCCCATACACGGTAAAGGGGCCGTCGTGCCACCAGAATATTGATGATCAGTGCAACCGCTCGGGTACCCGGCGACACTTTCCACTGCTTCTCGTCCCAGCGAACAGATCGGTTGATCATCTCCGCAATCCGCAAGTCCCGACAGATGGCCGCAATGAACCCGCTGGCGCCCACGTGAATTGGCGTAATCTCGACTTCGTTCATCAGGTAAACACCCTTCATTTTGGCGTAGGTTGCCAATATCTACCCGCCCGGCAGCGGGATCAGGTTACCCCCTCACGCATGACCACCCCCCAAAGGGCCCTGTTTGATCTTCTTGAACTATTGTAATCTGGCATCCGCGTCGGTACTACAAGAGCGGTGCTAAAAAACTCGATCAGGAAGGCCCTTAGGCCGCTTTTCTGCTCCGTAACTAGGAAAGTCACGCTAGATATGATCACTGCAGCCCCCAGTAGCCTCGACTAGACCTCAATCACCATGCCATCCCAGGCGACTAGGATTCCAGCTGGGTTGAGCTTCGCCTCCATTTCCTCATGGAGCATTCCGCCATTATGTGAGAAATGATTGGCGACAAAAACCGTCTCCGCGTGCGCCGTCCCCGCTGCCAACATCCGCTCCTTAATCCTGATGGCACCGTTCAAAGAGCCGTGTCCGTTGACGAAATCCCGATCGCCGTGGGTGCAGTCGATGATGACCACATCAAACGAGTGGCCCTTATGAGCTGCCCAGGCTTCATCAGGGTATACGCCTGAATCCAGAC
>JAAZLJ010000253.1 GCA_012799365.1 Syntrophomonadaceae bacterium | reverse complement strand
TGCCTGGCCTTGTTCATCTGCAAGGTAAGTTCGTCAATAAGTTCCCGAGCATTTTGAGTCGCATTGCCCATCGCTGTCATTCTTGCCCCATGTTCACTGGCCTTGGACTCTAACATAGCATGATAGATCTGACTTTCGACGTAGCGGGGCAGCAAAGCAGTTAAAATCGCGTCCGCGCCGGGTTCATACAGGTAGTCCAGAATATACCCTGTCTGTTCCTCATCCGCGGCTTTCTCCTCCTGAGGAGGTTCGATAGGCAATAGTTTGACCAGTGTCGGAATCTGCCGCAGAACGTTAACAAACCTCCCGTACACCAGATAAACCTCATCAGTAGCGCCTTCTTCATACAACTGTATGATGAATTGACCTATTTCTTTGGCTTGAGTAAAGCTGATATCGTCTCCAAGGTTTACAAACTCTCCCTGCATCTTAAAACCGCGTTTGCGGAAAAAGTCACGTGACTTACGACCCACACCACAGATACCAGCTTCCACTTCCCGCGTTTCCTTTTCCAGGGCTTCACTGGTCGCCCGTATAACATTACTGTTAAATGCTCCACAGAGTCCCCGGTCACCAGTAATTACAACATAGGTTGTATTGCTGATGGTTTCCCGTCTCTCCAACAGTGGATGTTTTACATCGCTGGCCACCGCAGACAACCGGGACAAAACCTCGGCTAATTTATCCGCATAGGGACGTGATGATTCAGCGGCCTCCTCGGCCTGCCGCAGTTTGGCGGCCGCCACCATTTCCATGGCATTGGTTATTTGTTCCGTATTGGTGATACTACGTATCCGCCGTTTGAAATCCCTTTCTCCACTTCCAGCCATTATTTCACCACCTAAGAGAACATGGCCTTGAATTCTTCTATTGCTTTATCTAGATTCTTTTCTGTATTGGCATCCAGAGCTTTGGTTTCGGCAATATTCTTGAAAATGTCAGGATAACTGCTGCGTATAAACTTGTGCAATTCAACCTCAAACTCCTGTATCTTATCGTTGGGAATGTCATCCAACCAGCCCCGGGTACCACAATAAATCGATACCACTTGTTCTTCAACCGCCATCGGCTGATACTGACCCTGTTTCAGTATCTCTTGCAGCTTTTCACCACGAGTCAAGCGAGCCAGAGTTGCTTTATCCAGGTCTGACCCGAACTGCGCAAAAGCTGCCAGCTCGCGGAACTGAGCCAAGTCCAAACGTAACTGTCCAGCTACCGACTTCATAGCCTTGATCTGAGCTGAACCACCCACCCGAGACACTGATAGACCGACGTTAATGGCCGGGCGTATACCGGCATAGAACAGGTCGGTCTCCAGGAATATTTGCCCGTCAGTAATGGATATAACATTGGTCGGAATATAAGCTGACACGTCACCGGCCTGGGTTTCAATAATAGGCAGAGCCGTTATGGAGCCCCCACCCAGCTGATCGTTCAACTTACAAGCCCTTTCCAACAAACGAGAGTGTAGATAGAATACGTCACCGGGATATGCCTCACGTCCGGGAGGTCTTCTGAGCAACAGCGACATCTCACGATATGCCACTGCGTGTTTGGAAAGGTCATCATATATTATAAGCACATCAGCTTTATCAGTTTCCATAAATTCTTCGCCAATAGCCACCCCGGCATAGGGAGCTATATAGAGCAGCGGAGCCGGCTCGGAAGCAGTGGCTGCTACCACTATAGTGTAATCCATCGCCCCGTATTCCTGCAGTTTATTTACCACGGAGGCCACCGTCGATTGTTTCTGGCCGATGGCAACATAAATGCAGATCATATCCTGCCCTTTTTGATTAATAATGGCATCTATGCATATAGCGGTTTTACAAGTCTGGCGGTCACCAATAACCAGTTCCCGCTGCCCGCGTCCGATGGGAACCATGGAGTCAATTGCTTTGAGACCGGTCTGCATCGGCTGTTCAACTGGTTGCCGCCATACCACACCGTGAGCCACCCGTTCCACCGGACGATACACATCGGTGTTGATAGGACCTTTGCCATCAAGAGGCTGTCCCAGAGCATTAACTACCCTGCCCAACATGGCTTTCCCGGCGGGCACTTCCATGATGCGGCCAGTTCCCTTAACTATATCCCCTTCTTTGATATGTGAATATTCTCCAAGTAGAACTGCACCAACGTTATCCTCTTCCAGGTTAAGAACCATTCCGTACGTTCCACCCGGGAATTCGAGAAGTTCCCCGGCCATGGCATTCTGTAGACCGTAGACACGTGCTATACCGTCACCAACGAATATAACGGTACCAACATTAC
>JAAZLJ010000102.1 GCA_012799365.1 Syntrophomonadaceae bacterium | reverse complement strand
GTAGAAACAATATCGACTATCACATCCGCTATACCCATCAGTGGTGCCAGTTCAATATTCCCATGCAGTTTTATGATTTCCATCTGCATTCCCTGGCTGCGAAAGTAATCCTCGGCCAGGTTGACGAACTTGGTAGCTACCCGTTTATAATTAAAGTCCTCCAGAGGAACACCAACCATTTCCGCCGGCACCGCCACCACAAAACGGCAGTAGCCGAACCCCAGGTCTACCATTTCAAAAACATCTTTCCCCTGCTCTACTATGATATCTTTTCCCACTATCCCCAGATCTGCTGCTCCGTGTTCTACATAGGCGGGTACGTCGGTAGGACGGCACAGTATGTACCGTACCCCCGAATCAGCGAACTCGTGAACCAGGGAGCGGGATTCCTCCTCTACTCCATGAGTAGGAAACCCCAGCCGTCCGAGCAGATCCAGGCAGGGCTCCATCAAGCGACCTTTAGGTAAAGCAATCGTTAGAGTACTGGTCGACACTTTAATCCCCCCCTCATTGCTTTACCGTGGTAAAGCGGCAATATATATAATATCACAGGGTATCCTGATCGACAAGCACCAGTCGGCAGTTATTTTCCCGGCATACCACTTCTAACTCCTCGCGAGTCTGTCCCATTACATCCAGCCATACCGTCCATCCCTGTTTCCGCAGCCGCTCCGCTGTTTTCATAACCAGAGGTAAATCACTACCTGCTACCACACAGCGGGGCTCGGAGATAACGGAATCCTGTTCCTGCATGGCCAGCATAACCCGTTCCACCCCGATGGCAAAACCGGTAGCCGGATTGGGCCAACCCAGATGCTCCATAACCCGATCATATCTACCGCCACCCAGTAAAGGATAACCTAAATTAGAAGAATACCCTTCAAACACCACTCCGGTATAGTAGTCCAGGTCTCTAACTACTCCCAGATCCACTACCACCATATCCCCTACCCCAAAGTCCTGTAAGGTCGAAAAGAGGCTTCTCAGCTCATTCACCGCCGCAGCAGCACCAGGTATTCCCGCGACATCTGGCAGCGTATCAAAAACTTCCATACCACCGTACAGCACGGGCAGTTTCAAAAGGATTTCTCTGAAATCGCGGGGTAGAGCCATACCGGCCAGCTTCTGTTCCAGACTGACCAGATCCTTTCTGGTTACCATTTCTCTTAACTCTTCCCGTTCTGTTAGCAAAAGACCACTCTCTGCCAGTAAACTATTGAAAATACCGCTATGATTGATACTGAGCTGAAAATCTTTAACTCCCAGACGCCGCATGGTTTCCACTGCCAGTGCAATAACCTCGGCATCAGCCCTTTCCCCTTTGGCTCCCAACATTTCTACCCCAATCTGCCAGAATTCACTATACCGGCCTTTCTGGGGCTGGGTATGACGAAAAATGTTACAGCGGTAAAAAAGCCGCAAGGGCAGGGGTTGATTGCGCAAATGAGAGGAAGCCAGGCGGGCAGCCGGAATGGTCATTTCCGGCCTCAGGGCCAGCAGACGGCCATCCCGATTTTGAAAAAGAAATAGCTCCTGCCGATCCACACTGCTGGTAGCTTCGATAACTTCCAGGTACTCAACGGCAGGAGTTATTATTTCCTGGTAACCCCAACTGGCAAAGATAGCCCCCGCCTCCTGCTCTATGCGCCTCTTGAGCTTAACCTCGGCAGGTAGAAAATCCTTGAATCCCCGGGGTACTTCGCGATGTTTCATGAATCAATCCGCCCCCTCAAGCGCTTGAGGGCTACCTGGTAACCCTGGGCGCCATAGTACAGGTACCGCTTTACCCGGCTAATAGTAGCGGTGCTGGCGCCAGTCTGTTCGGCTATATCGGTATAGGTATGTTTCTCATTCAGCATCCTGGCCACCTCCAACCGCTGGGACATGGCTTTGATTTCCGAAATAGTGCACAGGTCATCCAACAAGCGATAGCCTTCATCCTCGTTCTCGATGTTTACCAGTGCTTGTACCAGCTGATCTGTATATTCGTCTTTCCAGCCTGGTTTATGCATTTCTACCCCCCCTTATAGTAGTTTAACATCGTTAATTAACAATTCAAACTGACAATTAAGATACTCCGCTGCCCGCTTGCACATAACCATCTTGGTAAGAAAAATCTCAAAATACTCCACCACCGAGCAATACTGGGTATCAATTTTCAGTTGGAGAGTAATAATTTGCTTATCAGGATTTACCATCAGAGCTGATTCTTTTACGGCAAAGTTTACCCGATCCCGGGGGGTAAACGATTCTAACTCCGTTTTCCTTACCCGGCTCTGGTGAAGATCCGACTTGTCTGCCAGTATTACTGCCGCTGCTATCGGATTGACGGAATGTCCATTGGCGCGCTCCTCGTGATTGCCTATAGCCCCTAATATAACAGCGATCTCCTCAGGATCCATGTTCATAGACACCAGCATATCAAATACCATTATCGCTCCCGACATGCCATGCCCATAACGATTGACCACATTCCCTATGTCATGAAGATAACCAGCCATGGATGCCAGTTCCGCCTCACGTCGAGAATGACCCAGGGTGTTCAGAATATCATAACTGAGAAAAGAAACCAGTTCGGCATGACGCTGGTCATGCTCAATAGCACCAATATGACCGATAAAGGTGTTCCCCTGGTTCATATACCTTTCTACCAGCGGGTTCTTGCGTATAGTCTTCAGTGTAATCAAATCAGCCGGTTGCATGACTACGTCCCTCCCTCCATCTGCGATAGGAATTTGTGGGCTTCAGAATACACATGTGCCGATCTGGGTATGCTCTTCAATACTTGCCTGGCTTTTTCTTTCTCACCTTGTTCGGCCAGTTCCCGGGCCCGCAGATAGGTTTCATGGAACTGTTTTTGTTCCCGGGCCTCTGCCATCTTCTTGGCGGCTTCCTTCTGGTTCAAAGGTTCTATCTCCCGATATTTATCCAGGGCCCGATCGTACTGGCCCTGAGCCAGCAGTATGTCTCCTTCCTTTTTTATCTCTTTAACCTGAAGCTGTTCGGGAAAACTGTACATCATCATGCCGTAAGCTCCCAGCAGCAAACCCATCACCAGCACCCCGACTATCCATGCTATACCAAAACGAGGCTGGCGCCGCCACCATAAAAACAGCAGTATAAACGGTAAACCAATTAATACCGTCATTTTGAGAAAAAATCGGGCTGGAGTGTAGTTAAACAGAGCAACAATAACCCCAATGGCCAACAGGCCTACCAATACCCGCACTCTTGGATCATTCATGTTCTCACCTCAGCCGTTTCAGAGCTCGCCGGCCAATATCAGTTCGGTAATGTACCCCGGTAAAATCCACCTTGCCCACCTCGGCATAGACTTTATCCATGGCCTGGCGAATATCTTTCCCCCGGCATGAGATACCCAATACCCGACCACCGTCGGTCACCAATCGGCCGTTTTCTTGCCTGGTTCCGGCATGGAATACCATGGTTCCCGGAGAAAGCTGGTTCAGGCCCTGGATTTCGTAACCCCGGGTATAAGCACCCGGATAGCCACCGGAAGCCAGCACCACACATACACAGGCATCTTCACTGGGAACAATATCTATCTCATCTAATCGACCCCCGGCGGCAGCCTCTAGAACCGTAAAAAGATCGAAGTCCATTAAAGGCACCACCACCTGGGTCTCAGGATCCCCAAAACGGGCATTATATTCCAGAACCTTGGGCCCCTCTTCGGTCACCATTAACCCTGCATATAATACCCCACGGTAGGGGCAGTTCTCCTCTACCATAGCCCGGGCGGTCGGAATAATTATATCGCGCATAACCGTCTGGTGCAGTTCAGGCGTATAAAGTGGAGCCGGAGAATACGCTCCCATGCCCCCGGTGTTGGGACCCTGGTCGTTATCGTAAACCCGCTTATGATCCTGGGCCGCTCCCAGATAAACCACATTTTCACCATCCGCCAGAGCGAATACACTTACCTCTTCACCCACCAAACATTCCTCGATAATCACCCGATCCCCGGCT
>JAAZLJ010000101.1 GCA_012799365.1 Syntrophomonadaceae bacterium | reverse complement strand
TCTGCCGATAATCACCAGTATTATCAAGTTCTGTATGCCTTTCCACCTGAATATATTGTTCTAAAATCAGGTGGAGGTTGGCGTAATGCAAAATTATATAAGAAAACGGGCGGTGAAAGTAGGACAATATATAGTTAGAACCTCAGCCACCGTACGTCAGGCGGCGGAAGTCTTTGGTATCAGTAAAAGTACAGTTCATAAAGATGTTACTGAAAGGCTGCCCCGAATTAATAAACAGTTGGCAGAACAGGTCAAGGAGGTTTTAAATAAGAATAAAGCAGAGCGGCATCTGCGGGGGGGAGAAGCCACTCGGCAGAAATATATGGCCCAGCATCCAAGTTAAAAAAGGGATTTTGGTACAAGAAGTAGAAATATTGAGCTAGCCAAACCGAAATGCTCAAAAAAGGAGGAAGCTGGGTGTTCGCAGAAGATATAGGCATTGATCTGGGCACGGCAAGTGTTTTAGTCTTTATCAGGGGAAAGGGAGTTGTACTCCATGAACCATCTGTAGTAGCTATAGATCAACCCAGTGATACAGTCATCGCCATTGGAGAAGAGGCTCGTCGTATGTTAGGCCGAACCCCAGGACATATCGTAGCCATCCGACCTCTCAAAGAAGGCGTAATAGCTGACTATGATGTAACTGAAAAAATGTTGAATTATTTTATTAAACGCGTAGTAGGCCGGCATTTTATTTTCAAGCCGCGGGTGGTAGTATGCATACCGACGGGAGCCACTGATGTGGAGGAGAGGGCAGTAAGACAGGCTATTATGGCAGCTGGAGCCAGGCAGGCCTATCTCATCGAAGAACCATTGGCGGCAGCTCTGGGGGCTGGCATCAACATCTCGGATGCAACTGGTAATATGGTAGTAGACATCGGAGGAGGGACTACCGATGTGGCCGTCTTGTCCCTGGGAGGCATTGTTTGCCACACTTCACTTCGAGTGGGAGGGGACAAGTTTGATGACGCTATAATCAGGCAGTTACGTCGGGAACATAAACTGCTTATTGGAGACCGTACAGCTGAAGAGTTGAAAATAAGTATTGGAACAGCGTATCCGAGCGAACGCTTCGGGGATGATTTTATGGAGGTACGGGGACGAGATCTGGTTAACGGATTACCCAAGACGGTACAAGTAAGTGCCGAAGAAAGTTGGCATGCCTTACAAGAACCAATTCAGGCGGTGATGGACGCAGTCAAGGAAGTTCTCGAAATAACGCCGCCGGAACTGGCAGCAGACATCCTAAACAACGGTATCATGATGACCGGGGGAGGTTCTCTGCTTCACGGTATGGATACCTTACTGTCAAGTGAGACCGATTTGCCGGTTCATGTAGCTGAAAATGCTATTTCCTGTGTAGCTTTGGGCACCGGTAAAGTACTGAGCAGTATGTCGGTGTTGGCCCGGGCCAAGGCTCCGGGAGCCCGTCGCATAATCTAGGATCGAATGAATTTAAAGATTTTGTCTGTAGTCTCCGATAAATAAAAGGAGACTATTTTTTTGGGTTTGTATTATGAAGGAGGCCTTACTGATTTGATTCGTGGATTATACACGGGATGTTCAGGTATGATGGCTCAGTTGGCCCGGCAGGACGTTATCGCGAATAATCTGGCCAATGTCAGCACTCCGGGTTTTAAGAAAGATGTGACAGCGGTACAGGCTTTTCCCCAGATGCGGATAAGAAGAATAGGTGATATACCGACCCGAGGTATGGCACATCCGCCAGGACCCCCTCTGGTGGGCACATTGGGTACGGGGGCGGCCATAGCGGAAATAGCAACTGACTACTCTACCGGTAACCTGCAAAAAACAGAAAACTCGCTTGATCTGGCACTGAAGTCAGATGGTTATTTCGTGGTGGAAACTCCCGGAGGGGAACGTTACACCCGCAACGGGGCTTTTAAGCTCAATGATGAAGGGCTGTTAACTACCGATCAAGGGTACCCGGTTTTAGGGTCAGCAGGGCCTATACAACTGGAAGGAGAAGGGGAACTGGCTGTAGATTCGCAAGGGAACGTGATGCTGGGAACCGAATTGGTCGACACCCTGCGCATAGTGCGATTTGAAGATCCGCGTTCATTGGTTAAGATCGGTGATAATCTGTTTGAATCTGGCGGGCAGGAAGATGAGGATGTTCTAAATCCCAGTGTTATGCAGGGTTTTTTGGAAACCTCCAATGTTAACGCCGTTCGGGAGATGGTTGAACTGATCACCGTAGTAAGAGCTTATGAGGCGAATCAAAAAATAGTACAGGCGGAGGATCAGATGTTAGATGCGGCGGTCAACCGGGTTGGTTCTTTGTAGTAATTGAAAATCGGGTATGAGCGGGCCTGATTATAGAAAATGGTTGTAGTATTCGGCCAGTTAATTAAGAATGAGACAGACGTTGAACGTAAATTCAATAAGAGGGCTTTAGGAAAAGCTAACCTTCTTCCGTAATATAGTTTCCAGGAAGGGGGTTTTTTTATGAAAATGCACCGGGTGTTGGTCCAGGTGGGCTCATTTCGTGACCGCAAGAATGCGGAAAAATGTTGGCAACGATTACAGCAGGCGGGTAAACTGGCCTGGATAGAGACGGTGGAGATCCTGCCACCAACCATCAGGTCAAACCAGTCCCCAGCCAGGATAGTGGTTGATGCTGGACACGGCGGTAAAGACCCTGGAGCCGTTGGGCATACCGGGATAAAAGAGAAGGATATCAACCTGGCTATTGCCCACCGGCTTAAAGGATGTCTAATTGATCATGGGTACAGGGTGGTAATGACCAGGGAAGGTGATAGCTTTAAGGCTCCCGCTGCTCGGGCGGCTGAGGCCCATCGGGTGGGCGCACAATTCTTTATTTCGATACATGCTAATGCTCACCAGAACCGTCAGGCTAATGGGGTAGAGACTCTGTACAATCCAGCTCAGAATACCAAAACATTGGCAGAAACACTTGTGCGGGCGGTAGCGGAAGCAGTCGGAATTTTTAATCGCGGAGCCAAACCACGAGAAGACCTGGCAGTATTGCGTAAAGCTGGCGTACCGGCGTTAATAGTGGAGACTGCCTTTATTTCTAATCCTGAGGAAGAAAGGTTGCTGGTGGCGGCAGAAGAACAGGAAAAGATCGCCCGGGCTATAGCGCGGGTGGTGGACGATTACTGCGCCCGGCTATGAAACCGATTTGAAACAGCAGATATACGTTGATGGACGCAGATTAACGCAGAAAACTTGGTGAATCCGCTGAAGATATAAAACAACCTTTAAAGGGAGTGTGGTAACCTGGCGAAGCGACCTACGAAGCCGACGATGTTTCGGCAAGTGCCGGCGGAATCGAAGGCGGAGCCTGAGCGCCGGCCGAAGGCGACGTCGCAGTACACATGCAGCTGAGGGCTGTGAAGCGGAGCGAGAAACAGGACGTTTCGAGCACCGAAGGCTGAGCGCATGGACGCCGAATCCTGAGGGTCCGCTTTACACTGAAGCAAGCCGAAATACCCCACATTTCTCTAAATTCTAATGACTTATTAATCATAATAATCAGCGTTAATCTGTGTCTGTTCTCACAACCGGGCAGGGAGAACTTTTCGTCTGTAGATTATTGGTGATAGAAAGGTCATGCTATAATTGTCAAGTAGACGGATACGTATTATATTAAGTGTGTATTTGAATTTGTCGAATGGTGGAGAATGATGATGCAAGTAAGTCAGGCAGCACCCTGGCTTGACATTCTGGGCTGCCGGGTGCATCGGGTAGACATGCCTACAACCCTGGAAATCATAAACCAGTTTATACTAGAAAGGCGTCCACGGCATGTAATTACGCTTAATGCTGAGATTATCTATACTGCGCTCCAGAACCCTGAACTACAGCAGGTCATAAATCAAGCCGACCTGGTGACTCCAGATGGAGCGGGTGTGGTCTGGGCTGCCCGTTTTTTAGGGTGTCCGTTACAGGAAAGGGTGACGGGCATAGATCTGATGGTGGCCTTGAGTCGAATGGCAGCAGAGGAAGGCTGGAGAGTATTTCTACTTGGTGCCCGGCCGGGAGTAGCCGGGAAGGCTGCCAATAATCTGGAGACAAGCTTTCCCGGTCTGCAGGTGGTTGGTACCCAACATGGATACTTTGCCGAGTATGAAACCGATGCGATTCTAACAGCTATACGAGAGAAGCAGCCGGATTTACTTTTTGTAGCCCTGGGAGCACCGTACCAGGAATTCTGGATCCGACGTTACCTGATCGATTGCAAGGTGCCGGTGGCGGTAGGAGTGGGCGGAAGTCTGGATGTTCTGGCAGGTGAGGTAGCCCGGGCTCCTGAAATATTTATTCGGCTCAATTTAGAGTGGTTGTATCGGCTTTTCCAGGAGCCCAAGCGTTGGCGCCGACAGTTGGCTTTACCGCGCTTTGTATTTCAAGTATTCAGACAGAAGTATAGATCAAGCTGAAAGTCGGAGGTATTAAATTGAAGAGGCTGTTTACGCTGGCCGGGGTATTTGTTATCTGCTTTGTGGTTGGTGTCACCGCCAGCGCCTTGATAAATGATGATCATCCTTTACGAACCACGATTTCAGGGCTTTTCAAACCGGCGAATAAAACCATATTGCTCATCGGAGTAGATGCTCGTAAAGCTGGGGAACCATCCCGTTCAGATACCATTATGGTGGCCTCCTGCAACCCCCGCCAGAATCGAGTGGACATCATATCGGTGCCCCGGGATACCCGGGTGCTGATCAAGGGACAATCCCGCCCCTATAAGATAAATCGTGCTCATGCCCTGGGTGGGCCGGAACTGCTGCAGAGTACGGTGGAGGACCTGCTGCATGTTCCCATAGATGGTTGGGCGGAAGTAGACTTTAAGGGTTTTGAGAAGATGATAGATATCATGGGCGGGGTGACCATTGATGTCGAAAAACGTATGTATTATCCGGCCGAGGGTATAAATCTGCAATCTGGTATCCAGAAGTTAGAGGGGTCGGATGCTCTGGCCTATGTACGTTACCGCAGTGATGGGCTGGGTGATATCGGTCGGGTCGAAAGACAGCAGAAGTTTGTTAAAGCATTGGGCGACCAGGTATTTTCTGTTCGCGGTATTGTGACCAGCCCGGCTTTGGTGACCGAGGGCCTCAAGTATACTGATACCAATCTACAGCACCGGGACATACTGACTTTGGCGGGATATTATGCTGCCAGCGAAGACGTAACCATCAACACCTACACCCTGCCCGGCAAACCGAAAACGATCGGTGGTGGCAGTTACTGGGTGGCGGATGAAGCTAAAACCAAAGAACTTCTAGATAGCATCCGGGAAAATCAGTAATAGGTGAATCTCGAAGATGCTTCGGTTATTTAAATGTAGATGCCGAGCTCTGGACGCCAGGAGCGACCGGAGGTTATGATTATAAGAGAAAATTTCAGGAGAAAAGGATATGCGTGTCGTACTTTCTGGATATTATGGGTTTGATAATGCGGGGGACGAAGCTCTGTTAACTGCTATAACTTCGTCTCTAAAAAAGGTTAATCCGCACATCGATTTTGTAGTGTTATCAGCCAACCCGGACCGGACTCGGGCGACTCACGGTTTGCCGGCCGTAAGTCGGGTTAATCCTCTGGTACTGATCAGGGAATTACGTCGAGCTGATCTATTGATCAGTGGTGGCGGCAGCCTGCTGCAGGACATTACCGGTCCCTTCTCTCTTCCCTACTATCTTGGCATTGTGTTCCTGGCCCAGCTGCTGGGGACTCCCGTGGTGTTCTATGCCCAGGGGGTTGGACCTATAACCAGGAAACTGAGCAAAAAGATGATACGGGCGGTGGTAAACCGGGTAAATCTGGTAACCTTGAGGGACCAGGATTCGCAGGAATTACTGCTAAAATGCGGAGTTACAAGGCCTCCTATTCAGGTGACGGCAGATCCTGTTTTTGTTCTGGAACCAGGGGAAGCAGAACTGAACCGTGCGGATGCGGTGTTATCCGGGATGGGACTGCGCCCCGAATCCAATCTCATCGGGGTTTCGGTGCGGGAGTGGGAGCAAATGAACTGGGAACCAGGTCTGGCCCGGGCTCTGGATAATCTGTCCGCCCGGGGGTATCAGGTAGTCATTGTTCCTTTGCAGCATACTCAGGATATCGAGCAATCTCATAAACTGGCCTCTTTGATGGGCAGCCGGGCCCTGGTGGTAGAAGAAAACCTTTCTTCCCTGGAGACCATGGCGCTGATTTCCCGATTCCATCTCTTAATTGGAATGCGGTTACATTCACTGATTTTTGCGGCCTGTACCGGCATACCCTTTATCGGTATTTCCTATGACCCCAAAGTAGATCATTTTCTTAGACTATATAACCAGGAGCCGGTTCAGGTGGGGGATGATCTGGACGATGCCCATCTGGCACAGGCGGTTAGTGCAGTGCTCGACAACTGGCAGGAGGAAGTCAGCCATGTCGTGGCTCGTACGGCGGTGCTTAAAGAAAAGGCAGAACTAACTGCTTATCTGGTCATGGAAGCCATTTCTTCGCTGCATTCAG
>JAAZLJ010000100.1 GCA_012799365.1 Syntrophomonadaceae bacterium | reverse complement strand
TGCTGGCTATGGAAATTGCTATTTCCGAGTCATTCAGACAAGTAGCTCCGACCGTGGGGCTCATCTTCCTGGCCGTTGCTCTGTACTTTGTCTGGCGTTCGTTCTACAAAATGAGGATCCCATCGGATGATTAAGAAGGCTTAATCTGGCCTGGATGCTGTAGCCAAACAATCTTTCTTTCAGGTAAGAAGCTGTCAGGGAAGATGCAGTAATTCGGGTTGCTACTTTAGGAGGTAAGGGTGATGAATCTTATTATTATGGGACCACCTGGGGCCGGTAAAGGAACACAGGCGGAAATGTTGGTGAAGGAGTTTAAAATCCCTCACATATCAACCGGGGATATGTTTCGGGAGGCTATTAAGGAAGGGACAGAACTGGGCATGAAAGCTAAAACTTTCATGGATGGGGGTCAACTGGTCCCGGACAGTGTGACCATAGGTATTGTTCGAGAGAGGCTGGCGGCAGAGGATTGTGTACGGGGGTTTTTGCTGGATGGTTTTCCCCGTACAGTGCCTCAGGCTGATGCTCTGGAACAAATTATTGCCGGTTTGGAACGAAGTCTGGATGCAGCCATTAACATTGAAGTTGCAGACGAAATCTTGATGGCACGGATGGTTGGTCGTCGGATATGTCGGCAATGTGGTGCACCATATAACATTGAGTTCAATCCTCCTCAGGAAGCAGGTAAATGCGATCAATGTGGTGGTGAATTATATCAGCGCAGTGACGACACTGAGGCCACAGTCGCCAATCGTCTCGCGGTTTATATACAACAGACCGAACCGTTATTAACTTATTATCAGGAGCAAGGATTGCTTATAAGAATCAACGGTAACCAAGAAGTAACCAAGGTTTTCGGAGATATATGCAGTAGTTTAAGGTAATTCAAGTTAACAGAACTATAGGAAGTGGCATGTTTGGTGCTGCAACATGGGACAAGCTATGGGTCTTCTTGCAGCACCGGATAAGGGGTGATTTTTTAAAATCACTACGCAGGAAGAAATTTACGATAAAGAAGTGGAAAGGTGGTGGCGACAGAGACTATAGCATAATTCTTATATACCCTGGTTAAATGAAATGTTAAAAGTAAATTGCATTATCTTCGAAATTCAAAATGGCTTGTTTATTGAAAGGGAGGGTGTTTATGTCAGGGAATAATAATGGGTGGGCGAATCCTGCGCCAGCAGGTTTGATTGCAGTTGGTATAGCGACTATACTGTTTTATGCTTTATTATCTGGGAAAATAGACCATTCGGCTGCTCCTTATATTGGTATATGGTTGCTGGGGGGGTTTCTGGTACAGTTTCCAGTGGCACTTATTGAACTAAAAGAAGGTAGTGTAACTGGCGGTAACGTATTCTTATTCTTTGCCTCATTCTTTATGTTTGTCGGAGGAGTTTGTGATATTTTAGGTTACGTTAACGGATGCAATGGATGGGTCATGGATGCAACTGCAAATGGATGGGCATGGATTATATTATTGGTTGCTCTTGTAGCCTGGACGCCGGCTTACTTACATGAAAGTCCGGCAGTAATGGGAATACTGGTCTGCCTTTTGGATGCCATGGTGTTCTTTGTAACATTTATGAAATTAGGAGTAATGGGTGGAGCGGGTGTAACAGCTGTTACCGCTTATGTTGCTTTAAGTGCATGTATTTTAGCTATGTATATGGCTACAGGCGTAGTATTGAATAATGCTTTTGGCAAGACGATATTGCCCCTGGGTGAGCCAATAATCAAATAATACCTGTTCCATATAAGATTATTAGTCCTGAATTTTTGTGGCTAACAGAAATAGTGCGGCAATAGGTATTGTTCCATATAGGATATCCAATTTAGAGGTATAAAACGGGTTTAATATCCCGAGAGTTTACTACTTTATTGTTCCGCCAGAGGAGAGGATGGGAGGTGCTATTTGATAGTACCTCCCTACCTGTAGTCGAATCGTTCATGTGCCAGGTTTTCTTTTCAGCTTTAAGTTAAATGTACTTATTTTTTTAGGATGATGGCATTTTATTCGTACATGGTGCAATCGGCGTTATGCACTCCACCAGGTAAGATAGAAGAGATGTCAAGAGACCTATATTGGTATAAGCATAGGCAAAAAACACGGTAAAAAGGGTTTTCCGGGTGGTTAAAGTCATTGTCCTTACATAACAGTGCCGCATAGGAAATTACCGTATCGGTGCTTTATAACTTGGGCACAGGGCGTTTTCGATGCTTAATGCCATGGATTCAGGGTAACATTATTCAGTCAGGGCTCACCTAATTGAATAATGCGAGGAGGGTTATGATGGATATTGTAGTGAGCCAACATGCTATTAAAAGATACCGCAAGCGAACATTCAGTTTTGACCAGTCTGACCAAGAGGTTGAGGCACTGTTGGCTAACGTGGTACAAAAAGGCCAGATCTTATCGCGCAGGCCAGGTGATGTTTGGGAATTAAAGTATCGCGATAGCTATGTGGTGGTTGATATAGATATTGATTCCGATAAAGTTACGGTAATAACGTTTCTGGGTGACCAGGTCTATCGTCGTTGGGCTAAAAAGAAAGAAATTATGCCCCGGTATGTTCCACGGAAGGTTGCCAGGTAAACTAGTTCTGAGCTAATATATGAGTGCAGGACTCTTGGATATGGAAAGAAAGACGAAGCCATGGACTTCGTCTTTCTTTTTTCGTTCTTACCCGGTCTCATTCCTGTCTGTTATCGGTAGGGTGCTATATCGTTTGGCAAAAAACGCTTTCTCCCGCCAAACGTATGGCACGTTCAGCCAGGTAAAGCGCGTAGGTAACGGATTCCATATATATTCTTCGGAACAGTATTGATTTTGCAGTACCGAAATCGTCTCCGTGCTTGCTATTTAGCACTCAACTGCTGGTATATCAATTCTCCCAGTCCGATTGATTCGGTTTGCGACATTTCCTGGGCATATTGCTCATCCAGCATCGATTCGAATACATCTCGGCCGTAACTGGAACCGAAAAAGTCGGAACGTGGTATGGTGGCCCGCATGGCTCGTATCATCTGGTAGAGAAAAATGCTTTCAAACTCCTGGCAGGCTTCGCG
>JAAZLJ010000099.1 GCA_012799365.1 Syntrophomonadaceae bacterium | reverse complement strand
CCCGCCCGAAATTATTTATAACCCAGGCTTTTAAGATGTTTTTCTTGATTACGCCAATTTTTACGAACCTTAACCCATAAATCCAGGTAAATATCCAACCCCAGCAGGTTCTCAATATCCAATCGAGCCGCCGCCCCGATGCTTTTTAACATGCGCCCACCCTTACCGATAACTATTCCCTTCTGAGAATCCCGCTCAGTAAAAATAACCGCGCGCACATAAGCCTTGTTACCCCGGCGTTCCTTCATTTCCTCCACTTCCACCGCCAGGGAATAAGGCACCTCCTCCCGGGTCAGGTACAAAGCCTTTTCTCGGATCAGTTCACCGACAATAAACCGCTCGGGCTGATCCGTAACCTCATCCAGAGGATAGTAATACGGCCCTTCGGGGAGATAATCAAGAATTTTGTTAACCAAAACATTGACATTAGTCCCCAGAACCGCCGATATCGGCATAACCTCGGCAAATCTCAGCTGTGAACGATAACGCTGGACACAGGCTTCCACCTGTTCCTGGTCAACCAGATCAATCTTATTCACCACTAAAAAGACCGGAATACTGCTTTTACTGAAGGCCTCGGAAATGAATTCTGGGCCCGATCGCGAAGTATCAGCTGCGTCAACCATATACAGGATGACATCTGCATCGCGAACGGTAGCCTGAGCTACTCCAACCATGTATTCGCCCAGTCTATTGCGCGGCCGATGTATACCCGGGGTATCGATAAATATGATCTGGCCGGATTCCGAAGTGTATATCCCCTGAATACGGTTTCTGGTAGTCTGCGGTTTATCGGATACTATAGCTATCTTCTGACCTATAACTGTATTTAAAAATGTCGATTTCCCCACATTGGGTCGGCCAATGATACTTACGAATCCAGACTTAACCCCCATTGAACTCCTCCCTGTTAAGAGCAAACACTTGAGGCAATAATTCCTCCAGTAGATTTTTTCTGGTCTGCCCTGCTTTATTTACCGTAATAATATTTAACCGAGGGGCAAATTCAGCCAGCACCTGAAGACAGGCCCCACACGGATAAGTAAACCCCTCACCACTTCCTACCAGAGCCAGGCACACAAATTCTCTTTCTCCATCCGATATGGCCCTGGCTGCTGCGGCTCGCTCAGCACAGATGGTCAGACCATATGAGGCATTTTCCACATTGCATCCGGTATATACCCGGCCCGAACGTCCCAGAATTGCTGCTCCCACTTTAAATCCAGAATAAGGAGCATATGCATGGTTACGAACAGCACGTGCATACTCTATCAATCCCGCCTCATTCATAATAATTCCCCTTATCGCAAAAAGTTAACTATGCGGCCGCCGAATATTATTATCCCCATCATTACGGCAGCCACTGCCGTCAGCAGTACGGCTGCGGCTCCTACATTCTTGGCGATTTCGGCCGAGGGGTGGTAGTCTTCAGTATACAGGTCCACGGCTTTTTCCACCGCTGTATTTATGGTCTCTGCGGCTAACACCATAAAAATGGTTATAACCAGCAGGCCCCACTCCAACCGAGAGATCCGCAGCCAGATCCCCGTGGCAGCCACCGTTACCGCTGCCGCACCATGAATCTTCATGTTCTTCTCTGTAGTAAGAGTATAAATCAGCCCATCCCAGGCCCAGCCCAATTTTTTCTTGAAACTGGCGTTCTTATTATTAACCATGCTTATCGGCCTAATCCCGCTGCATTAAGAATATTTTCTTCTGCTTTCCTCATAACATTAAGTTCCTCTTCATCCTGGTGATCATAGCCTAACAGATGAAGCAGTCCGTGCACAGCCAGAAACCCGGTTTCCCGCTCTAAACCATGCCCGTATTCCTGGCTCTGCCGCCACGCAGTTTCCAGAGAGATAACAATATCGCCCAGAAGACCTCTCTCCTCTTCCGGCATGTCGTAAAGAGGTTCATTCTCTCCCGCCTCCTGGAGGGCAAAAGACAGTACATCGGTAGGCCGATCCTGCCCCCGATAAAGCCGGTTAAGTTCCTGTATCTGCACATCATCGACCAACAGCACATTGACCTCGTCCGCCTGTAACTCGAATAATTCTGCAGCCTGCTGCATGACCGCCCGTAGAACTGCCTCCAGAGCTGGACTCCACTCAATCTTCTTCTGCTGATTTATCACCATTAGTTCCATTTTGTCCTCTCCTGCTCTCAAACTCCTGTACCAAAGTTTCCGGGTATTCTATACGGTTATGATAGATTCCATTCAATATTTTGCAGAAAGCATTGGCAATAACATCCAGGTCGCGGAACGTCAGGTTACATTCCTCCAACTGTCCGTCATCCAGCTTATCCTTTATTATCTTGCGCACCATTCCCTCAATTCTACCCGGCGTGGCATCAGGCAATGAACGCACCGCTGCTTCCACTGAATCAGCCAGCATAATGAGCGCCGCCTCTTTGGTCTGCGGCTTAGGACCTTCGTACCGGAATGACTCTTCGTTCACCCGGCGATCGGCATCCTCCTCCAGAGCCCGGCTGTAAAAATATTTTACCAGACTGCTGCCATGGTGCTGTTCGATAAAATCAACCACCAGCTTGGGCAGTCGTCCCTCTCGTGCCATCTCCACCCCGTCTTTGATATGAGAAGTGATGATCAGGGCACTCAAACTGGGAGCAATTTTCTCATGGGGGTTTTCGAAATTCATCTGATTTTCTACAAAAAAGTAAGGTCTCTTCAGCTTACCGATGTCGTGATAATAAGCTCCTACCCGAACCAGCAGGGGCTGCGCCCCCACCGCTTCTGCCGCGGCTTCACCCAGGTTCCCTACCATAATGCTGTGATGATAAGTCCCCGGTGCCTCTACCAGCAATCTCCTGAGTATTTCCTGGTTGGGATTGGATAACTCCAGTAATTTAACCAGGCTGGTAACGGAAAAGGCCGACTCCAGATAAGGCAGAAAGCCAATCACCAGCACCGCCGAAAGAAAACCGTTCATAATGCCCATCAAGCTTCCGGTACCCAGTATGGTCAGATCCAGATTGCCGTCAATGATAGTCACGGTAAGGAATGTGGCCAGGTTGGCCAGAGCTATATACACACCGGATCTGGCCAAATCCGAGGTCTGACTCAACCGGGATACTCCGAACACCCCGACAACTCCCCCGATAAAAGCGGTAAGGGCAAAAGCCAGCTGATTACCCTCGGTAAGCATCCCCACATAAAAAGCCAGTATCATAGCTACCAGATAAGCCAGGCGGGTATCGAGTAATACCGCCACCAGCATCGCACCTACCGAAGCCGGAATAAGATAGCCGGTCATAGAGTTTACCGCAGGATTGTTACCAATATTTATCACCGTAAGCAGTTTGGCCAGCAGCACTACCAGTAATATAATCATGCCCAGAAGAACCATCAGCCGATCCTCCCGCAGTAAATCGCGGTGATGACGGCGCAGGTACTCTATAGTCAGCAAGAATGTAATCAGTACGAACAGGGCTGTTCCCCCCAGGGCCATACCAAAACTCTTGCCCCTCTGCAGGCCCAGCTGCTGAAGTATTTCGACATGTTCCTCGGTAACCGGATCACCCGCCCGGATGATGGTCTGGTTTTGCTTGATGGTTCTTTGTACCGGTAGAACCTGAGCCATTGCTTCATCTATGGCTTTTTGGGTAGCCTCCATATTAAAAATCATGTTGGGTTGGAGGGCCTGGACCACCGCCAGGTGGATGAACTGCTGAGCTTCCGCCCCATACCCCAGGCCATAGGCCTTGGCGGCGGCTTGCTCATAGGCAGAAGACAGTGCTTCCTGCGTTATGGGCTTATTCATTAAATCATTCACAATTTTGACCGATTGCTGCCGTATGCGGCTCATGTCATCGGCACTGGCGTTTACTATATACTGGGCAATGCCCTGAGAATCCAACCCTGATACCCGTTTTTCCTCTATAACTGGAGTTAGAAGGGCATCGATAGCAGCCCGTTTTTCTTCGGGAGCCAGCTCCTCATCATTTTTAATCTGGGTGGTCTTGTCCTCAAATGCCTGCAGCTGACGTTTGGAACGCGGCAAGGCCTCCTTGTCTTCCTGATAAACTTTTTGTACTTTGCTGGCCGCTATACGTTTTAACTCAGCAGTACGCTCCTCATCTACAATAACCCGGGTAACCGGTGACCTGATTTCCCGGGGACTAATCTGTCCCGGACGCAGCTGCACTTCATCGGTTCTAAAATTGGTAAACAGTATTAACGTAAGAAACAAAAAAAACACCAGATATCCTATAACCCGGCGAGTGGTAGTACTCTTAAAAAACCTGGAAATCTTATCCTTTACATAATCCCACACGGCGGTGAGAAAATTCATGGTTAGCCCTCCTTCAGCGAGGATTTTCCTTCCGCTGAGGACTCAAATTTTTCATAAGCATCGATGATACGTTGGACCAGGGGATGACGAACCACGTCATGCAAGGTCAAGTATTGAAAAGAAATTCCCGGTATGCCCTTTAAAATACCTTGAATCTCAATTAATCCAGAGAAGTCATCCCGGGGTAGATCCACCTGAGTAATATCCCCTGTAATTACCGCCTTGGAGCCAAACCCCAAACGGGTCAAAAACATCTTCATCTGCTGAGAAGTAGTATTCTGCGCCTCATCCAAAATTATAAAAGCATCGTTCAGGGTTCGTCCCCTCATAAAGGCCAGAGGAGCCACCTCAATGATATTTTTCTCCATGTAGCGCTGGGCTACGTCCACACCCAAAATGTCAAAAAGGCCATCATAAAGAGGCCTGAGATAAGGATTTACTTTTTCTATAAAGTCCCCGGGAAGGAACCCCAACTTTTCACCTGCCTCCACGGCTGGCCTGACCAGAACGATGCGGTTTACCTCCCGGTTGCGCAGGGCTCTTACTGCCATTACTACGGCCAGGTACGTCTTACCTGTCCCCGCCGGACCAATAGCAAAGACAATGTCGTTTTCCAGCATGGCCCTGAGGTACCTTTTTTGTCCCAGAGTCTTGGCCTTGATGGCTTTGCCCCGCGTCGTCGTAAGAACCGTACCTGAGGCAATGGCCTGCCAGTTCACGTTCTTACCCCTGCGCAGCAGTTCATGGATGTATTCTATATCAGATATAGTGAGTTCTTTTTCGCTCTTAACGATTTCCAGTACGCTTTTGATTAACTTGCCCGCCCGATTTACGGCATCCTTTTCACCCCTGATTAATATATCAGCACCACGCGCAATAACCTCGGCATCACAGGTATCAACCAGGTATTTAAAGTTAGCATCGCCAGCTCCAAAAAAAATAGCCGCATCCAGATTATCTTCGATGCTGATCCTGGCTTCTGTATCTGACAAAAACAATTACCCCCTAAAACGCTAAAATCTGCAATTTGACCGTTATTTCGTAACTTATTATATCACATTTTATGATTCACACTAGCCAGCATTTTTGTCGACATTAATGGGCTGCGCCTGCCCAATCTCTTCCAGGGTTTCACAATACGCCTTCACTCTTATCATCGGTTCCGTCGGAGAAGAAACCAGTTCCAGGCGGGTATCGAGTATTTTTTCGGCCTGATGCATCTTCTTTTGTAAACTACCAAGTGCCCGACTTTGAGCCTGTTCCAGAGCTTCTTCCTCAGAATAACTGGTCTTAACCACCTTTTTTTCACGTATAACCTGAGTTTGCCAGCCTATTTTTCCCCAGGGCGTAGACCAGAGATAATCACTGGCCTGCCGCTCAGCCTGCTTGAACCTGGGCAGCTCCTTCCCCCGCAGATAAAAATGTTTCCAGGGGGTTTGGATCACGATTCTCTCCGCTTCCTTCCCGGTTAAAACCACCTTATCTTGAAACAGCGGCCACTCCCCGTATCCTTCGTACCAGACCCGTGCCTTGATATGCCCCCGGGCTCGAACCAGGCGGGGATGAGATGGAACCGTCTCCTCACCACTGACTTCTTCAACCTGGAGCGGAAAAACGATGCCCGAGATGAGTATGTCGCCCTGAGACACCGTAGCACCCTCCGCTACCAGAGCCTGACCCTCCAACACCAACAAGCTGTCAACCATACCATCGCGAACAGCTACCAGGTGGCAGGGACCAGTTACTTCGTCCCCGGGCAAGACTTTTTCCACCACCTCAATGCGGGCTTTAACCCCACTGACCTCAATTCCCACATAAGACAGCACACCCAGGTCTCTTATGATACCTTCCTCTACCGAATTCTTGCTGAAATTCCGTTTGTGAGCTCCTTCATATAGTCCATGCCGGGCCGCACATTTTAAAATCTGACCTGTCGATACCTGGCGGTTGCCGCTGACTTCCAAAAACCAGACGAACGATGATAAAAAGTATAAGGCCAGAATGAAAATCAGGGCTCCCGGCAGCAGCATACCCCTGCGCAGCAGAAGCTGGCGGTAAAAAGGCAGGCCCCCCTTGTCTACCACCTCCAGTTGGTAATTATGTTCTTCCGCCAGGCTTTCCAGGGCTTTGAAACTGCTGGCTCGCACGCGAAAACTGATTTCACCATCGCCCTTTTTTACGTCCTGCAGGAAAATTCCCCGGGAAAGTGCCAGGTTGATTATTCGTTCCGGATATCTTCCCCGAAATACAACCACCAGAAAACCACCGAAATAATCAGCCCACCTTATTTTCAATGTGACGGCCTCCCTCACTATTCATGATATCTAATAACCCTGATCTGGCCGTAGATTATCATTTCATCCGGTACGATGGCTTTGATCTCCAACCCTTCCCCCTCTACTTCCAGGAACCCCCGGGCCAAACTGATCCTTATCCGTTGTAAATCATATTCGATTATGCCTTTGTGATTCTCCAAATATAGTTCTTGCTGTCCAATAACCGTAAGCCGTGGAATATCGAGCACCAGATCCCGAGGGATTTCCAACATATCAGCTATGGCTTGATTAATCTTCTCTCTTTTTTCCTCCATCTTCTCCTCCACCCCGTGAAACCACAGAATAATTTCCGGCCCGACCCAGACTATACTGAAGTACAGTAATCCTTACCAGGAGTGTGTTAACCCAGTGAAGCGACCTACGAGGAGACGTGGCAGTACACAGCGAAGCCGAGGGCTGTGAAGCGGAGCGAGAAACAGGACGTTTCGAGCAGGGAGAACTGAGTGCATGGACGCCGAATTTCGACCGGTCCGCTTCACACCGAGGCAAGCTGATATACTGCAGTCGACGAGTCCGAGAGCAAGCGGGTTAACACACTCCGTAAATATGCTGTTTTCATGTCTCGGCTGATAATACCATCGGTATCATGAAAGTATATCACCAGGTCAGGAAACTCTGAGGCCTCAAGTTATCCATATAAAAATCTATGCCAGGAATGGAGGTTACATTCAAAAACCAAAAGACCAACTAACACCAGAAGCAAAATAATAGGCCTGCTTCGTTTTAGCGAAGCAGGCCGCCAGGTTAAAGACCATGTTTTATTAATCAAAACTCTGCGTCTATCTGCGTTCTCTGCGTCAAAAAAAGATTAAAGAATATCTATCGATGGGAAATGCGTTTACAGCGGGGCGGCCCCAGTATCTGGGCCCAGACCATACCCTGCAGTATATCACGAGAACCCAACCCGGGTAATCCCCCGGTTTTCCGGGTAGTTGGAGTTTCAAGAACTGGCTCAGGTTTACTGGGTTCAGGCCTCACCTCAGGAGGAGCGTCCTCGACTTCCACTCTCTCCGGCCGGCTAACCTTGACTTCTGGTTCTTCCCGAGGAGCCTCCTCTGATTCCCAACTGGTATCAAACCACTTATCCGGCTCCAGGGGGGCGAACCCCCCGGTAAACACCTCGGGCCATTCTGATTCACGGTCAGACTTTGTACCTCGACGCCTTCCCAGCACCATATACAAGATAAACAAGATAACCAGGACATTCCATAAGCTTTCCAAGACAGCTCACCCCTTACTTATCATCGCCTTCCACTTCCCGGGCAATGCCATCCCGCATCTGAGTATCAGCCTTCAAATTTTGCAGTTGATAGTAATCGAAAAAACCCATCTTTCCTTCCCGCAAACTCTGAGCCAGGGCCAGCGGTACCTCGGCTTCCGCTTCCACCACTTTGGCCCGCATTTCCTGAACCCGGGCCTCCATCTCTTGTTCCTGGGCTACCGCCATGGCACGGCGTTCTTCCGCCTTGGCCTGGGCGATCTTCTTGTCGGCTTCTGCCTGGTCAGTCTGAAGTTTGGCTCCAATATTCCTGCCCACATCTACATCGGCAATATCGATGGACAGTATCTCAAAAGCAGTACCTGAATCCAACCCTTTCTCCAACACCGTGCGAGAGATACCATCAGGATTTTCCAAAGTTTCTTTGTGACTGTCAGATGAACCTACTGTAGTAACGATACCCTCACCCACCCGGGCCAGGATAGTTTCTTCCCCGGCACCGCCTACCAGGCGGTCAATGTTAGCTCTCACGGTTACTCGAGCTATGACCTTGACTTCTATTCCATTTCTGGCTACTGCCGATACCATCGGGGTCTCAATAACCTTGGGATTAACGCTCATCTGCACCGCTTCCAGCACATTCCGTCCCGCCAGGTCAATAGCAGCAGCTCTTTCAAAACTAAGCGGTATATTAGCTCTCTCCGCCGCTATTAGAGCATTCACCACCCGATCCACGTTACCACCGGCCAGATAGTGAGCCTCCAACTGGTTACTCCCCACATCCAGCCCGGCCTTGAAAGCTTTGACCAGAGGGTTAACAATTTCTGCCGGCGGTACTCTCCGCAGTCTCATCCCTACTAACTGCCATAAACCTACCTTAACCCCGGCAGCCAGGGCCGAGATCCACAAACCCACCGGTATAAAAGTGAAGATAAATATCACCAGCAGGAACATCAGTATTAATAACAGCAGGGATCCCATAAAACCAGCCATTCCATCCACCTCCAAAATTTTAAGGTTGTTTTCTTACTTCTCAGGTCTAACTACAATGCGCAGACCTTCGACCTTAACTATCCGAACCTTCTGGCCCGGCTCCACGAAGTCCCCTTCGGAGACCACGTCCAGCCTTTCCCCGTCGATCAAGGCGGTTCCCGAAGGTCTCAGCACAGTTAAAGCTTCCCCTTGCTGACCCACATAGCGGTCATAACCGGTCTCCCGCGATGTATACCCTTCCTGACTGCTCTGCCGATCCATCAGTATAAACCGGGGCCAATAGTTTCTTTTCTCGATGAACCGCAGGGCCAGTATTACCAATAACACTGCTCCGACTCCGGCAATAGCCAGCGTTATCAAAGCCTGTTCCACACTGCCTACCGCCAGAAACACACTAACGCCCAGGGCCACCAACCCGGCGATACCCGGTATCCCAAAACCCGGTACCACCAGAATCTCTAACAGAAGCAACACCACTCCCAACAGAAACAGAACCACACTTTCCCAGCCTGCCAGTCCGGCTACCAGATGACCGCCAAAAAAGAGCCCTATACAGATTAAACCAAGAGTTCCCGGAATCCCCCAACCCAGGGTAAAAAACTCGATAACCAGCAGTGCTATTCCCACCATTAGAAACAAGCCTGCCACCAGGGGATTGGTCATAACTCGCGCCATATGCTCGGCCGCACCCATGTTTACTTCGTTCTGGCTGCAGCTACCCAGGCCGCAAAACTTTAGGGCCTGCTGCCTGGTTCCCTGTACTGCATCACACATACCCAGTTCCCGGGCCTGCTCCGCAGTTAGAGTCAGGAGTTCACCTCGGGATTTCACTCCTTCTATTTCCATGTCTACATCTACCATACCTGCCGCTATACGAGCATCCCGTCCATGGGCACTGGCAGTTCCCTCCATCTCCGCTTTCCAGGCCGAAAGAGTCTTGGCGTCCACCGGGCGAGGTTCACTACCCGGAATTACCCAGCGGGGTTCGGCGGCACCTATGGTTGACCCCGGCCGCATAACCAGAACATCGCCGGCCAGAGCAATAAGACTGCCAGCTGATAGAGCACTGTGTTTAACCAGGACTATGGTCTGGAGAGGACTTTCGTCCATGCGGTTGCGAATCCGCAAAGCCGAATCAACTGCCCCCCCGGGAGTGTTTATTTCGAGCAATACCGCCCGGGCCCCTACCGATTCGGCTTCTTTAAACCCACGCTCTATGTAACTGGCTACCGCCGGATCGATGGCACCGTCGATACTAAGAACGAACACTTCATCAACCGCCGCCCAGACGTAACTGACAATACTGAGCAAAAATGACAGTATAACGAAGGCTACAACCACACTCATCCAGAACCTGGCTCTGCGGCTTTTTCTCATTAACCTCACTTTGTGTTCCTCCCATATCCCTCGCTATAATTATGATCTTATCCGGCGTCTACCATTCGCGGACGTCCGTATGGTTCTATTTTAGTAAAAAAATCTCCCCATGCCTATCCCCCGGGCGTTACGTCGAAGATACCTATAAAGAATAAAGTCTGGTAGACTTTATTCATTCTACCAGACTTCATAAGCCCTGTTCCGGGTAATTTCTGACGATTATCTAATATCAGCCCTACCTGCAGTATGTCAATCTCAAACTGAAGGGTTTTGCCCGTTCAGCTATCGAGAACTGCTATGGTCCATTTTTTCGCCTCTTAGACGGCTGTTGGGGAAGGTAGCTTTAAAAAATCGATTACTTCCATCTCCTTTTTTTCTTACGGGCTGCTTCTGATTTCTTTTTCCTTTTAACACTCGGCTTATCATAATGTTCATGTTTTCTCATTTCTTGCATTACCCCAGAACGTTGACAAGAGCGCTTAAATCTTTTCAATGCAGAATCCAGCGATTCGTTTTTACCTACTCTTACTTCGCTCACAATTTCCCTCCCCTCTGTCAACCGTAGCCATACAGCATACTCTCT
>JAAZLJ010000019.1 GCA_012799365.1 Syntrophomonadaceae bacterium | reverse complement strand
TTTTTTATATGCCCGCCGGTACGGGGGAGAACTGTTAATACGCAGTGAAGATACAGATGTAGAACGTTCCCGGCGCGAATATGAGGATGAAATCATGGAATCTCTGGAGTGGTTGGGAATTAACTGGGACGAGGGGTTGAAAGTAGGCGGGGCTAACGGCCCCTACAGGCAGACGGAAAGGGTAGATATTTACCAGAAACTGGTCAATGACCTGCTGGATCGGGGTCTGGCTTATCCTTGTTTTTGTACGGAAGAAGAACTGGAGGAAGAACGAAAACAGCTCCTAGAACAGGGAGAGATAGTGCGATATCGGGGTCGGTGCCGCAATCTTTCGGAAGAAGAACGCCAGGCCAGGCTGGCACAGGGGATCAAGCCGGCCGTCAGGCTGCAGGTTCCACCGGGCCAGGTGTATGTGGTAGAGGATCTGGTAAGAGGGAATGTGGTCTTTGAAAGCGACACCATAGGGGATTTTATTATTATGAAATCCGATGGTCTTCCGACATACAATTTTGCGGTGGTCATCGACGACCATCTGATGGGAATCACCCATGTTATACGAGCGGAGGAACACCTGTCCAATACCCCACGGCAGTTGATGGTTTATGAAGCTCTGGGGTTCACCCCACCCAAGTTTGCCCATGTATCTTTGATACTGGGCAAAGACCGACAAAAAATGAGCAAAAGGCATGGGGCAACTTCAGTAAGTCAGTATCGGCAGAAGGGATATTTACCCGAAGCCCTGGTAAATTTTCTGGCCCTTTTGGGCTGGAATCCAGAAGGAGAAGAAGAGATTTTCACATTGGACGAAATAATTGAAAGATTTTCCCTGGAACGGGTAGCCAAAAATCCAGCCGTTTTTGATCTCGACAAGTTAAATTATATTAACCAACAGTACATCAAGCAAAAGACCATATCCGAACTCAAAGAAGCTTTGCGGCCATTTATTGAAGCATCTCCCTATGCTGACCGCGTGCAAGAGTTGGGAGAAGATAAATACGGCTGGCTGGTGGAAGGGATTCGTGACTATCTGGTATGCCTGGCCGATGTTAAGGAAAATCTGAGTATCTTTTTTGATGACCCTGATTACACTCAGGAAGCGATAGAGGTACTGCGGCAGGAAGGAGTGGGCCAGGTTCTGGATGCATGTCAGGAACGTTTGCCTGAATCCTTTACGCAGTTTGATGAAACCAGGAAGTTTTTAAAGACCCTGGTCAAAGAGACCAGGTTGCGCCCTAAAATGGTGTATATGCCTCTGCGCGCGGCCTTTACCGGTCGTACGCGTGGTTTGGAACTACCTTACCTCATGTCGGTTTGGGGGCCCGATGAATGTCGTCGGAGATTAGAGCTGGCTCGCCAGCAATTGCCTGGCCAAGAGTCAGGGTGGGGACAGAGAACTGTGGTTGACTAAAACCAGATGCCTGCATATAATAATCTCAAATTGTTAGATCAGATTACTGATGCTACTGTGAAAAATTGGAAACGAAGATACACGCAGATTTATAAAAAATAGACACAGATAGCGCAGAATATTTTAATTTGTTATAAACCCTAATGAATCTGGGTCTAATGCTGGAAATTATTTAACTGCCAGGAACGGGAAAAGTAAACCCTTATCACCGAGCAGAGAGGAGAGGTCACCGGCTGAGAGCCTTTCCAGGCCAGAGAGGGTTGAAAATGCGCCCGGGAGCAGGTGAGCCGA
>JAAZLJ010000251.1 GCA_012799365.1 Syntrophomonadaceae bacterium | reverse complement strand
TTTGCTGCAGTCTTTTTTCCGCTCGTTCTTTAGATTCTTTAGCTCTTAGAACGTCTATTTCTTCGCCTCGTTCAGCAGTTGGTGCCAGTACAATTGCGTGATTATCTGCTACTTCCACAAAGCCACCGGTAACGGCCATGTGCTTCTTTACTCCATCCTTGGCTGTATACCGTAGCACCCCAATTTTCAATCCTGCAACTATAGGGGCATGACCTCTCAGTACACCCACTTCACCTTCGAGACCGGGAACTACTACAAACTGGACTTCGTCGCTCAGGAGCACACTTTCCGGGGTTACCACTTCCAGCATGAAGGTGCTTTCTGCCATTTGTACTACCCCTCCAATTCTTTACCCTTGGCGACGACCGAGTCAACGTCACCTACCAAGAAGAACGCTTGCTCAGGTAGATGGTCGTACTTGCCTGCCAGCACCGCTAAGAACCCGGCTACATTATCCTTAACCGGGACAAAAATGCCGGCGGTTCCGGTAAACTGCTCAGCTACGTGGAAGGGCTGTGACAAGAACCGCTGTATCTTCCGCGCACGAGTTACAACCAGTTTGTCCTCATCACTTAGCTCATCCATACCCAGAATAGCAATGATGTCCTGCAGCTCGGTATACCTCTGCAGTACCTGCTGCACCCCACGAGCCGCATTATAGTGATCCTGCCCAACTATCAGTGGGTCAAGAATCCGCGAGGTCGAGTCCAGCGGGTCAACTGCTGGGTAGATGCCCAATTCAGCTATTTGCCGGGACAAAACCGTAGTCGCGTCCAGGTGAGCAAAGGTAGTTGCTGGAGCCGGGTCAGTCAAGTCGTCAGCAGGCACATAGACGGCCTGGGCTGAGGTGATTGACCCTTTCGTAGTTGAAGTAATACGTTCCTGGAGCAGACCCATGTCCGTCGCCAACGTGGGCTGATAACCAACCGCAGAAGGCATACGTCCCAGTAGAGCGGACACTTCGTTACCCGCCTGGGCAAAACGGAATATATTATCGATAAATATCAGTACGTCCTGACCCTGAACATCCCGGAAATATTCGGCTACCGTCAGCCCACTGAGGCCCACCCGTAGACGAGCTCCCGGAGGCTCATTCATCTGTCCATAAATCAAAGCACACTTGTCAATAACTCCCGATTCGGTCATTTCTAACCAGAGGTCATTTCCTTCACGAGTACGCTCGCCAACCCCGGTAAACACTGAATAGCCACCGTGTTCGTAAGCAATGTTCCGAATCAGTTCCATAATAACAACGGTCTTGCCGACACCCGCGCCACCAAACAGACCAACCTTACCACCTCTGGCGTACGGGCAAATCAGGTCCAGTACCTTAACTCCCGTCTCCAGCATGTCCTGGGAAGGCACCTGATCAACCAGTTTCGGGGGAGCACGGTGAATTTCCCAGTGGTCGGCAGCTTCAACCGGGCCTGCTTCATCAACAGGGTGCCCAAGCACATTGAGGATTCTGCCCAGGGTACCTTCGCCCACGGGAACCTTAACCGGAGCTCCGGTATTTGTAGCTTTCATACCCCGCTGCACCCCATCAGTTGGCTGCAGGGCAACACAACGTACCACGTCATTACCCAGCAACTGCATAGCTTCCAAAGTGATATCAATTTCCACCGGTGCACTAAAACCCGGATCCTGATCTTCAGTCCTTATCCAAATGGCGTTCAGCAGGTCAGGCAATTCCTCTGGTTTGAAACGAATGTCGACAACCGGTCCGATAACCTGGACGACGTTGCCGATAGTTTCTTTTGCCATCGTTTAGTTTCCTCCTTTTCTGAGAGCTTCGGCGCCACCAACTATTTCAAGAATTTCCGAAGTTATGGCGGCCTGCCTGGCCTTGTTCATCTGCAAGGTAAGTTCGTCAATAAGTTCCCGAGCATTTTGAGTCGCATTGCCCATCGCTGTCATTCTTGCCCCATGTTCACTGGCCTTGGACTCTAACATAGCATGATAGA
>JAAZLJ010000098.1 GCA_012799365.1 Syntrophomonadaceae bacterium | reverse complement strand
CATCTTTTTCTTTTTATAAAGGGGGGATTGGATGTCAACCAAGCGTTTAGGGTTATTGTTAATGGTTTTGTTTATGGTCTTAGCTGTATTAGGACAATCAATGGCATTCGCTGAAGAATATGTTGGGAATGAGCAAGGTCCCTACGAGGATCACGATTACACTCGTGAGATTCCGGCTCGGTTCTATGTTGATGACGGTATCTCCACCAAGTTTTATGGAGATTTGCAGGTCCCGGTTTTTGATCTGCCTCAAACTAATATCGACTCCGGTTTGTCAGCTGTGCGGGTAGGAGATACTAGAAAAGCATCCTGCCATAAAAGGGAATAATGATGGAGAAAAAAGTAATACACGAAACTTTATTTGCAGCCGGTCAGTATCAGAGTTGGGTGGAAATAGTTGTAGTTTTAGATATAGAATAGAATCAATGGAAGTTATGGTGCGACCCTGAAACACCAGGGTGGCCTGCGTAATTATTAACAGGGGGTTGTCGATGTGCCTGATCCGGGGTTGACGGGTGAAGGGCTGATACTCGCGGCCTGGACCAGATATCAAAATGGAGAAGAGGAAGCCATAGAGGAAGCGTATGAGGAAGCCCTTCCTTTTTGTTTGAAAGTGGCAGCCCGGACCTGCGGGAGGTACGTTTCGAAGGAAGATGACGAGGCCAGTGTGGCTTACATGGCTTTTCTGGAGGCGTTTTCACAGTACGAACCGGAACGGGGAAGGTTTTATCTCTATCTGGGAAGGGTGGTAAGAAGCCGGGTTATAGATTTCCATCGGCGGGAGAAGAAACAGCGCAGCATTCCTTTCAGCGCACTGCTGCCCGATGATGATTTTGAGGTGGCAGATGAATCGGCAATCGAAGAGATTTTGCAGGAAATGGCCAGAAAACAGGAGATACAAAAACTGGCCGGGTTGTTACAGGGTTTTGATATAAGTTTTGCGGATCTGGTAGAGGTTTCTCCCAAACACTGGCGGGTGCGGGAAACTGCCAAAGAAGCAGGCTGGCAGCTGGCGGGGGATGAGGAAATGATGGCCTATCTTCTGAAGACCGGTAATCTTCCCCTGAAAATGCTGGTGGAAAAGGGTGGCTTCAAGCGCAAAAGCCTGGAGAGACACCGCAAGTTTGTAATTGCGGTATCGTTAATCGTCTACCATGATTTTGACTACCTGAGGTCCTATGTGCGGCCCGTAAAAAGGAGGGGTTGAGGTTGGCGGTAATTAAAGGGGTGGTGGTGGAGAGCCGCGGCCGAGAAGCGGTTATCCTGACTAGAGACGGCGAATTCAGGAAAATACGGGTGAAAGCTCCGGTTGAGGTGGGTGAGGAGATCGAACGGAGACAGTGGTGCCGGGAGATTCTCCTGTATTCGGCTGCTGCCGTGGTGCTTTTCTTGTTTTCCATCCAGATAGCCAGCTTTTTCACCGTATGTGCCTATGCTTCGGTGGAGATTAACCCCGGTATCGAAATGGGCTTCAATCGGTGGGAGAGGGTGGTGACGACCAGGGGTCTGGATAAAGAGGGAGAGAACCTGTTGGAAACCCTTAACCTGCGGGGATATAAGGTAGATAAGGCGGTAGAACTGGTCATTGCTCAATCTACGGCCCGGGGATATATTACACCGGATAAGGGCGAGGTGGTTATGGCAGTAGTACCACTTAACCAGACCGGTGAAAAGGTAGGACAGGAACTGGTACCCCGGTTGCAGGATCGGGCGGTGCAGGTGGTTGAAGATAAGGGGATCTCTCCGGAAGTGGTACGGGCAGTTAAGGCGAGCCCCCAAGATAGGGAACAGGCCCTGGAAAAAAGCACAGGGCCGGGAACTTACCTGCTGGATAAAGAGCGGCGATCGGATGGCGGGAAGCAGAAGGGAGAACGGGGGTCAGGTACGAAAGATAACCAGTCGGACTCTTCCATGGCTAAGATGAAGGGGTGGCAGAGGAATGACGGTGCAGTGAAACCTCCCGGGAAGGGTCTTGATAAGACGGAGAAAGGTGACGGAGAGGATAAAACGGTACCGGCGCATGCGCCCCAGGCTTCTCAGGCACCAGGGATTCAAAAAAAGTCAGGGT
>JAAZLJ010000250.1 GCA_012799365.1 Syntrophomonadaceae bacterium | reverse complement strand
TGACTTCGCCGGAGAACTGCCTAAAGTGCGCCTAGAAGCTGAAACCATCGAAGGTGAGCTAAAGGGCTTGCAGTCTCAATTAAACTCGCTATTCGCCGCCAAAGGGACGTGTCAAGGAAAACTTGACGGCTTAACGAAAGATGCCGAGGAATTGGACAGGCTAAAGGCTGAGCTTGCACCGAAAGCTAAAGAGCTTGTCAGGTGGCAGACATTAGTTAAAGCCTTTAGCAAGAACGGAATCCCTGCACTCATCATTGAAAATTCAGTCCCCGAGCTAGAGAGAATTAGCAACGACATTCTAAGTCAGATGAGCAACGGTTCGCACTCTTTACGGTTCGAGACCCAGCGGGACCTTAAGAGCAAGGATGGAGTGGCCGAAACCCTAGATATCATCGTCAACGATTGGGCAGGCAGCAGACCGTATGAGACTTACAGCGGTGGCGAGCAGTTACGGATTGACCTTGCCATTAGACTAGGACTTGCTGAATTGCTGGCCAATCGAGCAGGAAGTAAGATTGAATTTCTCGTGATGGACGAAGTGTTTGGCAGTCAAGATTCGCAACATAGGGAGCTTGTGATTGATGCCATAAAATCGGTAGCAGACAGATTTAAGCTAGTGCTGGTTATATCGCACATTACCGAGATGCAAGCCGCATTCGACCAGCAGATTGTTTTAGGTGAAAGCGGTAAAGTTGAAGTCTTATTCAGTTAAAGGAGGGAAATATAATGAACAAATCCTACTGCGTACAGTGTAAAAAAGATGTATCAGAAGATATCAAGCAATGCGAATGTGGTTGTCGTACATTTGCATTTGGCAGCATCAAAGTCAGCGAAGAAGGAAAACTGACCTGTGCTTGCGGCAATGAAATATTCCGGCGTACCTGCCATATGGATTACGCAGACAAGGCGACAAGCAGTTACCAATGTACGGCTTGCGGTGCAGGAATCGGAACCGAGTACTACCGTGATGCCGAAGATATGATGTATTGGGGGGATTAGTATTGAAAACCAGTGAAATGTTTGCCATGTTGGAGAAAAATCCGAAACTAACCCTTGTTTGCAGGAAATGCGGCACTGAATATTTTATGACTACCGAGACTGTTTTTAGTACGTATTATAAGTTATACGCTAAGGGAGATGGTCAAATAATCACACACAAAGGGGGGCGATTCTTTGGCAACATAAGCCTTGACGACGACTGGCAAATAGTCCGCGAGCCTGTACCCGGCTGGGAGGCTATTAAGGCACTAAGCGAGGGTAAATCTATAGAATGGCATTCCGATAATGACCGCGAGATACTTTGTTTCAGCAAGAACGATAAACCGGAATGGGCAGTCAATTTAAACATTTTCTTCACCGGGAAGTGGTACGTCAATGAATAGCATTAAACCGACCATCTTAATCCTAATCCTACTGATAATCACCGCCTATTTCGTCCTAGCCAATGCCGAAAAAATGGACGAGACTGCCTTAAAAGCTGACCTAGAAGTCACTGTTAGCCTACCGGAATCTTGCGAGACACGAACCATGCAAGCGACAGCTTTCAACGCTTACGGCTGGGATGAAAACGGCATAGACTACGGTCCCGGCTACTGCATTGTGTCAAGCGAAAGTGATATCCCGTTATATTCCCTACTAGAAATCGACCAATACGGCGAAGGGCAAGTTATCGCAACTTCAGACACCCTAAAGGCTAATGAAATTCAACTCTGGTACAATGCCCCGTCAAAAGTCGATATGTTTGGCACTCAGACAGTGCAGGTAAAAATCATAGGAAAGGGGGATATTCCATGCAGAACACCCTAAAGGCATGGGTGCAAGACCCGGACGATTGGAAAATAAAGCATTACATTCCTAAACAGCGTAAGCCCAGCATCATAAAGAGAATATCCAGATGGTTGATGAGCCTTATCGAAACCCCGATAGGGTTCATTCTTTTTCTGATACTAGCAAACTCACTAGGTTGCTGGCTTGCAGGACCAAGTTAGGGGGCACTAAATGAACATAGGAGGAATCGAGTTAAATGTCGGGGATACCGTCAGCTATGACCGTTACCGTTATGTTAGCAACAAGTCAAAGCCCCAACGCTTTGAAGGCGTAATCGTTGACATACAGGGCACGGTTATTGCCGTTGACCTTGGCAAGTATCGTGACAGCTTTACCTTGCAAGACATAGCTTGCGGGACGGTAGAAATCCCCGGCATGGCAAAAATAAAATTGACTACCAGCGAAATTCACGAACCTTATAGAACCTGTGATGAGCTAACAAGAGATACCCATTACATCATCGAAGGAGGTAGAAGAATGAGACCGCCGATACCAAGGCCGCCAGAGGAGGAACTAGCGAAAGTTTACAACGATGGCGACCGAAACGTCAGGGTTGTACAGGACTTCTATAAAATCAGCAAATCAACCGCTAGAAGGTGGCTCAAAGAGGCAGGTTTGCTGATAGTGCAGCCAAGACAAGCCAAGGAGACAGCAAGCGAAATTCCCGAGGAAACGAAAACTGCCGTCAATATG
>JAAZLJ010000097.1 GCA_012799365.1 Syntrophomonadaceae bacterium | reverse complement strand
GCGGCTGCCAGCCCAGGAGAATCCGTGCCTTCTCATAGTTGCATAATAATTTTTGAATCTCGCTCTGGGGATGAATGTGGGATACATACTTGATGCGTTTCTTATCTTTACAAATTAAATAGGCCAGTTCGTTAATACTTATGTCCCGGCCCAACCCGGCATTAAGCAGCTGCCCATCCGCCCTCCGGTCCATACCCGCCCGGATAACGAAATCCGCACAATCTTCCACATAAAGCAGATCACGGGTCTGGGTACCATCTCCGTATATGTTGAGGTCTTCACCCTCCAAATCACGCTGGATGAAAATAGCTACCACACCACCTTCGCCGGAGGTTTTTTGGAAAGGCCCATAGGTGTTAAATGGACGCACCACCACCGTCGGCAGCCCATAAGCATAATAATAGGATAAAGTCAAAGCCTCGCCGGACAGCTTACTGGCCGCATAGGGGGAAGCCGGTTTGGCCGGATGTTCTTCACTGATGCCGGTCTCATCCAGGCTGCGTTCATAAACCATGCAGGTAGACATAAAAACCATCTTAATACCCTGCTGTCGGCATTCTTCCAGCACATTAAAAGTCCCCAGCACATCATTATCAAAGGTGGTACGGGGATCATCAATCGAATCCTGCACATTGATGCTGGCGGCCAGATGATAAACCAGGTCAAAACCACCAGCAAATACCTTATCCACTGTATCCCGCTCCTTGATATCCCCCTCTATAAACAAGAAATCAGGGTTATCCCTGAATTCTTCTATATTCATTAACCTGCCATTGGACAAATCATCCAAAGCCACCACCCGGTGTCCGTCAGTTAACAGTTTTTTAACCACCCATCTGCCAATAAACCCGGCCCCGCCGGTAACCAGAATGTTCATGGTCTAACCTCCGTTAAATTGACTTTCATTGAGCATAGCTTTTATTTCTTGCAGACTCATTACCTCGGTATCGGTGGAGCTGTAAGTACCAGCGGCGGTCACTCTGGCATTGTCATAATAGTGCTGGTACTCTAAACGGTCATTCCCATAAGGCAGAATAATAAAGAGTGCATCCGTTTCCAATGCCCGCACACTTTCTTCCTCACTCATAAGTTCCTCGTACATCTTCTCCCCGGGCCGCAGGCCAATCATGCTCATTTCTACATCATTACCCGAATTCTCTATCACCGCCCGGGCCAGGTCACCCACCCTTAAAACCGGCATCTTAAATACGAAAGTCTCGCCACCCTGCGATATGGCCAGCGATTCCAGTATCAGGTCAACTGCCCGGTCAGCACTCATAAAAAAGCGAGTCATAGCCGGGTCAGTAACGGTAACCGGCCCCCCGCGCGCAATCTGCTTCCCAAACAGTGGAACCACCGAACCCCGGCTGTTTATAATGTTGCCAAAACGCACAGAAAGAAACCTGGTTTTCCGGGGACCTTTCCATTGACCGGCTGATGATATCAGCCTTTCCGCCAGCAGTTTACTGGCCCCCATAGTATTGGTAGGCGAAGCAGCCTTATCGGTACTGGTATATACTACTGCGGAGACACCGGTTTCCATCGCACACTCAATTATATTTTGGGTACCTATAACATTGGTTTTAACCGCCTCCGAAGGATTATATTCACAGGCCGGTACATGTTTCAAAGCGGCCAGGTGAAATACAATATCAATATCCTCCATCGCTCTCCGCAGCCGTTCCTTATCCCTTACGTCGCCCAGGAGAAAGCGCATCCGTTTCATGTCCAGGCCATGGTATGTAAAATGCTCCTGTATAGCAAACTGCTTATGTTCATCCCGGGAATAAATGCGTACCACTTCTGCATCCAGTTTCAGCATTCTTTGGGCCAGCTTTTTCCCCACTGTACCCGTACCCCCGGTCACCAGAACCTTTTTATCCCGAATCATCCCGCTTATATCCATATTTATTTCTCCTCATCTCATCCAGCAGTATAGCTGCAACCCGCTGTGCTCCCCGGCCATCGATGAGCCCCTGCCCCCGACTCGT
>JAAZLJ010000096.1 GCA_012799365.1 Syntrophomonadaceae bacterium | reverse complement strand
GCTCTTTCTACCACACCAGCCTCTACATCCACCAGAACCACGTTATATCCTGCCTCAGCACTTACTTGAGCTATGCCCGCTCCCATGGTGCCGGCTCCCAATACTCCAACTTTCTTAATAGCCATAGGTCCATTTACCTCCTTAAATGTTGTAATAACGACCACTCGGGTAGAATTCATACTTTCGTTTTCCCCATCACCCCCTTTTTCGTCTCACCATTATATAGATGCAAACTCCATGCCAACTTCTAATTATTTCCCCCTATTACCGCCATTAACCCCGTCATAATGGCGTTTACTGCAGGGCTGACCGCCCAACACCAAAGACCCTGGGTAAGCCAGGTTCCTCTCAAAATGAGAAGGCTTGTCCGAGATATGAGAATTATCTCCTGTTAATAGAAAGGCTGTGTAAGCCCCATATAGTGGGGATTAGCCCGACTAATTTAAAATTCACGTTCCGGTTAGTTGTCTCAAAATGAGAGTTGTCTCATAAAGAGTTAACCCTGACTTAAAAAGGCAGAAACCGCCGTTGGCAGCTCTAAAAATACTGAATTTTTAGACAAAAAATAGGGGACGTCTCCGTTTCCGAAAATGTCCCCTGCTCTATAATGGATTAAGAGGATACCTGGTAATATTTAATTACGGGTCTGAATTTCATCGGCGAGAGAAGCTATCTCTTCCATAGCATTGGCTAATTCGTTAATAGCCCGTGACTGCTCTACCGCCACCTCATTAACCTGGGCAAAGTGCACTCCGGCTCCCTCTACCGTTTCCTTAATATTTTCGACATCCTGGCTGCCTTCTACCATCAGGGCCTGTATTTCATTGAATTTATCTACCGTAACCACCCGGTTCTCTTCTATTCCGTCTATCACGTCGGAAACCATCTGATTCTTTTCGGCCGTAACTACAGCTTCCCGGTCAGCCTCCAATGTGGCTTCTTCCGCTTGAGCAATTTCGGTTACCACTCTGGCCATCTGCATCTGAATATCTTCTACCAACTCTTTTATCTTCTCCGCATTTTCGGCCGACTCGGCGGCCAGAGTTCTGATATCACCAGCTACCACCGAAAATCCCCGCCCGTGATCAGCAGCCGTCGCCGCTTCTACAAACCCGTTAACCGCCAGCATGTTGGTCTGGATAGAGACGTTTTCAATGGTAACAACGATTTTTCCAATGCTGCGCAGTTGTTCCTGCAAAGCTTCCAGCGCTGTGTGTAACGGTTCATACCCTTCAATATTTTCCCGCAGCCCCTGCCATACCTCTCTGGCTACCTGGCGACCATTATCGAGTAAACGAACAACCTCTTCAATAATAGGCCCGGCCGTCTCTGATAACCGCACTATTTCCACTACCAAACCCTGGCTTTCTTCAAATACACCGACCGTTTTCCCCACCGCCTGGTTCAAGGAATTGGCTTGATCACCCATCCGGGCCATAACCCCGGTCATCTGCCTGGCAGAAGCGCTGATCTGTTCTATGCTGGCCGATAGCTGCTCGGCAACCGCGGCTACCTCCACCGCTGATTTATCTACATCGGTCGAGACCCTCACTTCCTCGGCCATCCGCCCCAGCTCCTCAGCCGCACTGTTAACTTCCGTCAGTGCTTTAGATTGTTCCCCCACTGCCAGAGCTGACTCCCGGGTGGCGTTTACCACCTGCTGCGCCACCTCGCCCATTTCTTCACTAATCGAGCGCCAAATATCAACCTTGTTTCTAAGTCCTTCCGCACACTGAAAGTCCTCTTCAATCAGGCAAGCATAGCGGTTAAAATTATCTCCCATTTTAACGAACCCTTCATGGGGCTGCCGGAATGTCTCCTGTAATGATCTGAATTGGTCAACAGCGGCATTGATATCCTTTACCACTTTTTCGATGGCGCTGCGTATATCATCAACCACACCCCGAATGTCGCGGGCTGACCGTTCCGAAACCTCGGCCAGATTCCTCACCTCATCGGCCACCACGGCAAACCCACGCCCGTATTCACCGGCCCGGGCCGCTTCGATAGCTGCATTCAAAGCCAACAGGTTAGTCTGATCGGCGATCATTACCACGGTCTGAACTATATCTCCTATCTGCCGCGACCGGTCTTCCAGTTCCGCTATGCGCTGACCAGCCCGAGCATTTTTTTCCGCCGCCTCCTCCATTCGTTTCATCATATTATCCATCTGTTTTACCGATTCCGCGGCTGCCTCGGTACCACTTCCGGCACTTGTGCTGAGCAATCCTAACGTACTCAGTAATTCCACAGCACTACCATCAACCTTGACCGCAGCATCTCGCATATGATCGCAGCTTTTACCCACTTCCTGACCGTTAATAGCCAGGTTATCCGTAAGATGAGAGAACTCCCGGGCAGCTGCACTGGTCTCCTCCAACCCCGCCAGTAGTTCTTCGGTTGTAGAAGCTAATCGTTCAGCCAGAGCCTGCTGCCGGGCCAGGGTGCGAGCCCGGGCCTTTTCCCGGGCCATCCTGCGAGCCTGTTCCCTTTGAGCAATCTCCTCATCACTTTCCCATTTAGCTGCAATACCGGTCCCCCCACCCGGGTTACTCATCCGAACCGGCGTTTCCAATTTTCCTGTCAATTCGTTTCCCTCCTGCCGGATAAATTCTGCTGCTCCTAACTCGAAGCACCACAATACTCGCATTGATCCTAATAATATGTGCAAAAACCATGCCAGGAAAGATGGAAAGGCCTGATAATCGCGATTTTTC
The DNA here is from genome assembly GCA_012799365.1 of Syntrophomonadaceae bacterium. Lineage (GTDB taxonomy): Bacteria > Bacillota > Syntrophomonadia > Syntrophomonadales > Syntrophothermaceae > JAAZLJ01. The sequence continues at coordinate 4,785 of JAAZLJ010000096.1, read as the reverse complement.
GACGTTTGTAGACCGTGTTTTGACTTCCGGAGCCGGCCCACCTCTCTCTCCAATCAGGTCAAAAATACATGACTTTTTTCCCATAACCCCGGTCGTTACTGATGTCTCGAGCAGATCAACCCAAAACAGGAGACTGCCGCAAAAAGGTTATGGGACAAAGTGGGCGCTATGTGGGTAACCCTGGGAAAATACGTAAAGACAATAAAAAAAGACGGACTACGCCCGCCTTCACCGATTATATCGTTTTTGTGCTGCTCTGTACCCTAAGCCAGGTCGTATTTGTTAAGTTTCCGATAGAGTACCGAACTATGCAGTCCTAAAACTTTAGCCGTTTGAGTCTTATTATTGTTAGTCTGCCGTAGAGCCTTTTTAATCATCTCCATTTCTAGTTGCTCTACCGCTTCCGCCAGAGTTCGATTAACCAGGCGAGGTGACACACCTTGCTGTGCCGCTAACTTCTGTAAGGAAGGGAAGTGTTCCTCATCCAAAACGTTATCGTCGTTAAGGTCGGCCAGAATAATGGCCCGCTCCAAAAGGTTTTCCAGTTCCCGAACATTGCCGGGCCACTGGTAACTACAAAGCAATTGTACAGCTTCTGGGGAAACCTGTTCCACCCGAGTGCGCAGCCTCTGATTAATCTCCGGCAGCAAGGCTTCTACCAGCAGGGGAATGTCATCCAAACGCTGGCGTAAAGGAATTATACGCAGGTTGACCACATTGAGACGGTAATAAAGATCTTCCCGAAATACCCCCTCTTTGACCAATTCTTCCAGATTACGATTGGTTGCCGCCAGAACCTGAACATCTATGCGTATAGGTTTGGTTCCGCCGATCCTTTCCACTTCTCGCTCCTGCAAAACGGTCAATAGTTTAGCCTGCATACTTAACGGCATGTCGCCGATCTCATCCAAAAAAATAGTACCGCGATGGGCTAATTCAAACTTGCCCGGTTTACCACCCTTACGCGCCCCGGTAAAGGCTCCCTCTTCATAGCCAAAAAGTTCTGATTCCAGCAAATTCTCAGGTAATGCCACACAATTTACCCGGACGAAGGGGGCATGAGCTCGAGGACTTGCCTGATGGATAGCATGAGCAAAGAGTTCTTTCCCTGTACCACTTTCCCCGGTAATGAGAATGGTCGAACCCGTTTTAGCCAGCCGTTCGGCCATAGACTTCAACCGTTGTAGATCCTTATTTTGCCCTACAATGGTATCAAAACAGTATTTGGCTTGATATACACTGCTGACCGCATCCCGATACCAGGCCAGCTCTTCTTCCAGTTCAACCATTTTTTTAACCAGGATTTGTGCTTCTGAAAGTTCCAGAAATAAGCTTTTGCCTATAGCCCCTAATAGTTCCTCTTCGAAATAGATGGGGAAACGGGCCACAATAGTATCATGGCCGTTAACCGGCCAGTAATCAGCCAGGTGCACCTCCCCGGTTTCGAGTATCTCGTGTAACCTGCTGTTGGGAGTGAACTCCAGACAGTGCCGGCCCAGAACTTCTTCTTCACTTTTGCCTATGATATCAAGATAGGTCTGATTGGCAATCAGAGCCTTGCCCTCTTTGTTTACAATGATAATTCCCATATAAGGGTTCTCGACAAGCCCTTCCAGCAGCCTGGTTAATTGTTGGGCATCTACCACATCGCGCACACCATTCCCCCCTTCAACATTGCAATCAAAATGCGGGCCCTTGAGACCTTATTGTATATAATACGTCATATGCCTACCATAGTCCTGCTGTACGACCTTGTCATTCTTTTCTCAAAGTTGCATTACCGCAGCAATGACTCCAGAATGAATTACAAATGTTGCTCATAGGCCCTCATGTCGTCGCACTGACCAAAACGTCCTATTTCTCGCTCCGCTTCGCAGCCCTCGGCTTCGTCGTAGGTTGCGACGCCTCGTCGGCCGGCACTCAGGCTTCGCCTTTAATTCCGCCGACACTGGCAAAACATCGTCGGCTTCGCAGGTCGCTTCGCCAGGTTACCACACTTCCTAACAGAGTTGTTTTTCCTTTAGCGTATTCATAGGTTTTCTGTGTTCTCTATGTTTTCTGCGACTGTTTTACGATTCATCTGCGTCTAAATTTTCCCCAGCGTATATCTGCGGTTTCAATTTTCATAGCTTATGGTTAAAACAGCCATTCCAGCTATAGATTTCGCAGATACATCCGCAGAGCACCTATTCTATCCCTGAAGGCCTCTACCTCCTCCTGGGCCCCGGGCACCGTACGCCCCTCCATTTGTCTTTCCAGTTCTCCCAGACGTAAGGCCAGCTGTTTGGCCAGCATCTTCATGTCCTGATCCATTCCAGCTCTCCTCCGATCTTTTACCTTCATTATTGCCAGTACTCAGACCTGGTAAACGCGTGGGGAGAGAGGGGAGCAGATAAAAAAAAGCCGGTACTGACTGGCCTGATTTACTCCCATTCAATAGTGCCCGGTGGCTTGGAAGTGATATCATAGGCTACCCGGTTCACATGTTCTACTTCATCTACTATACGGCGGGCTATTACATCCAACAGTTCATACGGCAGCCGCGCCCAGTCGGCAGTCATGGCATTCTCACTATTCACGGCTCTAACAATAATGGGGTAAGCATAAGTTCGTTCACCTTCTCTCATCCCTACACTCCGTACCGACGGCAGTACAGCAAAATATTGCCAAACCTTCCGTTCCAGCCCGGCCCGGGCCATCTCTTCGGTCACGATAGCATCGGCTTCGCGCAAAATCTCTACCTTCTCTGGAGTTACTTCTCCCAATACCCGAACCCCCAGGCCCGGACCCGGAAAAGGCTGGCGCCAGACCAGCTCCGCTGGTAGACCCAGCTGTTCCCCAATTTTACGTACCTCATCCTTGAATAACATCCGCAAGGGCTCAATCAATTGAAATTGCATATCTTCCGGCAGACCGCCTACATTATGGTGGGTCTTTATTCCAGCGCCACCACCGCTTCCGCTTTCAACTACATCTGGATAGAGGGTCCCCTGCACCAAAAAATCCACTTTTCCCAGACGAGCGGCCTCCTCTTCGAAAACCCGGATAAACTCGTGGCCGATAATCCTGCGTTTGGCCTCAGGATCCTTCACCCCCTGCAGCTTATCCAGGAACCTCTGGCCGGCATCCACATAAACCAGGTTCATCTTTCTCTCATCCCGAAAGGTTCTGACCACCGCTTCTGGTTCACCTTTACGCATCAAACCATGGTTTACAAACACACAGGTCAGGTTGCTGCCCACTGCCCGATCTACCAGAGCAGCAGCTACCGAGGAATCAACTCCCCCACTTAAACCGCAGATTACTTTTCTGATGCCGACTGTTTCTCTGATTTCAGCTATCGTTTGCTCGATGAACTCGGTAAGATTCAAATCTCGTTCGCGCTGCATAATTCTAATCCTCACCTCTAATCTTCATGTTGGGCTGGTTGCAGGATACATATATCTCTGTAATTCCGATGTTCTTCATTATAATCCAACCCGTATCCCACCACAAAGTAATCAGGAATGGTAAACCCGCGATAATCAGGAGTAATATCGACTTTTCGCCGGGAAGGCTTGTCCAGAAGAGCACAAATACGCAGGCTTTTAGGATTGCGGGTACGAAGTAACTCCGCTATGTAACTCAAGGTTAAGCCGGTATCTACTATATCCTCAACCACTATAATATTCTTCCCTTCTACAGGAGTCTCCAGGTCTTTTAAGATCCTTACTTCCCCCGATGACCGGGTTGATGCCCCGTAACTCGACATATCCATAAAATCAACCGCTATCGGTATGGTTAATTCTCGCACCAGATCAGCCATAAAAATAAAGGCTCCCTTTAGTATGCCCACTACCAACAGTTCTTCCCCGGAATAATCGGTATTGATAGCCCGGGCCAGCTCCTCTACCCGACTCCTGATTTCAGCTTCACTGAGTAATATCTTGTACCGATTTCTATGCAAATCGAATCCTCCTATCCTGAGTATATCTGAATTATATCAGCACGTATTAAAAACTGTCAAAAAAAGAGAGGCCTTGTCGGCCTCATTCTACCACCGGTTTTTCGATATCAATTGGTTGGTTAAAATGACTGAACTCTACTTTCATATTTAACCTGGCATTCGGATTGTTCTTACTAATAGCACTCAGTGTAGCTTTACAAAGTAATTTCTTTTTATAATCTACCCACAGCTTATAATTGAAGTCCTTCAGTGCCACCTCCATCAATTCATTTTCCACGCTCGGCTTACAACTGATGGTCATACACTTGCGATTGCCTACCTTTTCAAACCCGACCTTATTAACCTGAGATATACTTTTAAAATTGAAGTTGGATAGTGGATCGAGTTCTGAAATCAAAATGTTGCTCGTTTTAGTATTTATATCACTTATTACCAGCCATTTCTTGGTAGAAGCATCCCAGTTGTATGTGGTCTGATCAATATAATAAATGTCGACTGGAGTTTTTACCATCTCCCCTTTAATGTGAGTACTGCCATCACAGTTACGCTCACCTTGTACCCGGCTTATCACCTCCCTTCGGTCATCCACCAGCATTGCTGATACCAAACTGTATTTTAAACTCTCGGCCGCGGCCATATTTTGTAGAGTCTCTTCCAGCAGGATGTTGGGGTCGATGCGAGCTTCTTCCCTTAATCCAAAAAACCAGACCAGTATCCCAATGAATAGAAAGACGCCTGTAATCCCTATCGCCAGCCACCTTTTCTTCATCCCTGCACCTCACGCCCCTTCTTTCACTAAATCTTATTACCAACCCCGGCCGAATATAACCCCGAGTAGG
>JAAZLJ010000018.1 GCA_012799365.1 Syntrophomonadaceae bacterium | reverse complement strand
TCTTACCGGGACCAATTACGATGGCCTTAATAGTAGTATCCTCGGTGATTTCGATGGGGTGGTTTATTTTTTCCACATCTTCTCCCCGAGAACTCCACCATCTACTGGCAATCCAGTTATACATGGGGCTTTCTATAGTTGGGGTACTCTTGTCAATCGTGTAATGAACTTTATCATCGTCATTGTAAGTACTGCTCAGTTCTACCAGAGTACCCACCGGTACCTCCCCAGAGGGTAGATTAGCCGTAGGTTCTTCCCATTGGGAAGGGAATTCATCCAGCACCTCGATTGTACGTACATTTTTAACAAATGACTGGCCATTTTGCTCGGTAACTGCCCGCTGCCCCAGCATCAACAATGGTGCATTTAAGTCATTCATATATCTGGAGTTGGCAGTACCCTCGGCACTTACCAATCCGATTATAGTATCTACCGGTTTCTGCCCTAGCGTAGAACCAGGAACATGACCGTCAGCATCGCCCCCGCCCTCCTTAAAATTCGGGAAAATATAGCGTTCATCTTGTAATAGCTGCTGGGCGGTAAAGGTCATGTGAAAACCATCCCGGGCAATGAACTTGACCAGCCCGTTTTCTTTTACCCCCGATTTTAACCCTGCTTTATCAAGCAGGTCATTCAATTTGACACCTTCGCCCACATACCATTTCTTGGTAGGCCAGGTGTTAATAGCAGTGTACACCACCTGCTGGTATGGTTTCATTCCAACCAGATCATCCCGCGTAAATTCGACCTCTTTTTCCACCCCGCTGCCGGTAATGGTCAATACTACCTCATCCTCGGCCATGGTTGACATTTCAGCCCCAGCCGCCGCAGGCATCATCAGACTAAATGAACCGGCCAGGAACAACAAACTTAGCAGTGTTATAAGGACACCGCCGAGCCATTTCTTTCGTACCGTCTCCCGGGGTATGGATAATAAATCACTTGCCACAAACTGTGGCGTTTGGTTTCTACTTTTTATTGGTTTCATCTTTTAACCCTCTCCCTTAAAACACACAACGCCTATTACTATTCAGGATAGGGAGCACCGCCTTACCCGAACCTGAAAAACCCGGTAGCCGGGACCATATATTAACGGCCCCGGCTCGGGAAATCGACGTTTCGTACCATTATTTAGATAATCAGGTTATAGTACTGCACCTATTACTGCATAACAAGGGGATTAGAAGTAGTTTCATTGGTCAACTGATCCACAACATATGCCTTGATCACGTCACCCGGATTAACGTTGAATCCAGCTTTGGCTGCATTTACTATATCAAAGTCGGCTTCTGTGGCGTTAAGCTGTAACTGAGCCTTATCTCTAAGGTGGGTAAATACGACTACTTCAGTGCCTTCATGTTCCACAACCGGTTCGATGGAAACCGTGAAGTACTTGAAACCGGATTGGTTCGAATTTACAGTCATAGTTTTAATGCCATCGGCAGTTTCTCCTATGCTGTAAACGGTATCAATTGCCGGTATTAAATTGTACCGCGGCTCATCCGGGTCTACTACTACTTCTTCCAAAACTACTTTTACGGTTTGAGCTTCTCCGATAACTGTGAAATTACCTGTTTTCTCCACATAACCTTCTGCACTCACGGTGTAGTTGTATTCGCCAGTATCTAAATTGTAAGTTCCATCTTCTTCAGCTGCTACTATATTACCTTCGATGTCTTTAACTACTACAGCCGCATCTGGGGGGGTTACGGTAAAGGTTACTGTATAAGTGGTCGGTTCCGTAGCTGGTTCCGTAACAGTAATCCCGGTAACATTCTTAATTACTTTGCCAGACCAGTACATTCGTAACGCTGTATCATCACCGGTTATAGGTTCTCCGTCAATTTCATAGGTCAGCAGATATCTGTTTTCCGTATTAAGCATATCCACAACAGTGACCGGATCTACCGGATAGGTGGCTGCATCTGTAGTGTTAATTTGTACCTGCAGGGAATTATCGGTGATATCTAATGCAGTCAGTAAATCCGCCATGGTTACACCGGTACAACTTATATCCCCATTTTTCGAAGTATAGGTGTCAGTAGTTGGGTCCATGGCCTGTAATTCTGCCATAGTATAGGCTACTTCTTCCACCGCATTGCCTTCTATAGTAAATACCGGTATTCCTTTTATCAACTGAGTTACGACAGCATCCTGATAACCAGTTGCTTTGACCGTAATAGTATATTCGCCCTCAGTATCAAGCGCGCTGGCATCAATGATTAGCTGGCCTGGATCCACAGAATACTGGTCGCTCGTCAGTACAGTATCGTTTACCAGAACTTCGGCAATAGCATTTGCCCAGTCTTCATTTTCTGCAAATGTGAGTTCTATTGAGCTACCTACTATGTTATTAGTGGTATCGGCTGTCAATTCTGGCGTCATCCCAACCTTTACCTGCAGTTCTACCACTGAATCTGCATATCCCGCCGATTTAACCGTAATGGCATAATCTCCGGCTGCGGTAAAGACGTCTGCTGCCAGGGTAATCTTACCTTCATCAACCGTACGATAATGATCATTTACGGCTTTGTTATCTACTATTTCAGCTATGCCCCATTGATTTACTACTATGTCACCTACCATAATGCTTGTGAAATATTCTCTCCAGTCAACATCATCGGTGAAGACCAGTTCTACAGCTTCACCCGCAACCACCGTCTCTACTGCCGGAGCAATCTCCGGAGGTGCATGCTTAACCTGGGTGGGGTATAATCTCTCACCATACTGAGAAGTGGTTCCATTACCAAGTTTACCGGACCCATTATCTCCCCAGGCCCATGCGGTACCATCTTCTTTTACTGCCATCATGTAATCTACCCCAGCATTTATCATGGTGATGCCGGCCTCTGGTCCACAAACTTGGATAGGCTCTTTACTGCCCTCTCCCTTCTCGCCGTTACCGAATTCACCGTTAAGATTGCCACCCCATACCAATACCGTTCCATCATTCTGTAAAACCATAACATTGCCCTGCCCGGCTGCGACCGCTTTAACATCTGTTATGCCGCTAATCTCGAATGGCTCATAGACAGGAAGAGATATGATATAACCCCAGTTATCCACCTTTGTCGGTCCTTCGGGACCTAACTGGCCGCTACTATTATGGCCCCAGCCCCATAGCGTGCCGTCATTTTTAACGGCATAAGACATATCAGGCGAAGCCGCAATTGCCTTAACTTCGGTGAGGCCGTAGACCTGAACCGGAATCAATTGGTTCTCCGTATCCCCATTACCCAACTGTCCAAAGGCATTGTAGCCCCAGCTCCATACTGTGCCGTCGTTCTTCAAAGCCAGAGAATGCTGCTTACCAGCCGCAATCGCCTGAACGTTGGTTAGCCCATAGACCTGACCAGCAACTGTACTTTTCGTCTTGGTGTTATTACCTAACTGTCCTTTATCATTTTTACCCCAGGACCAGACCGTACCGTCTTTTTTGACGGCCAAAGAAAAATCTTCCCCGGCAGCAATTGCCTGAACATCAGCTATTTGGTAAACCTGTTCTGGAACAGTTGTAGCTTCGAAAAAACTGCTGCTGCCATTACCCAACTGTCCGTAGCTATTGCCTCCCCAGGCCCATACAGTGCCATCGTCCTTAAGGGCCAGGTTATGACCATATCCGGGTGCTACGGTTGTGACCCCTGTCAGGTCTTCAACCGGTTGAGGAAAACTTCTCCAATGTTCATTTCCGGTCTTACCATCACCAAGCTTACCCCGGTGGCCATCACCCCAGGCCCACACCGTACCATCTTTCTTGAGAGCGACAGTATGAGAGGACTTTCCATCTACATAAACCATTGTGTCCCCTTTACCGGCAGGAACAAACGGAACGATGTATTCAAAAGTAACGATGTTGCTATCTTCCCTACCCAAACCAATGGTTACTGCTTTTATAGTGGTATCACTGTTGATTTCAATCGGGTGGTTCACTATGTCCAGATCGTCCTGCCGAGAGCCCCACCACCGACTGGCAATCCAGTTATACATGAGACTTTCATAACAAGGATCACTACCATCAATGGTGTAATAAGCCTTATCAGCGTCATTAAATGGGCTTTCTAGTTTTACCCCGGTTCCCGGTAGAACGATCCCAACCTCCGGTGTTGCCGTCGGAGCAGTCCATTTTTCCGGAGTCGCGGTTGACACTTCTATTTCACTTACATATTTCGCAAAGGCATGATTGGTCTGCTCCGTAACCCACCGCTGTCCAAAGATCAGCAATGGTGCGTTAAGATCATTCATGTAGTTAGCTTGATCGCTATCTGTACTTTTCAGGGCTATAATGGCATCAACCCGCTCGGCTTCAAGTGGGGAACCTGGCAGATGGCCACCGCCATCCCCTCCCCCGGTCTCCATTAAGCCGGGAAAATAATACCGAGGATCTTCCAGCAACTCTTTCCTGGTAAATGTCATCTTATATCCATCTCTTGACTTAACTGTGATGACCTTGGCCTCATCACTGATCCCGGCCACTTTTAGAATATCGATCAGTCGTGGGCCTTCACCCATGTACCACTTCTTGGAAGGCCAGGTATTAATCGAACTATACAGACGCGTCTCTACCTGCGGCAATTCTTGCAAGTCCTGGAGGGTAAAAGTCATAGGGCTCTCTACCCCATCCCCGGTTACCGTCACCGATATATCCGCCGCACTGGCTGCTGCGGGCATCATGAAACTGCCCAGTCCTAAAAACAGACTCAGCATCAAACATACAAATAATTTGCCCCATCCGTTTTTCCTAATAAGCAATTAACAAACACTCCTCTCCTATTTTTATGAAACACATTGGTGCTTCCATTAAATACTACCGCTTATAGGCTTACTCCCCCTTTCCAGTCTTCTATTCCTCTATAGCGATTAAGCTCGCTTGTCAGCCCGCTGTTTTTTGAACTTACGCAGCTAATTCTTTTGTGGTAATCCAAATAGTCCGGTCTTCTGTACCTAGATATGGCGAACAAGCAGCTTTCTTGGCTTAATTACTTAAAATATATACCTGGAAGGGTACCGTACCAGGAAATACACTACAGTACCCCCCTGATCCAGGTTTATAATGCTTTAACAATCACTGTCGCTGCCTCCGCCCGGGTAGCGCTGGCTTTGGGCTTGAAGGTATTATCCGGATAGCCATTGATAATCTGGTTCTCACTGGCGGTAGCTACAGCTTTTTGAGCCCAGGTGGAAATCTGGCTGCTATCAGCAAAGGTTTTACCGGCTGCTGATTCTGATAGTTTCGCCGCTTTTACGATCATTACCGCCATCTGTTCCCGGGTGATGTTGTCATTGGGACCAAAAGTGGTATCACTGTAGCCGCTTACTATACCGTGGGCCTGAGCGGTTGCTATGTTATCTTTAGCCCAGTGACCAGCCGTATCGTTAAAGACTTTGCCGGTTTTGGTTTCCAAATTGAAGGCTTTGACCAGTATGGTAGAAAACTCGGCTCGGGTTATGGTCTTGTTGGGCTGGAAGGTACCATCGGGATAGCCGGAGACTGCGCCTGAAGCTACCAGTTCTTTGATGGTCTTCTCCGCCCAGTGGCCCTGGATATCCTTCAGGTCTATTGCTTTTTTATCTTTTTCTACCGGCTGGGGTTGTTCTTTATCAATAACCCCGGGCTTTTCGGTGGCTATGATGGCAAACTTG
>JAAZLJ010000095.1 GCA_012799365.1 Syntrophomonadaceae bacterium | reverse complement strand
CCCAGCTTTTTTAAATATGTAAATCTCCTGGGGCCCACACCCTTAACATATTGAATTGAATCTTCCAATCTTGAATTCACCATATCCTGCCCCAGGTAACCCCCTTTTGGCTGTGGCTTTACTCAACTGATAGGAAATAATAATAATGAGACTGTCCGCCAAAATGCATCTCAATATCTACAGTTGGATATAATTCCTCTAATTCAGCCCGCAGCCGTTCGGCATCCTCCTGATCTACCTCTTCCCCATAGATAAGGGTAACCAGTTCATCTTCCTCGCCTATAAGCTCTTCTAATAGCTGTATAACCGTATCATTTACTGAATCGGTGACAATCTCTACCTCTCCGTCCACGATACCCAGAATATTCCCTTCTTCTATCTGGAGGCCATTGACTACCGAGTCACGAACCGCATAGGTCACCTCGGCTGACTTAACGTGCTCCATTTGCTCAACCATGGCAGAAATCACTTCATCCAGCTCACCACCGGGATCATAGGCCACCATAGCCGCAATCCCCTGCATAATTCCCCGGGTAGGTATAACCTCCACTACCTGGTCACACAATTGTTTGGCCTGCTGAGCCGCCATCACTATATTGCTATTATTGGGCAAAACGATTATGTTATCAGCCTTTACACTCTGACAGGCAGCAGCAATATCCTCGGTACTGGGATTCATAGTCTGCCCGCCATCTACCAGCTGATTTACTCCCAGGCTCTCAAATATCCGGCCAATCCCTGAGCCCACCGCTACTGCCACTACCCCCAGATGCTGGTTTGATTCCCCGATTCCGGCCTCGCTTGTGAGCAGGTGCTGCAAGCTTTCCTCACGCTGCCGGCTTTCTTCTACCATATTATTGATTTTGATGTCATGCAGAGACCCAAACTGCAAACAGTTTTCCAGTACCTGGCCCGGATGATTGGAATGGACATGTACCTTGACCATCTCTGAATCACCCACCACCAGCAAGGAATCTCCCCAACCAGCCAACTGGTTGGTTATTGCTTCGGTGTCCAGTTCATTACCGGTAACCAGCACTTCGGTACAGTACTGAAAATCCAAGATAATATCGGCCTGCCTGCCCCGCGGGCCCGGCCGAGGCTTCTCATCCCTTACCAAACTGATATCTTTGTCCAGGGCCAGCGCTTCCAGAGCGCCTTCAATAAAGTACAACAGACCCTGTCCCCCGGCATCGACTACCCCGGCCTCCTGGAGAGCCGGGAGCATTTGTGGAGTTCGGGCCAGTACCTGGTTGCCATGATCAACCGCCGCCAGCAGAGCAGCAACAATATCCGGATTCTCCCGCGCCTCGGCAACGGCAGCTCTGGCCACCTCTCTGATTACCGTCAAAATGGTTCCTTCCACCGGCTTCATTACCGCTCGATACGCTGTATCCGCACCCAATTGCAATGCTTCACCCAGATCACGAGCTGCCGCCCGCTCCATGCCTTCCAGGCGTTTGGCTATCCCACGGAAAACCTGTGATAAAATCACCCCGGAATTTCCCCTGGCTCCCATTAAAGACCCGCGGGAGATAGCCGCGGCTGCCCTGCCAATAGAGGGGGAAAGCTGTTTATCGATTTCTCTAGCCGCCGCCATCAGAGTAAGATACATATTGGTACCGGTATCCCCGTCCGGCACCGGGAAAACATTCAGGGCGTTAACCTGATCTTTTTTCTCCTCCACTTTGATACAACCGGCTTTTAACATTCGTGCCAGGTCTATACCATCGATATGTTCCACGTTCAACCTACTGGTCCTCCCCTGCTATTCTTTGCTAACTCGCACACTCTGGACGTTAACATTAACCCGGGCCACATTCAGCCCGGTTATCTCCCGCATAACATACCTGATCTTTTGCATTACATTGAGAGCCACTTCTGATATCTTGATGCCATAACTAACCACTACAAAAACATCTACCACCATGCCCTCTTCAGATTCAGTTACCTCTACTCCTTTACGAACCGACTCTTTTCCCAGAATTTCAGTTAAACCGTCAGCGAATTTGCGAGGAACCATGCCTACCAAACCATAACAGTCTACGGCTGCCAACCCGGCAATAGTTTCCGCTGCCTCTCGGGTCACATCAATTGTCCCCAGAGGATTGGATGCAATCTTAAACATTTCGGTCGACCTCCTTTGGCAACATTTTTAATACTTCTGAGTAGTAATAATTCATTCCTGCTTGCCCTTCTTAACCGCTTTTGGTAAAATGATTTACGTGCAATTCAACGAGAGGAGGAGCAACCTTGGCCAAATGTGCCGTTTGCGGTAAGGGCATTGTGTCTGGAAAGCAGTACAGCCACTCACATAGAAAGAGCAACCGCGCCTGGAAACCAAATCTACAAAGGGTGCGGGTCATATTGGATGGTAAACCTCGTAAAGTGGATGTATGCACCCGCTGTCTTCGTTCCAACAAAGTACAAAGATACGTATAGTCTCTCGCCTTGGCCGGTCCAAGGCTTTTTTGTCTCAATTGCATTCACAGATTATATTATATCAGACAGCTATACACCGGCAACCCTTTCAGCCGAACCCATTTATTACAGTCTTTACTTATTTTGTTGTTT
>JAAZLJ010000017.1 GCA_012799365.1 Syntrophomonadaceae bacterium | reverse complement strand
TGATGAAAGCTGCAATCATATATCTTTTGCCAGCATTTCCAAAGCATCTAATACCAGCCTACTTCCCGACGAGGATGTTGTTGGAGAAAAGGGGGGCCGTTAAGTGTTCACCCAATTCTTCAACTTGAGGTTCAATCCGTTCACCAAGGAGATTCCAGTAGATAAATTGTTTCTAAGCCAGAATCTAGAGGAGCTTACCTCCCGCCTCATGTATCTACAAAAGGCAAGGGGAATTGGTCTTATCATTGGCGAGGCCGGTACCGGCAAAACTACTGCTTTACGCAAATATGCCAAAAATCTGAATCCGGCACTGTTCCAGTCCTTCTACTTCCCCCTGGCTACGGTAACCGTACAGGAGTTCTACCGGGGACTAGCGCTGGAACTGGGCGAAGAACCGAAACACAAAAAGGTAGACCTTTTCCGCCAGATTCAGTCGGCAATTGGTTCCATGTATTATGAACGCCGGGTTACACCTGTTATTATTTTAGATGAAATTCATATGGCTTCCAACAAGCTGCTTGAGGATTTAAGGCTGGTTTTTAATTTCAATATGGATTCAGAAAATCCGTTTATCTTAATCCTGGCAGGACAACCCCTGATCCGCAGCAAGTTAAGCCTGAATGTAAATAATCCTTTAAGGCAGCGGATAGTAGTGAAACATATGATGAGCGGCATGCACAAAGATGAACTAGGAGAGTACCTGAAAACCCGCCTGGCGTTTGGGGGTACACATGAAGAACTTTTTACTGTGCCATCGGTAGAGGCTATTTACGGTGTTACCAGTGGGGTACCACGGCTGGTAAACAGCCTGGCTACGAATTGCCTCCTGTATGCCTGTGAAAAGAAGCAGAGACAGGTCGACGAAGAAACGGTCTATCAAGCTCAGAGTGAGTTGAATTTCTAATCTTATTTCCAATTCAGCCGCTGGAGTCATTTGATTTCGGCGGCTTTTGTTTCAAAAGGTTAGGCGCCAGTCTAAAATGAGAATTGCTATGTTTATTGCCGGACTAATCTGCAAAATCAAGCACTGAGGGCTCAATGTAAGGTAGTTTTAATCTGAGAATTATGGCAGGATTAATGTGAGGATTAACAGTTATTCGGAACTCTTTTGCAGTTTTGCGGCGGGTTATTTTTGCTGTGAAATATTTTCCCTTGCCCAAGAGGAGAGCCGCTCCATCTCAGAAAACGTTACATGGGGCCAGCGCAAGCGTATGGCAGATGGAAAGGTCAGCCTGCCATATGGCCAATTTCTCGGTTATAGAAAAGGTGAGGATGGCTTACCGGAAATTGTGGAATCTGAAGCGGAGATTGTGCGGATTATATTCCGGCTATTCATAGAGGGCAAAACGCCATCGGCGATTGCTAAATATTTAGAAGCAAAAGGCATATTATCCCCGGGAGGTAAAAAGAAATGGCAGGTTGCTACGGTAAAAAGTCATTGGTTTAATCCACTCGTGTGGATTGCGTTTATGTTGATGAGTACAGATATGGAGCTATCCTGTGATGAAAGAGTACTTAAATTAATGAATGCAGATATTAAAAAGCCGTATGCTAATTCATTACTGTCACTTGCTGCTGGAAGGCATATTTTAAACAGTAGTCCACTTGCATTTGGAGAGGGGAATGTAAAAGGGAGGATTAAAAACGTGTTGAAATATAAAAAACCAAAATACTGGGTAATTATTTTTTCAATCATTATTGTGACGGTTGGTGGAATTGGGCTAATGTTAAATCCGGAAGTTAAAGAAACAGATGAAATAGAACAAATTACTGATTTTGCATGGAAATTTATAAATAAGGATATTGCAAATTATGAATCAAACCCAGAAGTAAATATCATTGACAGTAAGATAACCCGCCTGGAATTAATTGAAACCTTCGTTAAATTGTCAGTTGCTCCCATAGAAATTTACGAATTGGAATACCGACTGCTTCCTGAAGATTTGAGTAAAGTGGTTCTAGCTGGCGGAATGCAGGTAGACGAGGATGGTTGGCTTAAAGAAACTAGCAGCATGGGCAGACCGCTCTTAGTTGTATTGCGAAATAGAGATTCAACAGAATTTATTGGAGTCACTTGGACGGGAGAAGTAGGTAAGTTAGGATTGGAACCTGCAATTAAGTCTTTGCTTGAGCCTACTGTTTTAGTACCTACTTCCCCAGAATTGTCCCTAGAGCAAGATCTCGGTGTCGGTATGCCGGAACTCGACTACGCTTCGGATGATATTGTAATATTCCACGGTTATTTTGGATTATTTGTATATGATCTCAATACGCTTCAAATCATTCGCAGCATAGACTTGAAACCTCTGAATTGTCATCAAACACAAGGAAGCAACTATTGCGATGTTTCGGTCAGTGTGGATGGTAACACTGTGCATTTACACCCCATGGAAAGCGAAAATATGTATATATATACAGTTTCAAGCAATACACTGCAGGAAACACCCTATCAGCGGATGGAGAAGCGTTTTACCAGCGTTCCGATAGAAGATGTAATTGATTCTACAAAGCTAGGCATCTACGGCTATAATGCAGCTAGGTTTGATACAGGTGAATATGGATATTTACAAACTTCCAACTGGACATTGGGTACACTTTCTTATGTACGCGGTGATATGGTATATCCACTTTTTGTTATGAAGGAATAATTAATTTTAATCGATATGTTCCCTCATACCTCGGCTTTTAAAAAATCATCCAAAAACCTATTGATATGTTTCCACGAACGGAAGATTCAAAAATCGACTCCAGACATCAATGCTATCAACTTAAGCCAGCCCGTAAAAAGAAACACACCTACAAAGTTTCATACAGCCATAACATAGTATTATAGTAAAGGTGCAGGGGTGTTCATTTTTGCACACCCCCCTTCACAAATCGTTTAACATTAGACAAGGGGTGTGCATTTTATCATTTGATATCAGCTTAGCCAAAATAACAGCGAGTTTTACTCGATTAAGAGACCCTTCGGGGTCTTTTTTTGGTTATAGTGGGTTTTTGCGATTGTTAATTCAAAAGTGAGCCGCTTCCAGAGATTGGATTTATGTTCTATTATTAGGCTACATGGTATAATAAAAACAGGGTAGGTGATGGCATGAAAATTCAGAATCCTCATGATAGATTCTTCAAGGAAACCTTCGGCAAGGTGGAGGTAGCCAAGGACTTCTTAAATAATTACCTGCCGGAAAGTATTATGCAGGTTATAGATATAGATACCTTGGAACCCCAAAAGGACAGCTTTATAAACGAGAAACTGCAGGAAGGTTTTTCCGATCTGCTTTTTAAGGCCAACATAAACAACCGGGAAGGATATATTTATTTTCTCTTCGAACATAAGAGCTATACCAGCAAAGACATCGCTTTTCAACTGTTAAGGTATATGGTAGAAATTTGGGGAGCCAAAACTAAAAAGGAAAAAGCAGATGAGTTACCGGTAATAATACCGCTGGTAGTATACCATGGCAAAGGCCGCTGGAAAATAGGAACCACCCTGGGAGAAATGATAACAGGATACGAAGACCTCCCGGAAGACATTAAGAAAGTTACCCCGAACTATGAATACTTACTTTATGACCTTTCGCGATATACTGATGATGAGATAAAAGGTGAAGTACAGCTTAGAATATTACTTACTATATTCAGGGATATATTTACCAAAGACAGTAAAGGACTGCGGGATTCCATTTATAGGGCAGCAAAATATCTGCGGAGACTTGAAGATAAACAGACGGGAATAGAGTATTTTGAAACACTGATGCGGTATATATTCAGTGCTGGTAAGAACTTAACGCGGTCGGATGTCACCGAAATAATCGAGAAAATTGAAACTACTTATCCAGAAGGGAGTGAAGTAGTGATGACTTTAGCGGAGATATTTAGAGAAGAGGGGAAAGAAGAAGGTATTCTAAAAGGAATGGAAAAGGGCATAGAGGTCGGAGCAAAACAGGGTAAAATGGAAGTGGCAAAAAGATTATTAAAAATGGGGTTGTCCACGGAGCAGATAGTTGATGCTACGGAGCTACCAAAGAAAGCGATAGAAAAAATAGCAAAGGAAATAGAAAATTAGGAAGTGAGGTCGGCTTGAACCCCTAAATATGGAGAATACCCTTGTATCTCATGATTGGTCGTAGGGAATCTTTGGGTTTGTAAAGAGGGGGCAAGTTATGCAACAAGGCAATTCTTTTGATACGGAAGTTGCAGAATATGAAGAATGGTTCAAAACCAACGATAAATTACTGGATTCGGAATTGGAGGCTATTAGATAGTTAATCCCTGTTAACAGCGAGGGAATACATTGGATAATAAATATCAAGAAATTAAAAATGGTTCCGGGGAAGGCGTGTTTGCTGTTATCAAGGCAAAGAAGGTAAATGGTTGACCAGCAGGATATGCGGTTATAAGTGTCTATGATGGACGTGGACTGTTAATTCCATAACTTCTCAGCGAACCGATTGTACTTCGCAATACAATTTGGTATATTAGCGGCAGGATAGGAGGTACTCGTTATGGCAAAAACATCAAATATATTCGCCCGTGTCGAGCCGGAAGTCAAAGAACAGGCTGAGCTTATTTTAGAGCAGCTTGGTATCCCGATGTCAAGCGCAATCGGACT
The DNA here is from genome assembly GCA_012799365.1 of Syntrophomonadaceae bacterium. Lineage (GTDB taxonomy): Bacteria > Bacillota > Syntrophomonadia > Syntrophomonadales > Syntrophothermaceae > JAAZLJ01. Next base: position 23,921 of record JAAZLJ010000017.1, on the reverse strand, counting down.
TTTCCTCAGACAGATTGTGCTTCAACGGGGTATTCCCTTTGAGTTCAAGCTCCCACAAAGCAAACCACTATCAGTAAGCATGCTTACCGAGGAGCAATTTAATGCGGAGGTTGAGAAAGGGCTGGCTGATGTGACCGCCGGAAGGGTCGTTTCTGCGGAAAGCGTCGCCGACAGAATGCGTCAGGACTATGGCATATGAGCGAATGGAAGGTAGTTTACACCGAGCAAGCGGAGCGCGATTTGCACAGCATATTCGAGTATATTGCACTTTCCACAATGGCTTGAATAGCTTATCAAGATTTAGCTGATTTTAAGAGGCCTATCCTTTATACTAAAGGTCAGGTCTCTTTTTTATCTATAGTGGTTTCTTAAGAATTACGTCTATTTTCCAGTCTAAAGGAGTTATTACGTGGATCGTTCTGAGCAAATGCGTGAACAGAGTACAGGCAAATTATTATGGAGCTTTTCTCTGCCCACTATTGTCGGTATGCTGGTCAGTTCACTTTATAATATCATAGCCCGGATATTTGTAGGCCGCGGGATAGGATCACTGGCCATAGCGGCAACCACGATAGCCTTCCCTATAATGATTCTGCTTATGGCAGTTTCGCTTTTAATCGGGGTTGGTGCTACCGCCCTGGTTTCGATTAAACTGGGGGAGCAAAAGAAGGATGAGGCGGAGAAGGTAGCGGGAAATGCTATGACCATGTTAATCCTGTTACCGGCAGCTTTAGCGGTGTTATTCCTGCTGTATACGGAACCAGTCTTAATTGCTTTTGGGGCTAGCGCCGCTGTATTTCCTTATGCCCGCGATTTTACTCAAATCATTATGCTGGGGTCAGTGTTCGGCTCGATCAGTATGGGTATGAACAACCTCATTCGGGCAGAAGGTAATCCTAAAATGGCTATGTATACGCAGATATTGGGGGCGGTAGTAAGTGTAGCTCTAAACTATATTTTCATCTTTATATTCCATTGGGGGATAAAGGGGTCAGCTCTGGCTACTATACTGGCCCAATTAGTTTCGGCTATATGGGTATTAAGCTATTTCTTCACCGGCAGGAGCCTGGTAAAAATCCGTTGGAAAAACCTCCGGCCTACCCGGTCGGTATTGGGCAGTATCATGGCTATCGGTTTTGCCCCTTTCGGCGTACAGATCGCCTCCTGTATCCAGCAGCTCATATTAAACAAGACCTTAATGTCTCATGGTGGAGATATGGCTCTGGCGGCCATTGGCATTGTCATGAGCCTATCCACCTTGCTGTTTATGCCGATATTAGGTCTCAGTCAGGGGGCACAGCCGATCATTGGCTACAATTACGGAGCTCGTCGTTATAAGCGGGTGCGGGAAACCTGGAAAATGGCGGTTTTTGCTGGTACCGGTATAGCAGTAGTGGGTTTTCTGGCTATTAATATTTGGCCGGTACAGTTGGTTGAGCTGTTTAGCAAAGGGGATGCCGCGCTTACTGCCATGACGGTTCATGCCATGATAATTTTCTTTGCCCTCTTGCCGGTGCTGGGTTTTCAGATAACCAGTTCCATATATTTTCAAGCCGTAGGCAAGGCCCGGCAGGCGGCCGTACTCAGCTTGTCCCGCCAGTTTTTGATTTTCATTCCCCTGCTCCTGATTTTGCCGCGTTTTTGGGGAATAGATGGGGTATGGAGAACAGCTCCCATTTCGGACGCTCTGTCTGCAGCGTTAACCGGCGTTTTTATTTATTTGGAGATGAAGAAATTGAGGCAGGAGGAAGATAAGCAGGTAGGGGAAGAGGAAAATGGGGATACGGGGTTAGAACCTGCACCAGGTAGTTTATGCAGTTCGGAAAAATAGACTTGGGGAATGGATGCGGGCTTGTTTCGCAAAAGTTGGGGAGGCTCGAGAAACATCCATATATTTACTATAATGAAATTAGGAATTAGGTAGGTGACTGGATGAGAAACTCAATACTTGGGAGTATGTTACAAAAACAAGAGCTTGAAAGGTAGATAACGAATGGAAGAAGTAAGTTTAGATTTAATTGAAGCTATGTCCAGGCGAATAGTTGAGAAATTCCAGCCGCACAAGGTCATCGTCTTTGGATCCTGGGCCAGAGGTGAGGCTGATATAGATGCAGGAGTCATCTCAAGGGATGGCTTTTTTGTTTGCCGGGGGAGAGAGGGATTTCGGAACCCTCTGAAGAAAGCAGACAGTGAGAAAATTTCGGGGGTGGGGGATAATGATTATAAAGTGGAAGGAAGAATACAGCCTGGGAGTGGAGAAGATTGACCAGCAGCACCGCAAGTTATTTGAAATCGCGGGCAGGGCTTATGAGTTATTGAAGGATGAACTGCGCATCGACAAATACGATGAAATCGTAGCTATACTGGAGGAATTAAAAGATTATGCGGTTTACCATTTTCAATCAGAAGAGGAGTATATGCGCAGTATTGGTTATCGGAAATACCTGTCACACAAAGTCAGACATGATGATTTTATCGAAAAGATAAGCAGTGTTGATCTGTACCAGGTTGATCACCGGCAGGAGCAATACTTGCTAGAAATACTGGAATTCATAGTTAATTGGATTGACAGGCATATCCTGGGTGAAGATAAGCAGATTATTGCATAGGAAAACCTGCTGGGAGTATTTAAACTATGGGCGTATTTTCAGATTGATTGCGGCCTGCTGACCATCTTCGGCGAAATGAGAATCCCCAGGCGGAGCTCTAACCAGGAGTATGCCAGGTTTGAAGGCCAACATGCTGCCTTATACTAATACGTGGGGTGTGCGTTAGGTTGGATGGCGTATAGTGCAAGAGGGTGCGGAGTCAGGAGGTTCATAGGTGAAGAGAGTTGTTATTATCGGGGCCGGACCAGCAGGCATGATGGCTGCCATAGCCGCCGCGGCTAACGGGGCCAGTGTTATTTTACTGGAAAAAAAGAATCAGGTAGGAAGGAAACTGAGCATAACCGGCAAAGGCCGATGCAATTTAACCACTGCGGTGGATCAGGATTCCTTGATTAGAGGATACCCGGGCAATGGACGATTTCTCTATGGGGCGTTCCATCAGTTCTCGAACCAGGATCTGGTTCGTTTTTTTAATGAACGGGGGTTAAAGACCAAGGTGGAGCGGGGAAACCGGATTTTCCCCGTTTCTGACAGTGCTGATGATGTGGTGCAGGTACTGTATGATGCTGTGAAACAGGCCGGGGTAGCCATCAGCACTTCTACCCAAGTGAAGGAACTGCAGATAGGAGAAGGTCGTCTTGTGGGTGTTATCACCGAACGGGAAACTCTGACTGCGGATGCGGTTATTATTGCCACCGGGGGTCTGTCTTATCCGGGTACCGGCTCAACCGGTGATGGATACCAGTGGGCGCGGCAGTCCGGACATAGAATTATCAAACCTCGTCCCGGGCTGGTTCCGCTGCTGGTTAAGGAACCATGGGTTAGAGATTTACAGGGGTTGACCCTTAAAAACGTAAAAGCTGCTGCCTTTACTGCAGCCGGGAAGAAGATTAATGAGGAGTTCGGGGAACTGCTTTTTACCCATTTTGGGTTATCAGGGCCGATTATACTTTCTATGAGCCGCGATATTGGAGAATATCTTGACCGGCAAAGCAAACCGGTAACTATCCAGCTGGATCTCAAGCCGGCTCTCAGTGAGGAGAAACTGGAGAAACGGGTGCAGAGGGATTTTGATAAGTATGCGCGGAAGATGTTCAAGAATGGTTTAAATGATTTGCTGCCGAAAAAGATGATTCCAGTCATCATCCAGTTGTGCGGCATAGATCCAGAAAAGGAATGCAGTCAGATAGACCGGCAGGAGCGGCTGGGACTGGTGCAGCTGCTGAAAAATCTCGCCATGACGGTTTATGACACCAGACCGGTGGCCGAGGCTATTGTGACTGCCGGAGGGGTGGATGTCAAAGAAGTCGACCCGAAGACCATGCAATCGAAACTGCTCCCGGGTCTGTTCTTTGCGGGAGAAATCCTGGATGTGGACGGGTATACGGGGGGTTACAATCTACAGGCGGCTTTTTCTACCGGCTATGTGGCGGGAAAGTATGCAGCTGCAGGCTGATATCTTTCATGCTCGGGTTACCACATTCCCGTATAGAGTTATTTTTTATCATCTGCATCCATCAGCGTGTATCTGCGGTTTCAATTTTTATAGCAGGGAGCGGCTCACCTCTTTAAACTCTTTTTCACGCAGGATGGCGGCCATGGTGCCGTGGTTATAAAGATTGCGGGCAAAACATTCCAGGGCAATATCGGCTCCACTGGTAGCGTGCATTAACATACTGCGGTTCCCGACTGCGATGCTGCGCCCATTATATCTAAAGCCGAGGGCATTTTCATCCAGGTGGTTGAAATAACCGGAAAACGGGTAGGGTTTATTCTCATTGTCATCCGGCCAGTACTGCAGACCCGGTGGATAGTTGAAAAACTGATGCTGTCCGGTAGTAAGGGCCAGGAACTGGCTTTCTCCCGGTTCATAGGTATACCAGGAAAATCCGTTGACGACCGGTGTAAATGGCAGGGTAAAGTCTTTGACACCAATGCCTTCTACCATGATTAAGGCTACCTTGTGGGTCTTAAGATTTTCTTCTATCAGCGGTGAAACATCGGTGATAGTTTTAATCGGACCCAGTTTGCTGTAGACGGGTATGAACTGGTTGTGAGCGGGAATCCGGGCCAGAGGTCGGAGTGATGACTGCATTCCCTTGAAGGTGAATCCTTCCCGGGCTACCAGTACCCAGTCCGGTACCCTGTCTTTATCTGAAGGTTTCCCCCCCAGCTCACGTATAAATTCTTCACGATATACTAATCGCTGCAGGCCAGAAAGGCTCTTGACATATTCCAGATCACGCTCACTGGGGTGGAAGACTCCTTCGTAATGAGCTGACCAGGGGCTGCACACCGCCAGGCCGTCCAGCCCCGACACATCCATATACCCTTCCACCGGAATCATATCACCGGATCCAACTATAATAGGAATGAACCCGGACTCCTCGATAAAACGCTGGGCTTCGGTCAGAGCATTATCGACCAGTGCCTGCCATTTCTCTGGAGCCATCGGGTTAAAACGAATGGCAAAATAGGGTTGGGAATAACTGAGAAAAACAAACCCGGGATCGTAATTCCGCACCAACTCCAGAGCCAGGTCTGTAACCCACTGGTTTCCCATCATCTCAAAATCACCGGGATATGGGTGTTGGGCCATGACCTTTTTTACCAGGCGGACCATCGGACTGTCATATTCCACTTTTCTACCGGTGGATAAATTTACCATAGTCTGCCATTCTCTAACATCGAAGATGCCCAATTCCACTTTAGACCACCTCCTGGTTCCATTCGATCTTACCGCCCAGCATGGGAATACGGTGACCGCATTCCGGGCAGCTGTTGTCCTGGCAATCAAAGGATATCAGGCGGTCGCCCCCACAGCCCAGACTCAACCGTTCAATCACCACAGTTCCGCACTCCGTACATTCGGTGTTAACCCAATCAGAACCGACAAAATTATGGAAATAGGTATAAGGCAGCAGTTGGCGCGCTTCCTCTAAAACCGGAATAAGGGCTTCAATGCTGGGATAACGCAGCTCCTTCATTTTGTACTCGGGCAGAAGTCGGAAAACATGCCAGACCATGTCGGGGTTTGCAGAGGAGAGGAATCTGGCTATCTCCAGCAGCTCATGGTCGTTAACATTGGGAACTACCGGAGTTACCACCTCTACGTGGGAATTTGCCGCCAGACGCTTGATATTGCGTAAAATCGGCTCAACGTTGGGAGCTCTGGTATACTTGCGGTAAAAATCACTGGAAATGCTTTTCAAACTGATGTTAAAAAAAGAAAAGGCTGAGGCCAATAATTCGGTGGCTTCATCTGTGGTATAGCCATTGGTTAAACAGCCCATAGCCAGACCTTCCTGCCGGGCGGCTCGGGACAGTTCCAGCAGTGAGGGAATCGAAACCGTGGGTTCATTAACATTAAAGACAATGTTGTGACAGCCGGTCTGCAGGGCCAGTTTTACCACCTTTTCCGGGGTTAGATAAAATAGGTGTTCCAACAGGGTATCGGGCTCCCCTTTGGCGATGAAGGCGTTAGAACAGTACTGGCAGTCAAAATTACAGCCTACGGTGCCGATGGCGAGGCTCTTGCTGCCGGGGTACGCATGGTAAAAGGGGAAAGATTCGATGTGGCTGACGGTGTAGGTGGACCACTGATAAGGAAAGCGTTCCTGAATTTCCCCGTCCTGTTCATGATACATCTTACAAATACCGTACTTCGAGCCGCTCAATTCGCAGCGCCATTCGCAGTAATTACAACGCATATAATTTCTCCTTTCCACGTTGGGAGGTGTATCCGTTTCCAGGTACACCCTATCGGCCTGGAAACCATAGAAATTCAGGTCACCCAGGCTCGGAGCATGTAATTCATCTCTTGCTTAATTACTTCCATGAAGAACAAGTTTTTCCTGCCCCAGGACTCCTTATCTTTATTTATGAAAGCACCTCTGCTCTACTGTAGCAGACCGGCACTTATTTATAGCGCGCAGGCTTCAATATATATTTTTACTATCATCTGCGCCCTCTGCGTCTAATTTATCGGCAGCAATCAGCGTTCATCTGTGGTTTCAAAATCCTACCCTGTCTGGTGGTTTGAGGCCTGGCGGAATTGGCTGAGATACAGGTCGGCATAGAAGCCATTCTGGGCCAGGAGTTCCTGGTGGCTGCCTTTTTCAATCACCCTGCCATCCACTATAACCAGGATGATGTCAGCATTGCGGATGGTAGACAGTCGGTGGGCGATAACCAGGCTGTGTTCCCATGATCTACTCGAATACTGCCCAACCAGATGATGGCGATAAGGGTGAGATTCATGACCAGCATCATGGTTGGCATCAGTGCTGCCATGAGTTTATTGATCTTGACGGCGTTTTCCATAAGGTCAGTATTGGCCTGGTTGAAACGTTCCCGTTCGTCCTCGACCCGGTTAAAAGCCCGGATGATGCGAATGCCCGTCAGTCCTTCCCGCAGCACCAGGTTCAAGCCGTCAATTTTTTTCTGCATGAGGCGGAAGAGAGGTACAGCCCGGCTTATAATGGCCCCTACCACCAGTACGATCACCGGCATAACTGCCAGAATAACCAGAGTCAGGGTCCGATCCTGGGCCAGGGCCATGATGATGCCGCCGATGCACATCAGGGGAGCGCTGACCATCAGGCGCATAATGACAAAGGTGACCATCTGCATCTGGTTGATATCATTGGTGGTACGAGTGATCAGGGTAGCGGTACCGAAGCGGTCGAATTCCTGCAGGGAAAAGCTTTCGGTACGAAAAAATATCCGACCGCGCAGGGTCTGGCCCAATCCGACCGCAGTCCGTGCGGCCAGGTAGCTGGCCAGGATGGCACAGCTGGTACCAATTGCAGCTATTAACAGCATCAGGCCGCCGATATTTATGATATAGGAGGTATCACCGTTGACGATGCCGATATCAACAATTCCGGCCATCAAGGTGGGCAGAAAAAGTTCAGCCAGGGTTTGTATAAAAACCAGCAGTATGACTGCTATTACCGAAAAGGTAAAGGGTTTGAGGAATCTATACAGTCTAATCATGGTTATTCATCTCCTGATGGGTCAGGGGAAATCAAAAACACCGTCTATAGTACCAGACCCGACCGGGTGTTCTCACTGGAACCGGGTGGTCGGCCTGATATGTAATCAGGGTAACATATCGGTGAAAGAGCTGGCTAGAAGCTGTTGTGAAAATGATTTTTGACGCTGAGAACGCAGATGGACGCAGATAATACTAAAAATATACGTTGAAGATGCGGCAATCTGCCAGGAGAGTATTAACCGATTCGAGCGACTTACGAAGCAGTAGGGGAGACTTCAGCCTCCCCGGCGGAAGCTATTCTCTTACCGCGGTTCCTGCGAAGGCTGAAGCCTCCGCTACAGGGTTAGAACTCAGCGTAAATTCATGGACTGCAGTCGACGAGTCCGGGAGCGAGCGGGTTAACCACACTCCAAATAGCATGCTATAATATGCTGTCCCCAACGTTCTCTTCTTGCCTGTTTTATTTATGGGTCTGGTTTAAAACCTGGTCCCGGTGCAAATAATAAGTCCGATAAACAAAAAAGGTGGTTGCATTTATATGAAAGCATGGAGAGATTTCCAGCCGGGCTTATGGATGAAAGAAATCAATGTACGGGATTTTATCCAGAAGAATTACATTCCTTATGAAGGAGACCATCAGTTTCTGGCTGAACCTACGGAAAGAACCAGAGGGTTATGGGCCAAATGCCAGGAGCTGCTGGCTCAAGAGCGGGAAAATGATGGGGTATTGAAGGTGGATCCTGATACTCCGATAAACATAACCAGCCATCCTCCCGGATATATTGACCGTGAGCTGGAGCAGGTGGTGGGACTGCAGACCGATGAGCCCCTGAAAAGGGCTATTAACGTATACGGAGGACTGCGTCATGCGGTTAAGGCTTGTGAGGCTTATGGATATGAGATGGAACCCGGGCTGCAGGGGTTTTTTAAAAAGCACCGGAGAACTCACAATGATGCAGTTTTTGCCGTTTATACCCCGGAAATGAGGCTGGCGCGACGGGTGGGAATAATAACCGGGCTGCCTGATTCTTATGGACGGGGAAGAATAATAGGGGATTATCGACGGGTACCTCTGTATGGGGTTGACTACATCATCAGGATCAAGGAGGAAGACCGTACTCTGCTTAACCGGGAGATGAGTGATGCCAGTATCCGCCTGCGCGAGGAGATGTTTGACCAGATTAAGGCCCTGCACGAACTAAAAGAGATGGCAAAAAGCTACGGGTTTGATATTTCCCGGCCGGCGGTTAATGCCCGGGAGGCTGTGCAGTGGTTGTATTTTGCTTATTTAGGTGCAGTCAAGGAGCAGAATGGCGCAGCCATGAGCATTGGACGTATTTCTACTTTTTTAGATATATACGTGGAAAGAGATTTACGGGAAGGTACCTTAACCGAAGAAGAAGCCCAGGAACTTATCGATCACCTGGTAATCAAGCTGAGATTGGTAAGGCATCTGCGTACCCCGGAATACGGGGACATATTTGCCGGGGATCCGGCCTGGGTCACCGAGTCCATCGGGGGAGCCGGTGTCGATGGTCGTCCGCTGGTGACCAAAAACAGTTTTCGGATTCTGCGTACTCTGGAGAACCTGGGGCCGGCTCCGGAACCTAATATGACCGTACTCTGGGCCAAAAATCTCCCCCATAAGTTTATGGAATACTGTGCCCATATATCTATTAAAACCAGCACTCTGCAGTACGAAAACGACGAAGTAATGCGAGAACTGTACGGTGATGATTATTCGATTGCCTGCTGTGTATCAGCCATGCGTACCGGTTTACAGACCCAGCTGTTCGGAGCCCGCTGCAATCTGGCCAAATTATTATTGTATGCCCTCAATGGAGGAAGGGATGAGATAACCGGAGACCAGGTGGGGGTGGAGATGCCGGTGTATGATAAGGAGTATTTGGAGTACGAAGAGGTGGTACGTCGGTTTGATATACAAATGGAATGGCTGGCGGCCCTGTATGTTAATACCATGAATGTCATCCACCATATGCATGATAAATACGCCTATGAACCTTTGCAAATGGCTCTTCATGATACCTCTATTGATCGCTTTATGGCGTTTGGCATTGCCGGGCTGTCCGTGGTGGCCGATTCTCTCAGTGCCATCAAGTATGCCCGGGTTAAGCCGCTGCGAGACGAGCGGGGGCTGATTACCGATTTTGAGCATGAAGGGGATTTTCCCAAGTTCGGTAATGATGATGACCGGGTGGACTCCATCGCGGTAGAAGTGGTAAGGAGTTATAAACGTAAGCTGCAAAAACACCCGGCCTATAAAAATGCTATGCACACTCTTTCCATACTAACTATCACTTCCAACATCATGTATGGACGGCATACCGGTACCACCCCTGATGGTCGTCAACGCGGATGCCCGTTGGCACCGGGGGCCAACCCGCTGCATGGCAGGGAAGAACACGGGGCTATAGCGGCCTGCAACTCGGTCGCGAAAATACCTTTCCGTTACGCTCGAGACGGCATCTCTTTCACCTTTTCCATCGTTCCTACCGCTCTGGGTAGAACCGAATCTGATCAGATAAATAATTTGATAGCTCTGCTGCACGGGTATTTTATCCAGGATGCCCATCATATGAACGTAAATGTCTTGAACCTGGAGACCCTCAAGGAGGCTATGGAACACCCGGAAAATTACCCGGATCTTACCATCAGGGTATCTGGCTATGCGGTTCATTTCACCAAACTGAGTCGAGAACAGCAGGAAGAGATATTAACCCGCACCTTCTTTAAAACCATGTAATAACCAGCCGGCTATCAGGTTAGTGGTGGAGCCTGAACCATGAGGCAAAAGGGAGAATTACGCTATGATTGGCTATGTTCATTCTATTGATACATTCGGTACTCTGGATGGCCCGGGAATAAGAACCGTGGTATTTATGCAGGGGTGCCGGCTGCGATGTAAATACTGTCATAATCCCGATACCTGGGAAATAGAGGCTCCCACTGCGCAGCAGTGTACGATTGATGATTTGATGAAGATAATCGTGCGAGGAGTTCCGTACTTTCAGGCTTCGGGGGGAGGGGTGACGTTTTCAGGCGGGGAGCCATTGTTACAGCATGAATTCGTTCAGGAGGTTTTCAGCCGGTGCCAGCAAAAAGGAATCCATACCGCGGTGGATACCTCCCTGTATGTCCCCGAGGATGTGCTGCAGGAGATTATTCCGTTTATTAACCTGGTACTGGCTGATATTAAACAGTTTAACCCGGGAAAAAGCGTGGAACTTACCGGGCTCAGCAATGAGATGAACCTTACCAACTTGAGATTGTTGGATGAGAATAAGGTGCCCATATGGATCAGGTATGTGGTGGTCCCGGGGTGGACTGACGATGTCGAGGATGCCGAACGAATGGCGGAATTCATAAGAGAACTGGAACAGGTGAAACGAGTAGAATTGATTCCTTACCATTCGTTGGGCATCCACAAGTGGGGGATACTGGGACTGGATTATGAATTAAAGGATACGCTTCCCCCCAGCCGGGAACTAATGAATAATCTGGTTTCCATTGTTCGTCGGGTGAGTGGGAAACCAGCCTGTGCCTATGACTAAAACAGGGGAACGATGGAACAGATATAGGAGACGATTCTGCTGCCTGCATCATATTGCAGTGACTGGCCCCCAGATTCATATGGTACATTACTTGGCGGCCCTCTTAACCTGGTCGAACATCTCCTTGATGGACCAGAGATTGATAAAGGCATTATATCCCCAGAACATAGACCAGGCGGGACTACCGGCGGTAACCGCGAGATACAGGCAGGCCAGGCCGATGAAAAGAAAGGCCACCCAGGGCCAGGGGCCGAAGCGAGCTTCCAGCTGTACTACCAGTATGTGATATAAGCCGATGGTAAAAAACACATAAAGCCCAAAACCAATACCGATCCACTCCATTGGTTATCACCTCTCCTGTTATAAAGTTTCTGAAACCGCTGATGTACTGCAGTCGACAAGTCGGGGAGCGAGCGGGTTAACCACACTCCATAAATATGTAGTTCGTTTTCATCTCTCGCAGGCAAGGCTAAAAATATAAAATAACCGTAAAGGGGCTTATCTATAAGTATAGTGAGTCGTAACGAGAAATAATAGTATCCAAAAAAGAGACCTGGCAATATTAGCTCAGATAATGTAATGAAATGTTATCCCGAAGTGGACCCTGCTTCATTGAAAGGAACCCCGGCATACCTGGGCTGGCTGCGGTTTCATTTTAGAGCAGAACCACGAAGATCCCCACCCGGCGGGCATAAAAGTTTTCAGGCCCGTAAATGATAGGGTAATGTAAACAACGATTTTAATTACCAGCAATCCGATTAGAAAACGAGTGAATGGCGAAAGATGATGGGTTAGAATTAAGAATTAGAAATTTGAGGATTATGAACGGAATACTGCGCACTTATTTTAAACAGTAAGCCATCCGAGTTAACAGGGGAATTCGGTTAGTATTACTCTATGGTATAAAAACCAGGCTTTCATTTGCAGAAAGGGAAGATAGGATGATCCTGATTGTTCTTCGCACCTTGATATTGTTTACAGTAACGGTGATATTTCTTCGTTTGATGGGGAAAAGGCAGATCGCCCAGCTGCAGCCTTACGAGCTGGTCATTATCATCATGATTTCAGAATTGGCGGCTATCCCTATGGAGAACACCAGTATTCCGCTCCTGGCCGGGTTAATTCCTATTTTTGTTCTGTTTGTGGCCCAGGTCACTTTAGCTTACATATCATTAAAAAGTGTAAGAGCTCGGGAAATAATCTGCGGTAAACCCAGCATACTGGTGGAGAACTCCCAGATTGTGGAAGAAGAGCTGAGGAGAATACGGTATAATCTGAATGATTTATTAGAACAGATGCGCTCCAAGAATGCACCCAATATTGCGGATGTGGAGTATGCTATTTTGGAAACCAGCGGGGAGCTTAGTGTTATCTTCAAGTCGCAAAAAAGGCCGGTAATACCAGAAGATTTGAATATACCGACCAAATACGAGGGACTGCCGACCAACCTCATAGTAGATGGCCGGGTTAATGAAAAGAATCTAAAGAGAATTAATCTAAGTGTGGAGTGGTTACAGACCGAATTGAGTAAATTCGGAATTAATAACGTCAAAGACGTGCTGTTTGCCAGCCTGGACACCGAGGGTAAGCTTTATTACCAGCTCAAGTCCGCGACCCGGCGAGATAAAGGGGTGGCAGCTAACCCATGAGATTACTGACACCTTTGATATTGATTTTAGCTTTAATTATTGGTTTAGGTGCATGGACCAATGATTTACTGGAGGATTCGGCCCGGGAGTTAAGTCAGCAAATTGAAGTGATCAGCGGACAAATTGCGGAGGAAAGTTGGGAGGAAGCGGTAAAACACACCAATAAATTGGAAGAAACCTGGGAAAAAGAGGCGCGTTGGTGGCCCATATTCCTGGAACATCAGGAGATAGACAATATCGAATTTGCCCTGGCCCGAACCAAAGAATACGTGGCCAGTGAGAACAGCTCTCTGGCCCGGGGGCACCTCTCGGAATTAAAACTTATGATCGAACACATTCCTGAAAAGGAAGCGGTAAACCTGAAGAATATCTTATGAATATGATGTTTTCAACCTCTGCTGGTAAAGCAATAAATAGCCTTCCTTGCGCCCGTCGAGTCGAGTGATATAGGAAATCAGGTCATAACTTGATTTGGTGATGCTACTAATTGGTGGTTTCGTCAATCAACAAATGATACAATAAAATAACAGTCAGATGGGAGACCTCCGGCTCCTGGTGCTGGACCAGGAGAGGGGGTGAGGGCATGAGCCTGGTAGAGGTGTGCGGTCTCTTGACCCTGCTTATAGCAGGTATCAGCCTGATAGCCCAGCTCAGATCAAAAAAATAGGGCTGCCCTGTAGGTAGCCCGAGTCTTAAAATTGGTTCATAATAACGTTCACACCAGGAGTTGTAGAACAACTCTCACTGGCTGAGGGGCTTCCGATCACCACATCGGAAGCCTCTAATATTATTATACACGATTTTTAGTATATTGATACGGGTTTCGGCACGGGTTTTAATACAATTTTTCCCTGCTATCCAGGCTTTTTTGTTAAATCTTGAATCAGCTCGAATTCATACGATGTCCGGTGGGTTAGAATATTTAAATAAAATGGTTTACAGGTGAGCCAGTCCTGTGGTATATTCAAGTCAATGAGTAAAAGCATATTACCAAAGGTGATGACGAAGGAAAGTAGCTCGGTGGAAACCTGCAGGGAGAAGGCGTCGTGACTGGAAGCGCCTTCAGGTGGAAATAGAGTGAAGTTCCCTTCTGAACCCCCGGCTGAAACCGTATGGCAAGTAGGTCGTGGCGGCTGCTTCCACCGTTATAAGGAAGGGGATATCGGACTACAGTTCCTGTATTCTGGAATGAGCGGGCCTTGTCAAATTGGGTGGTACCGCGGAAAGATGACTTTCCGTCCCAGGGGATGGAAGGTTTTTTTATTCTCAGAAGGAACTTATTCCCGTATCCTACCAAGTGGGCTTTCAGGCCAAATTGGGTGGTACCACGAGCAATACAACCTCGTCCCTTTAGTGGACGGGGTTTTTTACTTAAGGGGGTGGTGGGCCGGTGGCCAATTACTTTACCGACGGGTCAAACCGCTGCCAATTGGGGATAATCGGAGAATAAATTTTTGGAGGGGATTGTATGTACTGGGATGCAGAAATGGAATGTATGCCCCGGGAGGAACTCGACCAGCTTAAACTGAGGCGGCTCAAGGAGACCGTCTTCCGGGTATACGCTTTCGTACCCCATTATCGTGATAAGATGGATGCGGCCGGGATTAAGCCGTATGATATACAAACGCTGGAGGACATCAAGTACCTGCCTTTTACCACCAAACAGGATCTACGGGATAATTATCCTTTTGGGTTATTTGCCGTGCCCATGTCGGACGTGGTAAGAATCCATTCATCGTCCGGGACCACTGGCAAACCGACGGTGGTGGGGTATACCAAGAAAGACCTGTATACCTGGACCGAGCTGATGGCCCGGGCGCTGACCTGTGCTGGAGCCACCCGTCATTCCATGATCCAGAACGCGTATGGTTATGGGCTTTTTACCGGAGGACTGGGGGTTCATTATGGGGCTGAGCGTATCTGTGCATCAGTTATACCCAGCTCTGGCGGCAATACCAAACGCCAGGTGATGTTGATGCAGGATTTCGGTACCACACTGATAACCTGTACTCCTTCATATGCCTTATACATGTACGAGGTAATGCAGGAAATGGGAATATCACCTCGGGATCTCAAACTCAAAGCTGGTATTTTTGGGGCGGAGCCCTGGACGGAGAGCATGAGAAGGGACATCGAGGCCAGGCTGGGGATAGACGCTTACGATATCTATGGTTTAAGTGAAATCATCGGGCCGGGGGTGGCCATCGAATGTCCTCAGAAAAAAGGACTGCACCTGTTCGAGGATCACTTTATGCCGGAAATAATTGACCCGGGGAGCGGGGAGGTACTGCCCCCCGGGGCTGAAGGCGAACTGGTGATCACCACCCTGACCAAAGAAGCTCTCCCGGTCATCAGGTATCGTACCCGGGATCTGACTTCTCTCGACTACCAGGGCTGTTCCTGTGGGCGCTCCCATGTCCGGATGCATAAGGTAATGGGGCGATCTGATGATATGATTATCATCAGGGGAGTAAACGTGTTCCCCTCCATGGTGGAAAGTGTGCTGTTGTCCATTCCTGGGGTGGAGCCTCACTATCTTCTCATCGTGGACCGGGTGGGTACCCTGGATGAGCTGGAGGTCTGGGTGGAGGTTTCGGAAAAAGTTTTTTCCGACCAGGTTAAAAAACTGGAGGAATTGGGGAAGTTGATCCGGAAAGAATTAGAAGGAACTCTGGGAATCGGGGTGAAGGTTCGTCTGGTGGAACCCAGATCCATTGAGCGCAGCGAGGGTAAAGCTAAAAGAATCATCGACCGACGCAAGCTGTAAGGAGGGATTCTGAATGGTTAAGCAGATATCGATTTTCCTGGAGAATAAGGCGGGAAGGCTGGCCAGTGTAACCCGGGTGCTGGGAGAGGCCGGGATCAATATCCGGGCCCTGTCCATCGCGGATACTTCCGATTTCGGGGTTCTAAGATTGATAGTCAATGAGCCTTCTCTGGCTTACCGGATACTGAATGAAGCCGGTTTTACTGTGAGCGAGACGGAGGTTATGGCGGTAAGAATCCCTGATTCTCCCGGTGGTCTGGCCGGGGTGTTGGAGGTCATGGCCGGAGCGGGAGTCAACATTGAGTATCTTTATGCGTTTATCGGTACTACCTCTGAGGATGCTTTGGTGATATTCAAGGTGGAAGATGTGGAGGAAGCGGCTCGGGTCTTTGCCGAGCGGGATGTTCAGTTCCTGGATGCAGAGGAAGTATACGCCCTGTAAGTTTTGCTGCGTTTTTATAAATCATAATGAATTTACCATTAAGCAGCGTCATAAGTTTTAGTGTATTCTGCATCTATTTGGCGATTCGTCTTGCGGCTCCAATTGAATATGCAAGAAGAAGCGGTTTCCGTTTGGAAGCCGCTTTTTTTATCTGACCTGTTTTGGAACAGATGTAACACCTGAGCAACAGAATGTGTAACATCTGATTTATACCTGCATGTGTAAAGAGTAACAAGCGTAACCGGGTACTTTGGCCTGGAAGTGCCAATTGGCGCAGCTCTCCAGCAGCTGGCACGAAGATTGCATCAATCTATTGTGTGGAAACATGTCACGTCTGTATGACCATGCAGATATGTCTCGAGGGAGGAGGTGTACATTTTCGATAAGCCCCGATTTGTTATTATGTTTTGGTCAGTCGAGATTTACAAGGTAGGGAGTGAAGTTTATGAACACCAACGGTAGACTATCTCGTCGAACTTTCTTGAAGTTAACGGGTATCACCAGTGCAGCATTCGTGCTCAACCCGCCGTTGAGAAATCTGAGTGTGGCTTATGCTTTTGGGGAACATCCTCAGGAACAAGCCAGTTACACCATTCTCAAAAAGATTCCACAGGTTTGTGCACGGGCCTGTGAGTGTGACTGTGCGTACAACGTAGTGGTAGGGGTCGATAAGACTACGGGTCTGGAAAGGGCTTTAACAATTGAAGGTCGTTCGGAAGACCCGGTTTCCCGGGGCAAGTATTGTATTAAGGCACTGGGATTCGTTGATGGGATTTACAATCCTGACCGACTTCTGGTTACTCTGAAGCGGACCAATCCCAAACGCGGTGTGGATCAGGACCCCGGATGGGTCAAGGTTAAGACTGATGATGCCTTGACGGAAATTATTGAGAAAATGAAGAAGTACAAACCAGACGAAATACTTTTTGCTTCACCGGGGGACCCCTACAGCAACCGGTTGTGCCGTTCGTTGGGATCCACCAGAAGTGACCAGAGAACAGAGTGTTTTGGCACCCACTATTATCTGAACTGCTTGATGGTCACCAATCCCCCCAACAAATATTATTCCAGTACCTATACCGTGACTCATTCTCTCTGGGGATTTGATTACAGCAAGACCAAGTATATGTTATGGTTTGGTTTTGATTCCTTCAGCAAAACAGCCAAAGCCGGTATTTTAAATCATATTGCGGAAGGCAAGAGAAACGGTACCAAGATAGTTATATTCAACCCACTCCGCACCCCATTTGCTGATTACATTGGGGATGAGTGGTATCCCATTAAACCGGGTACCGACCTGGCGGTAACCCTGGCCATGATCAATACCATACTGAAGGAAAAACTTTACCAGGAAGGCTTTATTAAAGATTATACAGACGCGGCGGCTCTGGTGGATACCCAGACCAAGAAACACTTAACCGATGAGAACGGCAGGTACCTGGCCTGGTGTACCGCCCATAATAAGCTGGAACCATTGCGTGAATGTGATAAACCGGCTCTGGATGGTTCCCATACGGTAGAAATCAACGGGAAACAAGTAACGGCTAAAACCGTACTTCAGTTACTGCAGGATAATGTGAAGGACTGTACCCCGGAATGGGCGGAAGGCATCAGCGAAGTACCGGGTAAGGATATTGCCCGCATCGCCCGGGAGTTTGCTGAGGCGGCACCGACCGTATGTATCCCCAATCTGAAGCGGGACCCGGCCGGTCCTAACTATGCCAACAGTTGGAGATTGATGCACAGTATAAATATCTTACATGCCTTGACCGGGTCATTTGACCATGATGGTGGAGTGCTCTTCTTATCTGGAGTCAAGATCCCCTGGTTGGAAGATACGGATCCTATAGTCAAGCCCTATCCCGAGCAGCCTAAAAAAGCCATTGACTATCGGACCGAGTACCCGGTAACCAATGAAATCTATCGGAACAAAGACTTTTCGGCTCCAGGTCATTACGGGATGGTGGGACATGGGTTGTACCATTCCAACCAGGTAAAAGTAGTATTTTTCAAGGGCCCGCACCGTGGGATGCACGCTCTGATTCAGCCGCAGATGGCCGAAGCGGCCCTGGAAAAAATGGACCTGGTAATCGACTGGAACCTGTACCCCGACGATGGAGCGTACTGGTGTGATTATGTCCTGCCCGCTCCGCACCAATTTGAAGAAGGTAAGCTGGATATCAGGCAGTATTATCCCAAGTGGCCCTGTATGGTAGGTGGAGTTCCCGTCCAGAAGGCTCCTGGAGATTGTATTGGATGGGGAGCGATAGCCAAGAAGATTGGTTTTGCTATGGCTCCTGAATACTGGACTACCGATGGCAGCAAGGACCCGAACAAGATGATCAAGGGGAACATCAACGACACCGCCTTAAAAGCTGCGGGGGCAGCCAACGATTTTGATGATTTCATTAACAACAAGAAGGCTATTTGGATCGACAAAAAATCTTACGAGAACTACAAAACCATCAGAGAAATTGGTTATGGTCGACCAGATGGGCGTATCAGGTTGTACATCGATGAGTTTGTAGAGGTCGGGCACGAAGCATTGCCGAAATGGGCACCGCGCTGGACCGCAAGTGAGGGGGAATACAAGTTTTCGCTCCTGGTTACCCGGGCCGGGTGGCACATGCATGCTGACCCCAACTTTATCGATAACCCGGCTATAAATATGCTGTCCACCAAGAACTATATTGACTGTGTTTGGGTTAGCCCCGAAGCCGGGAAAGAACTGGGACTGCAAGAAGGTGACGAGGTTATCGTTGAAACTAATCCCAAGTATATGCCAGAACTTCCGCGTCCGGTTCGTTCCAAGATTCACCTGACCAGTCGGGTGGCGAGGAAGGACTGTATCCTCCTGTTCCACGGCATCGGTCACCGTTCCAAGTGGCTTAAGAACGGGGTATGGGGGTACCGGGATGGCGACCTTATTCCTCAGAAGAATCCTACCATAGGCAAGCCCCACGACCCGACCGGAATGGGCTGGGTAGAAGATGTCTATGTAAGGATTAGAAAGGCTTAAGGGGTGAAAAAAGATGGCACAATATGCAATTCTGCTCGATACCAGATTCTGTACGGGGTGTAATACCTGTTTTTACAAATGTGTTCAGGAAAATCGGCTTCATGATGTGGCGGAAAACGGCAACACCAGGACTCTGGTCTATATAAACGATACCGGGATGTATCATCATCGCTGTATGCACTGTGTAGACCCCACCTGTGTGGCCAATTGCGAAAAACAGGCCTTGACCAAGACCGAATACGGACCGGTTCTATGGGATGCTGAAGCCTGTATCCGGTGTCAAACTTGTGTGGAAAAATGCCCTTTCCACATACCCATGTTTGATGAGGCCAACCGGAAGATTGTCAAGTGTTCGATGTGTGCTCACCGCGATTTTGATCAGAATAAAGATGCCCAGCCGGCCTGTGTGGAAGTTTGTCCGACCGGAGCTCTGGAGTTTGGCGAGCGCCAGGCCATGGTGGATAAAGCCAAGAAAATGGCGGCTGATTTTAAACTCAACATCTATGGTCTGGAGGAAAATGGCGGTACCAGTTTGCTGATTCTTACTCAGGAGGATCCGTTAAAGGTAGGGTATCCGGAGGTTGAGAAGAAAGCTGCGGCTGAGGGCGGCAGTTCCTGGAAAGTTGTCGGAGCCGTAGCCGGTGCTGCTGCCGTAGCTGCTGTGGCCTATGTTGGTTTGAAAAAGTATGGCGAAAGAAAAGACCAGATAGATAGAGGAGAAAAATAGTAGTATATACGAGGCTCAGGGGTGGGAATGGTATTTCCCGCCCCGGGGAGTTTCGTATTATGGCCGTGATAATAGAACTGCAGGCATAGATGAACGTCGTGGAGGATAGTTGCGAAAACCTCCAGGATAAAGCTCTTCGGGTATTAAGAAACCGGGGAGTTTTACGGTATAGCTGCTAAAACAAAGAAGTGAGGGGATGAGAAGATGAGTGCAAACTTACGGCTCGAGAGTCTTGGCTCCAGAATGGCAGTTTTTGCCTGGCTGTCCAAAGCCCTGGATTATCCCGGTGAGGAATTGGCCCAAACTCTGGCCAAAGGCGGGTTGGTTGAAAACCTGACCGGCGACCAGTGGGATGAGCTGCGAGAATATATCAAATCTTTCAAGTCGGCGGAAGAACTTCTCCTGGATCTGCAGAAAGATTATACCCGGCTCTGCTATGTCTCCAAGCCCCGACTGGTACCACTTTTCGAGTCGGTATACAAAGAGGGGAAATTATACCAGGATTCAACCTTTGACATTGCCCGGCTCTATGACGAAGCAGGGCTCAGACCTGAGGAAGAATTCAATCTGCCCCCGGACCATATAACTCTGGAATTGGAGTTTATGTCATACCTTATCTACCAGGAAATCGAAGCCATCAAGAACCGTCATGAGGAGAATGAACAACTGGCTCTACGTTTGCAGAGTGAAACCATTAAAAATCACCTGGGCGTCTTCGGATTGGGTTTTGCCGACAAGCTGGAACAGCATTGCCGAAGCCCGTTCTACAAAAGCGCTGCCGGTATTTTACGCGACTTCATCGAATACGAACTACAGCACTATGTAAATTAAGAACGGGTACTATCATCGATGTAAAGGGGTGAAACAATTTATGCAGTTATACAGGCTTGTACTTCTCAGTGTTAGCCTGGCAATGTGCCTTATGCTACAGGCTCCCATCGTATGCCTGGCCCAGACGGGTGATGCCGCAGCGGCTGTTGGTGAAAAGTGGCCAGGTCCCGTAGCGGTAGAAAAACAAACGACCGGGCAGGAGCAGACCGGTGAGAGTTGTGCCCAGTGTCACCAGAAAGAAAGCCGGGATTTTGCGGCCAGTGTTCATAGCAAAAGTCAGACTTGTGCTGACTGTCACCAGCCTCACGCTACGGCCAATGGTGGTGACAAATTACCTGCGATCAACCGGCAGGAAATTACTTCTACTTGTGGAGCCTGTCACTCTGGGGAAGTATTGACCTCATACAAGGAAAGTTTTCACGGGCGCGCTTTGTCTTTAGGCAGTTCCACCAGTGCTAGTTGTACCGATTGTCACGGCGGCCACCTTATTTTAAAATCTACTGACTCCGAATCTACGGTGGCAGCAGCCAATGTACCAACTATGTGCGGGGAATGTCATACCGATGCCAAAGTGAACTATGCAGCTGGTATAGAACACAAATTGCTGGCATCCGAGGGCGATGGCGCACCTCAGTACTGGACTTTCAAGTTTTTTATCTGGCTTACTATCATAACAGTTATCTGTTTGATCCTTCACATGGAGTTGGAGCTTTTCCATTTGTTCAGGAAGGCCAGAGGTAAGGCATGATGAAAACCAAGGAGGGGAGATTTTAATGGGTAATATATACCAGAGATGGAATATCCACCATCGTTTGCAGCACATTCTTCTTTTCGTCAGTTTTTTTATTCTAACCCTTACCGGCCTTCCAATAAAATACGCCTACAGTGGGTGGGCAGTGCGTGCGACGTCTATTTTTGGTGGATTTGATACGATGCTGCTAATCCATAAAGTGGCAGCGGCAATAATGATTATTTCAGCGATTTACCATCTGGGTTATCTGTTGTATTGTTGGTTGGTGAAAAAGCAGATATCCACAGCCACGTTACCTACCTGGAAAGATGTAACTGATCTGCTTGATCATATAGTCTATTGTTTTGGATTTACGAAAGAGGATGCAAAGTTTGACCGTTATTCATACAAAGAGAAATTCGACTACTGGGCGGTATTCTGGGGTATTGCCATCATGGTGGGATCCGGACTGATGATGTGGTTCCCCCACATCACGGCCGAATTTGTACCACGTTGGATCATGGACTGTGCCCAGGTGGCTCACAGTGATGAGGCCATGCTGGCTATCATGGCGGTGTTTGTCTGGCACTTCTACAATGCTCACTTCAGCCCGCTGGTATTTCCCATGAGCCTGGTGTGGTTGAAGGGTAACTTGAACCAGGAGGAAATGGAGGAATTCCATCCTCTGGAACTGGAAAAGAAGGCACCACCGGTTATCGGCTCTACTGCCGCAGTCGAAGGAAAGACCTCGAGTTTTCGCAGCAATCCCTATTTGATTATATTGCAAATGGTGGTATATGCAGCCATTCTGATCTGGTTCCTGCGCAGTTTCCTGCCGCTGGGACTGATGTAACAGATAACGCAAGAGGTAGAGTTCTTGACTTGTATAATGAGGATGTTGGGTTACTACACAACTCCCTCCAGGGTATTATCTAGAGGGTTTGAAATAGCAAGTCAAGAACCGTTCTCCTTGCATGTCTCTGCTTGCATAAGGATGTGATGAATTGACCCGAGGGAGAAGATGGTGGACGTTCCTTAGTTCTATGAAAATGGGCCTTTTTCTGCTGCTGGCGCTTATTGTGGCTTCGGTAGTGGGGACGTTGGTCCCGCAAGATCAGGCAGGAGAGGTTGGAAGGTTGAGCCGCTTTCTGCAGCTGGGGGATGTGTACCACTCCTGGTGGTACGTGGGTCTGGTGGGCCTGCTTACCTTGAATCTGGTGGGCTGTACTGTACGCCGGTTGAGGTTGCTTTCTGCAGGCCTTTCGCGGAAGGGCCGTTTGTTGGAACCGGCCCAAATAAGCCGACTTGATGCCTGCCGAGCGTTCACGCGGACCGGGGCTTTGAATATCATCGAAAAAAAGGTGACCAGTATCCTGACCCGGGAAGGGTATGAGCTCTGGTCAGAAGTAGAGAACGACAAGGTCAGGATAGGGGCGAAAAAAGGACGTTTCCATGTGTTGGGTTCATTTATCACCCACGTCAGCCTGGTGGTAATTGTGATTGGAGTTTTGTATGGCGGGATGGGTGGTTATAAAGGAACTATTGATGCACCGGTAGGGACGAACTTCAGCCTGTCTCAGGTACCAGGGCTCGAGGATAGGAATCAGGATGATAATTTCTCCATCCGGGTCGACGATTTCCAGGTCGAACGCTATCCGGATGGAAGTCCATCAGGGTATTACAGTCGTTTAACAGTTCTGGAAAATAACCAACCAGCTAAAACGGCGACCATAGGAGTCAATTCACCGCTAGTATACCAGGGAGTAAAAGTTTATCAGGCCCGTTATGGGCAAGCTGTCGAAATTAAAGTTCATCAGCCAGATGGTGAAACCAGCCTGTCAGGAGTAGTTACGGAAGGAGATGTCTTCCCGGTGGTAGGCACTGATCTGAGTGTACTGGTATATCGCTGTCTTCACGCTTCTGACTCTCCGGCCGCAGTGACTGCGGTATCATCTGAAGCCTACAGTTCACAGGTAATGTATGCGATAGTACGGGACAACCAGTATATTGGAATGGGGAACGCAAAAATCGGACAGTCGATTCCGCTGGAGAAGGGCAAAACCCTGGAGTTTACCAGACTCGTGCCCTATACGGGATTGGAGATCAAGAAGGATCCAGGAGTTCCCGTGGTTTGGACGGGTGCGATGCTGATGCTGCTGGGAATGGGAATGATGTTAGTTCTGCAGCCCCGGAAAATATGGGTAGTGGTTGAACAAAAGGGAGCCTCGGTTACGGTCACTATGGGAGGTACTGCACACAAGAATAGGCTGGCATTTACGGAACATTTCAACCGTCTGGCTGATGAAATTAGTTTAGGAAAAATTCAGTAATAATACTTCAGGCTGCTGGATCAAGGCTGGTCAGTTTGTGTTTATCCGAGCTAGATTAGGAGGAGGCAGATGGGGATGCAATCTTTCGAAAACATGGCTTTTATGGCGACTTTTGTGGGCTATTCAGCCGCCATCATCTTTTATGTATGGTACTTTGCCAGCCGCAACGAAAGTATAGGCAAGCTGGCCACTATCGTGACCGCTCTGGGCTGGGTGACCAATACGGTAGCCCTGACCATACGTACC
>JAAZLJ010000094.1 GCA_012799365.1 Syntrophomonadaceae bacterium | reverse complement strand
GATTTCGCTCAGGGATTGGAAAAGTTGGGGTATGAGATAATCTCCACCGGAGGAACCTTTAAAACCTTGCGAGAAGCTGGGGTACAGGCGATTAAGGTGGCTGATATCACCGGTTTTCCAGAGATACTGGATGGCAGGGTCAAGACTCTTCATCCCGCTATCCATGG
Organism: Syntrophomonadaceae bacterium; assembly: GCA_012799365.1. GTDB lineage: Bacteria > Bacillota > Syntrophomonadia > Syntrophomonadales > Syntrophothermaceae > JAAZLJ01. The sequence continues at coordinate 1,678 of JAAZLJ010000094.1, read as the reverse complement.
GGGCATACTGGCGCTGCGTACCGAAGAACACCTGCAGCAGCTGGCGGCCAACCAGATTGAGACCATCGATCTGGTGGCGGTTAATCTTTATCCGTTCCGGGAAACGGTTTCCCGTCCCGGTGTTACGCTAGAGGAGGCTATAGAAAATATCGATATTGGTGGTCCGGCCATGGTCAGGGCGGCGGCTAAAAACTACGAAAATGTAATCGTAGTAGTCCAGCCAGAATACTATGGTCAGGTGCTGGAGGCCCTGAATTCACCAGGTGGTGTCGGTCCTGAACTACGCTTAAAGCTGGCTCTGGCGGCCTTCAGTCATACAGCTGCCTATGACTCAATGATTTCATCATATCTAGGTGGTCTGGGGGGAGAAAAGTTTCCTGCGACTATGTCTTTGTCAGGGGAAAAATTATATGAACTTCGCTATGGGGAAAATCCTCACCAGAAGGCGGCTTTTTATCGGAGTGCTCTGGGTAATCAGGGACTGCCAGGTGCACGGCAGCTGAATGGGAAAGAACTATCTTATAATAACATAGTTGATACCGAAGCGGCACTGGGACTGGTTCGGGAGTTTGACCAGCCGGCCTGTGTCATTGTTAAACACACCAATCCGTGTGGTACCGCAGTTGCCCGGGATCTTACCACAGCTTACCAACAGGCTTTTAATGCAGATTCCATGTCCGCGTTCGGCGGTATTATTGCCCTTAATCGTAAGGTGGATAGGGCTACTGCTGAGAAGATAGTTGAGCCTTTCATGGAAGTGGTAGTAGCTCCCGGTTATGATGACGATGCCTTGCAGATTCTGCGGACCAAGAAAAACCTCCGGGTCCTGGAGCTTGCTCTGGATAACGGGGTACAACTGCAGGTGAAATCGGTAGAGGGCGGTTTTGTGGTGCAGGAGATCGACCGGCACCAGCTAACCCGTGACAGCCTGCAGGTGGTAACTGACCGTTCTCCCACCGAAGAAGAATTGGAAGAACTATTTTTCGCCTGGAAAGTCGTTAAACATGTTAAGTCGAATTCTATAGTGGTGACCCGGGATGGGGTAACCCTGGGAGTGGGAGCCGGGCAGATGAACCGGGTAGGTGCGGCTCGACTGGCACTGGGACAGGCCGGGGAGCAGGCCAGGGGTGCAGTCATGGCTTCTGACGCCTTCTTCCCTTTCAAGGATACGGTTGAGGTGGCAGCCCAATCGGGCATAACCGCAATTATACAACCTGGAGGCTCCATTCGGGATGAGGAGAGTATCGAGGAGTGTAACCGCCACGGTATTGCCATGGTATTTACCGGTATACGTCACTTCAAGCATTAGTGTGAGGTGAGACCCGGCTGTAAGAATGAAACAGCATTTTTGCAGGAGTGTGGTTAGCTCCCATCTGTTCATCAGCGTATATCTACGGTCTCAATTTTTATTGCAGTATACTGAACCTGGGGGTGAAGTTTATGGGCAAGAGGGTATTGGTGGTGGGTCAGGGAGGCAGGGAGCATACGTTGGTATGGAAGCTGGCGGCCAGCCCGGAAGTGGAAAAGATCTATGCAGCTCCGGGCAACGCTGGCATAGCGGAGCTAGCCGAATGTATTGATATCGCTGCTGCCGATGTAAAAGGCCTGGCCCGGTTTGCTGAGGAGAACAAAATAGACTTGACGGTAATAGGTCCTGAGGCTCCCTTGATGGCCGGGG
>JAAZLJ010000093.1 GCA_012799365.1 Syntrophomonadaceae bacterium | reverse complement strand
AGAAACAGGACGTTTCGAGCACCGAAGGCTGAGTGCATGGACGCCGAATCCTGAGGGGTCCGCTTCACACTGAAGCAAGCTGATGTACTGCAGTCGACGAGTCCGGGAGCGAGCGGGTTAACCACATTCCGTAAATATGTAGTTTTCGGCGGTTCCTGCGGAGGCGGATGCCAGCCTGAAGGCCCACCGATCAATAAGCAGGCTGCGGTAGAAAACCACAGCCTGTTCATTATTTTATCTCTTTGTCTTACCAGGTATCCCCGGCTAACGGCCCGGCATAAGCGGGCATGCACAGGTGCTTACGAGCAGAAAACCGTCCGCCCTGACTGCTAACTAAAACCCCTTACACATCGCGGCTGATAATGGTAGCCATCGCCGGACCGCCGCCCACGCATAGAGATGCCCCACCCAGAATCTTATCCATCCTGATCAGCTCATACAAACAGCTGACGATAATACGCAGTCCAGTACAGCCGACCGGGTGGCCCAGGGAAATACCGGAACCGTTGCGATTACACTTCTCCATATCAATTTCGATACCCTGCTCTTCTTTGAGCATCCGACCTACACCCAGCCACTGGGCGGCAAAAGCCTCGTTGATTTCCCAATAATCAACATCATCCCACTTCAGATTCGCCTGCTGCAGAGCCCTGGGTATGGCCACCGCCGGGCCCAGGCCCATTACTTCTGGTGCCACTCCCTCTACACAGGTAGTTACTACTTTGGCCAGGGGGGTTATGCCCATTTCCTGAGCCTTATCCCTGGACATCAAAACCACTGCACAGGAAGCATCGTTAATGCCGGAAGCGTTGCCAGCAGTGACCGTACCGTCTTTCTTGAAAGCAGGTCTCAGTCGGCCCAGTGATTCCAGACTGGTTTCAGCCCGAGGATGTTCATCGGTGTCAAACACCGTGACGCTCTTCCGGCTCTTGACCTCCACCGGAACAATTTCATCTTGCAGTTTACCGGAAGCACTGGCCGCTGCCGCCCGTTGATGACTCAGCACCGCCAGTTCATCCTGTTCCTGGCGCGTAATGTTATATTTCGCGGCCACATTCTCGGCTGTAATTCCCATGTGACCACCCGCCAAAGTACAGACCAGCCCGTCGTGCAGGATAGCGTCCTCCAGCTTGCCGGGCCCCAAACGGTATCCAGTACGTCCTCGGGGCACCAGGTAGGGAGCATTGGTCATGCTCTCACAGCCTACCACCAGGGCAATATCAGTTTTCCCCAGCATAATGTTATGGGATGCTATCTCAAAAGCCCTCATAGAGGAAGAACAGTTCTGGTTGACCAACATAGCCCCACTTCTTACCGGCAGCCCGCAGTCCATCCCGATCATACGGGACACATTGGAACCCTGCCCGGCACCATAAACCAATCCCACGATGATTTCGTCTATTAAACCGGCATCAATCCCTGCCCTGGCAATAGCTGCCTTACCTGCCACACCCGCTAACTCACGAGCCGGGACACTTTTCAAACTCCCCAGAAAATCTCCAATGGGGGTTCTGCATGCACTGACAATCACGGCTTCTCTGGTCATATATTTAAACCCTCCCTTGATTTATCTACTATTCATGAAGTATAGCTCGATTATTTTGTAACTCCACCTGCTCCCGTACCACCTCCCTCTCCGAAAAAACCCGGGCGGCGGGACATCTGAGTCCCGTCGCCCCCAAAACATTAATTAGGAGGTAATTAATCAGCTTATTTTATTAGTCCTGCTCCAGATCTTCATGGCTTCGGCTTCTTTTATGAGCTCATCTCGAAAATCGGGATGGGCTATATTGATTAAGGCTTCGGCCCGCTCCCAGGTGGACTTGCCCTTGAGCAGGGCGATACCGTATTCGGTGATAACGTAAAAGTTCAGGCTTCTGGGTACCGTAACTGTGGCTCCCGGGGTAAGAATGGGTCTGATACGAGACCCTACATTACCCTCCCTATCTTTAAAAGTAGAAGTCAAACAGATGAAGCCTTTGCCACCTTTAGACTTATAGGACCCAAATATGAAGTCCAGCTGTCCCCCGGTGCCCGAGATATGACGGGTACCGGATGATTCCGAGGCCACCTGCCCATACAGGTCGACTTCGATAGCATTATTGATACCAATCACATTATCATTCTGGCCAATGACATAAGGGTTATTAGTGTAATCCACCGGATAACTGGCACATATCGGATTCTCGTGCAGAAAATCGTACAGCTTCTTGGTCCCCATAGCGAATGTGTAAACTATTTTACCGATGTCAATGTTCTTACGAGTTCCAGTTATTCTCCCGGCCTCATACATATCGACGAACGAATCCACCATCATCTCGGTGTGAACCCCCAGGTCTTTGAGGTCTGACTGGGCAATCATGGCCCCTACCGCATTGGGCATGGCTCCGATTCCCAACTGGAGACAGGCCCCATCTTCGATTTCATCCATAACGATAGATGCGATCTTACGGTCCACATCACTTATAGGTGCACCGGGTAGTTCGGGTAGAGGTCTATTGTCACCTTCTACGATATAGTCCACCCGAGATATATGGATTGATTCCCGATTACCACCCAAACATTGTGGTATGGACTCATTGACTTCTACAATGATAGTTTTGGCAGCATCCAAGAACGCAGGGGTCATGGAATTAGAGGTACCCAGGTTGAAATATCCATGCTGATCCATGGGAGTAACCCTTATCATAGCTACATCCACCGGTACATAACCCCGGTCATAGAAACTGGGAGCTTCATGATAGGTAAGCGGCCGATAGTAACACAGGTGCTGGTCATGTAATTTCCGGCTCGCTCCGCTGAAGTGCCAATCAGTATAGATAAAATGCTCCTGGTTCGGGTCCTCTTTCACTACCTGGGGAACAAACGGACACGTAGTGGTCATGATGCGCACATCAGTCAATTCATCCTTACGTCTGGCCAGGGCTGCATCCAGAACATGGGACACCATCACAAACTCGCTGTAATTGATGGTATCTCCGGATTTAACCACTTTTACCGCTTCGTCTGCAGAAACCAGTTTTCTTCTGTATTCATCCATATAACTCAAACCAACCCCTCCTCCTAATAATTCTCTCTATTTAAAATTACGCCGGATATCATTGGCGATAACCACTCGCTGAACCTGGTTGGTTCCTTCGAATATCTGCATAATCTTGGCATCCCGGAAGTATTTTTCTACCGGATATTCCTTGGTGTATCCATAGCCTCCATAGACCTGAACCGCATCGGTGGTAACCTTCATGGCGGTATCACCGCAGAAACACTTGGACAGGGAGGCCTGTTCGGTATAGGGAAGCCCCATGTCCTGTCGGCTGGAAGCGGACAGATAAAGCAATCTACCAGCTTCAATGTACTGGGCCATGTCGGCCAGTATGAACTGGATGGCCTGGAAATTGAAAATAGGCTGGCCAAACTGCTGTCTTTCAAAGGAGTATTTAACCGAAGCTTCGAAAGCAGCCTGGGAGATACCGGTAGCCATAGCCGCGATGCAGGCCCGGGAAATATCCAGGGTCTTCATGCAGATCATGAAGCCGTCCCCTTCTTTACCCAGCAGGTTTTTGGCCGGTACCCGCACATCTTCAAAAATGACCTGAGTGGTATTGGAACTGCGGATACCCAGTTTGTTTTCCTTGGGCCCCACACTGATACCGGGAGTATCCCGATCCACCATGAAAGCACACATGCCTCTGTGCCCCAGCTTACGATCCATAGTGGTGAATACCGTGTAAAGTCCGGCTACCCCACCATTGGTTATGAACTGCTTGGTGCCATTGAGGATATATTCATCCCCTACTTTCTCACACCTGGTTGACATTCCCGCCACATCAGAGCCGGCTCCCGGTTCAGTCAGGGCAAAAGCAGTCATACACCCTTCCAGTTCCCGGCCATACCACCATTTTTTCTGTTCGTCAGTAGCAGCAATCAGCACCGGGTCCGGCCCCAGGAGGGTGCTGGCAACCATAGTAGTAGCGATACCTGCGTCACCGCGCGAAATCTCCTCTACCACCAGGTTCTGGGCCACGTGATCCAGGCCCGGTCCACCGTATTCAGCCGGAACGCCTATGGTAAGTAATCCTACTTCATGCATTTTCTTAACGGTTTCCTCGGGAAACTCATCCTTTTCGTCCCACTCCTGGGCATAAGGAGCAATTTCATTATCAGCAAAATCCCGGGCCATACGGCGCATCATTTCTTGTTCTTCACTAAATCTGAAATCCATTATGATACCCTCCCATCTTAATTTCCAAAAATCATTTATAATCAGCCCTT
>JAAZLJ010000092.1 GCA_012799365.1 Syntrophomonadaceae bacterium | reverse complement strand
GCCGGTTATACGCTCAAAGGCCTTGTTAACGCGCAGAGTAGTACCCTTACCGTCCGCTATGAAAAGACCATCAAAAGAAGATTCGATTATGGCATGCAGCTCTTCGTTCAGCTCCTTAACATACTCGAGCTCTTTGGATATGTTCTCCAATTCTGAGATGTCCTGCATCACTGCCACCGCTCCGATTATTTTTCCTTCCTGGACTATAGGCGAACGGTTGGATATAAAATAGCGGTCATTGAGTTTGATTTTCTGCAGGGGTTCCACCTTGCCCGTTTCCACAATATCCATAAGGCCGCTGGTAGGAAAAAGATCCATAATATGCCGACCGCGAACCTCTTCGGCTTTATAACCCAGAAATTTTTCGGCTGACTTATTGAAAACTTCTATACGTCCCTGCTCATCGACTGAAACAATGAGGTTATAGGTGGAGTCGATAATCGTGTCCAGTTTACTAGAAATATCCCAGTATAGCTTATAAAAAAACCTGGCCAGGTCAGAACGGGTCATCATTCCCACCACGATACCTGTCTCATCCACTATTGGCAGACGTCCTACTAACGGTGTTAGAATATGGCCCAGTTCGTCATCAGGGCTGCCGACAATTACTTCACGAGTCATCAAGTTTTTTACCGGCGTGGACATATCTATGCCCTGAGTCACCATACGAAAAACATGGGTTTTGGTAAATAACCCTCTCACTCTGCCATCTTCGTCCACTACCGGAGCACCATCTATTTCATGTTCAATAAAAACTGCAACCGCTTCTTGCGCTGAAATATCATACGTTAGTACAATTGGTTCATGGCTCATAACGTCCTTCAGTTTCATTTGAAACGCACCTCCATAACCTTCGTAACCAAGGTTAACCATTGCACTGCAGCGCCGAAATTGCATCAAACCACATATGATTTACGCATTATCTGCGGCAGGGATGGTATAACAATATTCCACATACTACTGTATGCATCCCTATTCCCCTCTAGTACAAATGTACTCCATTCTATCACTAAATTTATGTCGAATTTTGTAGACTACCTGCACTCCAACTAATCTGCCATGGTCATTCTCCTATGGCCCGGTACCCAGTTGGCTATTTTAAAAATCAAGTGCCATTGGCAGCCAACCAGGTGCCAGATATACATGTCTACTATATTAATAATGCAATTTTCATGCCATGAGCATGTCCTCGGGTGGTTAACCCGTACCAGACCGGTAATTATGCGGTTTACAACCCCTATAAAAAATGCGGCATTTGCCAATTGTCTGGCAAGCGTTGCATTTCTGCAACGGTTGGGCGGCTGGTACCGTCGGCGTTTAGCTCCATTGGTTGCATCACCGCAGTACTTTTCTCTCCCCTAACCAGTCATGCAGGCCAGAGATTACTAATTCTTGATGGAGCGGAAAAATATTGCTTTATATGATATTCTACCTCATCGGTACGCATAGACTCCACGGCTGCTTGTTACAGCGGGCACATAGCAACAAGCTGTTGCATTATTGCAACAAAAAAACAGCGGCTGATGCCGCTGCTGTAAAAAACAACCATTATTATAAAAGGTAAAAGGAACCTATATTAAAAACCGGGCGAATAAGGGTAAATCGCCTACCGTCTAGCTGTCCTCTGTCTGGTACGCCGCCCGGTACAGTTCATACCCTCCGCTGATATTCTTACAGCGATAACCATGCTGGCTCAAAATACGGGCAGCTATATAGCTGCGCAGCCCGGTTCGGCAGTAAACCAGAATCTCTTTATCCCGGGGAATAAGTTCCAGGTGCTCGCGAAGATTATCCACCGGAACATGCCTAGCCCCCTCCACTGCCCCCCGAGAAAACTCCCGGGAAGTACGGACATCTAACAGTACCGCCCCGGCTGCTACCAATTCCGGCACCTCGGGCCAATAGGCCATTTCCACATCACCTTTAAGCATATTACTCGCTACATACCCGGCCAGATTAACCGGGTCTTTGGCCGACCCAAACGGAGGCGCATAAGCCAGTTCCAGTTCCTGCAGGTCAAAAACCGTCATTCCCGCTCTTATAGCAGTAGCCAGTACATCGATGCGTTTATCCACCCCGTTATATCCTACTATTTGCGCACCCAGCACCTTGCCTTCCCCGGGAGTAAAAAGCAGTTTCATAGACATCTGGGTACTGCCCGGATAATAGGCAGCATGGGAAGATGGATGCAGATGACAGGTCAGAAAATCCCTTCCCTCTCGGGTCAGGCTCTTTTCATTACTACCCGTAACCGCAGCTGCCATATCCAGTATTTTAACAATAGCCGTACCCTGCACCTCCCCATACCGAGTCGGGTATCCGGCAATATTATCAGCGACCAGGCGCCCCTGGCGATTGGCCGGTCCGGCCAGAGGTACCAGAACATCCCGACCGGTTACAAAATCCCTCACCTGTATGGCATCCCCTACCGCGTATATAAATGGATCTGATGTACGCAGGTACTCATCAACCAGAATACCACCGGTTGAACCCAGAGCCAGTCCGGCTTCCTGGGCCAGCCCTACCTCGGGCCTCACCCCTATGCCCAGCACCACCATATCAGCAGGGATGGTACGGCCGCTCTCCAGGACTACTTTTTCTACCCGGTCCGTACCCTCCAGAGCTGCAGCCCGATCCGCCAAATACAGGTCAATCCCCTGCCAGCGCAAGTAGTTCTGAACTATGGCTGCCATCTCCGCATCCAGCGGTCCCATGATCTGAGAGCTGGCTTCAACCACAGCGGTCTCTACTCCGGACTCATGCAGAACATCCGCCATTTCTAGACCGATAAAACCGCCCCCCAGAACCACTGCCGTCTCGGGTTCTTGTTCCTGAATATACTTTTTGACCGTATCACTGTCTGGAACGTTGCGTATTTTAAACACGTTGGACAGGTCAATACCAGGAAGATCTGGAGCCAGTGGAAACGCCCCGGGAGATAATATCAGGTAGTCATAACTCTCACGGTAAGTCTCGTCGCTCGAAAGATCACAAACCTCAACTTCTTTTTGTGAAGGTAAAATCCGGGTAACCTCGGACAAGGTTCTTACATCAATGTTGAACCTGGCCTGCATTCTCTCCGGGGTCTGAACCAGGAGTCTCTTCCTATCCGGTATGATATTCCCTATATAATAAGGAAGGCCACAGTTGGCAAAAGATATATGTAGACCTCGTTCAAACATAATGATTTCGGCATCCTCATCCAGCCGCCGGAGTCGGGCGGCAGCACTGGCACCCCCGGCCACTCCTCCCACTATCACTACCTTTTTAGCCATGTTTTTCAGGCTCCTCTCATTGAATATGTATCTGCTTACTCATTATGTACTTGGTTCCCACCACACTATCGATATTCGCTGTCAAAAGCCGTTTCCCTTCATCATGGGGTACCGGGAACATTGCAAAAAATCTCGAAGATGGCCAAACCGCAAACAGTTTG
>JAAZLJ010000091.1 GCA_012799365.1 Syntrophomonadaceae bacterium | reverse complement strand
TTCAAATATCATGGCCGCAGCTGTACATTTTCTGGCCTGGGCATCGATTATATTTTGACGGATAAGTTTCTGGTGCCCCAGGTGCAGCCCGTCAAAATTCCCCAGAGCCAATGCCAATGGTTGGTTTTTCTTATAGTTTTCCAGTCCTCTAATGATTCGCATAGCTCTCTCCTCATCCCTTATTGTAATTAAATACTTTATCGGGTTTGACCCGGATTTGTCCCGACGAATCGGTTAAGATACGGCCCAGGGCCAATAATTGGTCTTCAGGCGAATAAACCCGAACCGGACCAGCGTAACTGCCAGTTTCTATATCAATAGTATTGCCGTTTAGAATTTTTCTAACATCTTCCTTATCTTGCAGTACCACTCGAGAAAGATGGTTAATAGGATAATCCAGCGGCAGTAAAGTTGAATACTCTCCATGCGCCAGCTGCTGTTCCAATTTTTCCAGTTCGATGGCTTCTTCCAGACGAAAAGACCCTGAAGAATAACGAACCAGACTGGAAAGATAGGCCCCACAGCCCAGAAGCTGCCCGATGTCATGACAAAGAGTACGAATATAAGTACCCTTGGAGCAGACTACATCCAGAACCACCCGGTCCAGCCGATTTCCCGGGGGAGCCTCGACCAGTTCCAGAGAATAAATCGTTACCGAACGGGGTTTAACATCTACAGAAACCCCTTGCCGGGCCAGCTGATAAAGGCGCTGCCCCTGATAGTTAAGGGCGGAATACATGGGAGGAACCTGTTGTATCTCCCCCCGAAAAGATTCCAGGACCTGCTTCAGTTCCGGCAATTCACAATCCCGTTTCTCAGAAATATATGTAAGTACGCCCCAGGCATCCTGCGTATCCGATACTGCCCCCAGGGTCATCTCAGCCCGATAACCCTTGGGAACATCCATTATGAACTCGATTATGCGGGTAGCGGCTCCTACTGCTATCGGTAAAACTCCCTCGGCCATGGGATCTAAAGTTCCCAGATGACCAACCCGCCGCTTTTTAAAATACTTCCTGACTCTCTTGACCACCGCAAACGAGCTCATCCCTGCCGGCTTATTGACATTCAGGAATCCATGCAACTGGCTACCACTCCTACTACACGGTCATAAATCTCCCGTATATCACCCTCGATTTTGGCACCAGCGGCCCGAGGATGTCCACCTCCACCAAATCTGGCAGCAATCTGATTAACATCAACACTCTGTTTGGAGCGGAATCCGATCTTAACTACTCCGGGTTCTATTTCTCTGAACAGCATCCCTACCTCCACCCCCGCTATGGAACGAGCATGATTTATCAATCCTTCATAATGGTGCTGTAACGCATCTAATTCTACCAGATCTTGATAGGTAATGAGCATCGATGCAATTTTGCCGTCAGCTGTCACCCTGAGACTGGCCAGTGCTCTCTGCAGAAGCCCAACCTCCTGCCGGGGTCGGGACTCATACAAATTAAGTCTAACCTGGTCAATATCCACCCCTGACTCCAACAGCCAGGCAGCAGTCCTTAGCGTAGCCGGGGTAGTACTTCCATATTGAAAACACCCGGTATCCGTCACCATCCCGACATAGATAGCGGTAGCAATAGAGGACGTTATCTCTGCTCCCAGCCGCTGCAGCAGCTCCAACACCAATTCGGCGGTGGAAGCCTTTTCCGGTTCAACCCGGTTATAATCACCGAAAAATGAGTTGCTGATATGATGGTCGATATTGATGGAAACGGTACATCGGTCAAGAAGAGGAACCAGCACCTCGCCCGGCCTTTCCGCATCAGCACAATCGAGGTAAATGACCTGTCGGGGCCATTCTTCAATCTGATGTGCCTGCATAATTTCTGTGACCCCCGGCAGAAAATGATAGGCGAAAGGTATCTCGTCCTCCAGTACCGCCACCACCTTCTTGCCCAGGGTCACCAACCCCAGATAAAGACCTACCACCGAGCCAACACAGTCCCCATCCGGAATACTATGGCCCACAATTATGAATTCCCGATGCCTTTGCAAAACTTTGACTATCTCATCCCAACTGCTGTTCTGTTTCATGGGGTATCCTCACTTTTTTCTTCCTTAAGTTTATCCAGGATGGCTGATATTCGAATCCCGTGTTCAATCGAGCGATCCAATTGAAAGACAATCTCCGGCGCATGGCGAAGCTCCAGTTTCCCTGCCACCAGGGTACGGATATAGCCCTGGGCTCCATCCAGAGCCGCCGCAGTGTCCCCACATTTTTGCTCATCGCCCAGCACACTGAAAAAAACACGCGCGTGGCCGAGATCATTTGATACTTCCACCCGGGTTATTGAAGTGGCCACCGGATCAATACGCGGATCCTTCATGTCATCTCGAATAATGGCTGAAATCTCTCGCTTAATCTCCTCGGCTAATCTTTCTCCACGACGTTTACTCACAAAAATCACCCCCAACGTTGTTATAAGGAATGGAGGTACTGGTATATGATCCGGTAACATCATGTTCCCTTATCCACCCGGAAGACGGAACCACTTTAACCATACTTACACTGTTTAAAGTTCACGCGGAATGGCTTCTATGATGTAAGCCTCGATGATGTCACCCTCTTTAACATCATTAAAATCTTCAATTCCAATACCACATTCGAAACCCTCTACCACCTCTCGTGCATCGTCTTTGAACCGTTTGAGAGAGGCCAGATTACCTTCAAACAGGATAACCCCGTCCCGCAGTACCCGTACCTTGCAATTGCGGCTCACTTTGCCGTCCACAATATAGCATCCCGCTACATTGCCCACTTTAGGCACCTTAAATACCGCCCTTACCTCAGCTCTACCCTGGAACGCTTCCCGATATTCCGGTTCCAGCAGTCCAGCCATCGCCTTCTTCACGTCCTCAATGGCCTCATATATAACCCGGTACAAACGCACATCGATGTTTTCCTCTTCCGCATATTTACGAGCATTGGTATCCGGGCGAACGTTAAAGCCAATGATAATAGCGTTGGAAGCCGAAGCCAGCATAACGTCGGTCTCTCTAATCGCACCTACTCCCGAGTGAATTACATTAACCTTAACCTCGTCAGTCGAAACGCGCATTAAAGACTGTACCAGGGCCTCAATAGACCCTTGAACATCGCCCTTGATGATCAGGTTGAGCTCCTTAACTTCCCCTTCCTGGATTTGTTTGAAGAAATCATCCAGGCTCACTTTGGCCGTCTTCATCTGCTCTTCCCGTTTTTTCTCGTCCAGACGAAGAGAACTAACCTGTTTGGCTACTTTCTCATCAATAACGCGAAAACCATCCCCGGCCATAGGAACGTCTTCCAATCCTTGTACTTCTACGGGATAGGATGGCGTGGCCGTGTCCACCCGGTTCCCAAGATGATCACTCATGGCCCGCACCTTGCCCCAGGTGAAACCGCATAACAGACTATCTCCTACATTAAGAGTTCCCTTCTGAACCAGTACAGTGGCTACCGGTCCGCGCCCCTTGTCCAGACGCCCCTCTATAACCACCCCTTCAGCCACTCGGTCTGGATTAGCGGTTAACTCTTTTACTTCGGCTACCAACAGGATCATCTCCAGCAGCTGCTGAATACCGGTACCCGCTTTAGCGGATACTGGAACCATGATGGTATCTCCACCCCACTCCTCCGAAATCAGGTTATACTCGGTAAGCTGTTGTTTGACCCGATCTGGATTGGCATCTGGTTTATCGATCTTATTGACGGCAACAATGATAGGAACTTCGGCCGCCCGAGCATGATTGATGGCCTCAACCGTCTGCGGCATCACACCATCATCAGCCGCCACCACCAGAATAGCAATGTCGGTTGCCTGAGCACCACGGGCCCGCATGGCTGTAAATGCCTCGTGACCGGGTGTATCGATAAAGGTAATCCGTTCCCCGTCGATCTCGACCTGATAGGCTCCGATATGTTGGGTTATACCTCCGGCTTCGCGGGAAACTACATTGGTTTCTCTGATAGCGTCCAGAAGCGAGGTTTTTCCGTGATCAACATGTCCCATTACGGTTACTACCGGTGGACGCGGCTGCAGCGACTCTTCATCATCCACTATCTCTTGCAGCAGTTCCTCTTCCCGGGTTTTTTCTTTTTCTACCTCTACACCATATTCACTGGCTATAATTTCCACCGTCTCAAAATCGAGGTCCTGAGTGATGGTAGCCATGATACCCAGGCTCATCAACTTCTTCATAAGTTGGGCCGAATTAATATTCATGGTTTCCGCCAGTTCCCTAACGGTTATAACCTCAGGAATGGATATTAGCTCTGGAGGCACGGGCTGTGCTTCCTTTTTCTTTCTATCTCTCTTTTTCCCCGGTCTGGTTCGGGTTCTGCGGCTATAATCACGCGACCGGGCCGCTGGTTCAGCTTTTTTCGGCGTAGAAACTGCCCCTTTCTTCTTACCTGCCTGTTCTCCTTGACCCCGGGAAGCAGTTTTAGCTTGCTCCCTGGCGGTTCGCGGTTTGGCATCGGACTGCCTGCGACTGGTTGGCTTCCGTTCTCCACTCACCGCAGTCTGTGAACCCGCCTGCCGTTTACCCTTATCCCCAACTTGCGGCTTAGCTGGCTTTTCGGCAGGCGCTTTGCCAGGTTTTTTCCCTGCTGGCCGCTCGGCTTGCCTGGTAGTAGTTTTGGCCTTCCTGGCGCCACCGGTCGCACGTTTGGTACCGGGTCGCCTATCTTCTGCCGAGTCAGGACGGGCAGTCGGGGTTCTAGAACCATTTTCCTTCTCCCTTAACTTCCGTTTCACCCAATCTGCCTGTTCTTCCTCCAAAGTACTCATATGGTTTTTTATTTCCAATCCCATACCCTTAAGAATCCCTACCAGCTGTTTACTTTTCATATTTAGATCTTTAGCCAGTTCATGAACTCTTACTTTCGCCATTTAACCACCCCCGTATTATTGGCTTCTTCTCCCCCTGCTGTGAGCGATGAAAGTATAGCTTCCGCAAAGCCGTCATCGTTGATGGTAATGGCCACCCGGTAGGCTTTACCAACACAATTGCCCAACCTGTACTTGTCGCCGAACGTCACCCAGGGAATTTGGTTCTTTTCACAGGTTGATAACAGTGACTCTTTGGTCTTTTCCGAAATATCGCTGCTCACCAACAATAGGCGAGCACGCTTTCTTAGCAGGCTGGTTTTTGCTGCCATAGTACCTGCGGAAACCTTACCGGCTTTGGTAGCAAAGCCGATCATCTGGTAAACATTTTTCTTCAATCTTCCACCAGCTCTCTTCTCAACTCCTCCACCACACCTTCTGGAATCTGATGTTTCAGTGCCTGCTGCAGCCTATTTCCCTTTACCGCTTTACTAAAACAGTCCAGGTTAGGACAGATATAAGCTCCCCGGCCTGGCTTCTTGCCGGTCTTGTCCAGAATTATCTCCAGTTCTGGAGTCCTGACCACCCGGATCAACTCTTTCTTATTCTTCATCTGCCGGCAGCCCAGGCACATCCTCTGCGGTATCTTCTTCATCCGGGGCATCCGCCATCCCCCCTGTCGTTTCCATCTGAGATTCACTCTTAATATCTATTTTCCAGCCGGTAAGCCGGGCTGCTAACCTGGCATTCTGGCCTTCTTTGCCAATCGCCAGGGATAATTGATAGTCAGGTACTACAACTCGGGCCATCTTTTCCTCTTCAAAAAGCTGAACCCCTATAACTTTGGAAGGACTTAATGCATTGGCAATATATCGTTCCACGTCCGAGTCCCATTTTATTATATCGATTTTTTCTCCGTTAAGCTCTCTAACAATACTTTGCACCCTTATGCCTTTAGGTCCGACACAGGCTCCTACCGGATCCACCCTTTCTTCCCGAGAATAGACTGCCACTTTGGAACGTGAACCGGACTCCCGGGCTATGGACTTCAGCTCTACCAAACCATCATAAATCTCGGGGACCTCCAGCTCAAACAACCTTTTCAAAAATTCGGAATGAGCCCGGGAAAGAAATATCTGAGGACCTTTTGCGCTGCGCTTAACTTCGCTTATATAAGCCTTGAGGCGCTGCCCCGTCTCATATGATTCACCCCGAATCTGATCCTGCGGCAGCATAATAGCTTCCGTACGTCCCAGATTGACAATTACCATTCTGGGCTCTGCCCGCTGAATAGTACCAGTAACTATTTCTCCTTCCCTTTCCGAAAACTCATCATAAATAAGACTTCTCTCGGCCTCCCGCAGCCGCTGGATCACCACCTGTTTAGCCGTTTGAGCGGCAATGCGTCCGAATTCGGCCGGTGTAACTTCAATGTTAACCTCATCTTCTAATTCCAGCTCCGGATCGATTTCCCGAGCTGCTTCCAGGTCAATCTCCAGACGCTCATCCGCCACTTCTTCCACCACTATCTTGCAAGCATAGACCCTGATTTCCCCGGTCGCACTGTTCATTTCTACACTTACGTTTTGAGCCGAACCAAAATTCTTGCGGTACGCACTCTTAAGTGCTGATTCAATTGCTTCTACTAAAACTTCCTTGGGTATACCCCTCTCTTTTTCTATGTCATCCAATGCTTGAGCCAATTCGGCGGATCTCATGCTTCTCCCTCCTAAATATCCGGTACCAGTCGGGCCTGGTAAAGATTCGCTTCTGGAATATCTATGGTTTTGCCATCCTGTTCTATAATGATGCAGCCGCCTTCGAATCCTAACAGTACCCCTTTAAAGTTCTTGCGCCCGGCAACAGCCTGGTGAGTTTTAAGCGTGACTTTCCTTCCTTTAAACCTGGCAAAGTCTCGTGGCTTTTTTAATACCCGATCCAGACCGGGTGACGAAACCTCCAGAGCATATTGACCAGGGATAATATCTTTTGGATCCAAAACCCCACTTATTAACTCGCTGGTTTTTTGACACGTATCCAGGTCCACACCTTCAGGTGTATCTATGAATACCTGCAATACCCAGCGTCCACCCTGGCTCTTGTATTGTACATCCACCACCTCAATACCCCTGGACTCCAACTCCGTCTCCAGCAGTGGCTCGACTTCTAGCAGAATTCTGTTGCGATTCAAAGACAGCTACCCCCTCAAGTACAATAAACGAAAGAGTGGGGAAGTGCCCACTCTTTCCGTAACATCGTTAACGTGTACTGCAAATACCCATAAACTCCATTAGAAGTATAACACAACCTGATTTGTTTATACAAGAATTCCAG
>JAAZLJ010000090.1 GCA_012799365.1 Syntrophomonadaceae bacterium | reverse complement strand
ATATTTTCCAGATTATGCTCACCCCGAAGCAGCACTTCATCCCGCCCACCCAGATGGTACCGTTTATCCAGTTGAGCTACAATCTGTCCGTTTTCTATGAAAACACCCTGAGAAAGAAGCTGCCGGGTGGAAAAATAGATCACCTGACTTCGGGCCCGGTGAGCCAACTCTCTTACTAGATTATCCTCATAATTTAAAACCGTAAAATCAGACGGACCCTGGCAGGCAAGAATACTAGCCTTGGCCTCTATATAATTTTCCATAGTTCCATGCCGATCCAGGTGATCCGGAGTTATATTCAATATGGCAGATACCCGGGGACGGAAATCTCGAACGGTTTCGAGCTGAAAACTGGAAACCTCCAGTGAAATAACCCCTTGCGCCATTTCATCTATCACTGAAACCAGCGGAACTCCAATATTCCCCGCCACCGTTGAATTAATGCCACCCTGTTTTAAAATCTCCGCTAATAGTGCAGTGGTGGTGGTCTTTCCGTTGGTACCAGTAATGGCCGCTAATTCCACCCCGGTACTTTTCAAACGGTAGGCCAGTTCCACTTCACCAATAATCGGTATGCCAGCCGCCCGCACTTTCTGCACCGCCTCGCTGGTAACCGGAACCCCAGGACTTATCACCGCCAGATGGAATTGGTCAGGAGTTATTGATAGCTCCTGTCCCAGCTGCATATCTACGTTATACCCCACCAGCTGAGCAGCCGCCTCCCGTAAAAAGTCAGCCTCCTTGGCATCATAGATAGTAACCTGCATCCCACGTTTAACCAGAGCCTGGGCCGCGGCTACTCCACTTCTAGCCATACCCACGATTAATACCCTGCTGCCGCTGAGTTGCAACCAATCCACTCCTATCCCAGATTCTTAAAACCCAACAGTCCGATAAGAACAAAAGACAGCGAAACCGTCCAAAAGGCCAGTACTACTTTAACCTCGGGCCAACCCCTGAGTTCAAAATGGTGATGAAGGGGAGCCATTAGAAAAACCCGGCGGCCCGTAAGTTGATAGGACACGACCTGTATAATGACACTGAGAGTCTCGATTACATACAGCCCGCCCAGAATAATAAGGGCAATCTCCGACCGGGTAATAGCTGCCATAGCCGCCACCGCCCCTCCCAGGGCCATGGAACCGGTATCTCCCATGAAAACCCGAGCCGGGTACCGGTTGAATAGTAGAAAGCCCAAACAGGCACCAGCCAGGGCTCCAGCAAAAACCGCTAGTTCAAAATGGGAAGTCATAATACAGATAACCACAAAACCCAGGGCTACAGGAATAGTAGCTCCTGCGGCCAGGCCATCCAGGCCATCAGTCAGGTTAACGCCATTGGCAGTCCCCATGAGAACCACAATAAGAAAGAAAAGATAAAATAACGGGCCCAGATCAAAACTCCACTTAACAAATGGGACCACTATTTCGGTACCTCGTCCCAACATCACCAGGAGTATAAGGCCGAAAACCAGCCCGATAAGAAGCTGCAGGCCCAACTTCTCCCGCGCCCGCAATCCTAATGAACGCTTGAGGACTACTTTTATGTAATCATCCCAAAAACCAATCGCTCCAAAAGCTACGGTTACCAGCACACAGGTTACCACTTCCAGACTCTGCCCGGCTATCAGTAACGAAGAAAAAAGCACGGCAGTGATGATGATTATCCCCCCCATGGTAGGGGTCCCGGCTTTGGACAGATGACGACGAGGCCCATCTTCCCTGATGCTTTGTCCGGCCTTCAATCGGGTCAGTGCCGGTATCACCAGCGGCCCCATCAGTACACTGATAAGCAAGGCCAGTCCGGCTGCCTTCATAGTAGCCGTCAGGAAATTATCCATCATCATCACCTCCAGTTACAACTTTTTCTACCATTTCTTCCAGGTGCATACCCCGGGAAGCTTTAAACAACACAACCATACCGCTTTCCAGAATGGCCTGCAAGTAGTTTAACGCTGACTGTTTATCGCCAAAATGATAGACTTCCTGCATGCCCTCCTCCCGCGCCGCTTCACATATATACCAGGCGGACTCCCCTACTGTTATCAGGTGTTCGATACCCAAATGAGCAGCCATCCTCCCTACTTCTCGGTGCCCCGGTTCTTCATATTCCCCCAGTTCATACATATCCCCCAGCACCGCCACCCTTACCGCTCCCTGACCTATATCACCCAAAACCCTCAGGGCCGCTTGCATAGAGAGCGGGTTAGCATTATAGCAATCATCGATAACCGTAACCCCACCGCTCCCGGTCTTGATAGTCAACCTCCGTTCAGAGGGCTGAAAACGTTCCAGACTACACTGAATTTCTTCCAGACTAACCCCTGATTCCAACGCAGCCCCGGCTGCTGCCACTACATTATACGCCAGATGAGCTCCAGGAACCGGAATCTGGAAGACCACCTTTTGCCCCCTGATACTGGCTTCAATCCGCGTCCCCTCCCTGGAAACCTCCACCCCTGCCAAACGATAGGAACAGTCAGGACCGGTACCGAAAAGAATCTGCTTCACCTGATATTTCCGAGCCGTCTCCACCAGCAGCGCATCATCGCCATTAATAAAAGCCAAACCATTTTCCGGTATGAACTCCAGGACTTCACACTTGGCCTCCGCTATATTACGTAAAGACCCCAGGTTTTCTAAATGTACTGGCTCCACATTGGTTATGATGGCATGGGTAGGACAGGTAATGGCTGCCAGTTCGCGGATCTCCCCGCGGTTACGCATGGCCATTTCCACCACGGCTGCCTGGTAGCTCTCGTCCAGTGCCAGCAAGGTCAGGGGCACCCCGATCTCGTTATTGTAATTTCCCCGGGTTTTAAGGGTTTTGAACCTGGCTCCCAGACACAGGGCCAATAGATCCTTGGTGGTGGTCTTACCCACACTCCCGGTTACCGCCATCACCGGAATTTGAAAACGGCTGCGGTGCCACCGGGCTAATTGCTGCAGAGCCAGCCTGGTATCCAGCACCCTGATCAGCCCCCGCTCCCCCAATTCCGGCGATAAGGCCACCTCACTGCTGACTACAGCGGCTGCTGCCCCGCCCGCCAGGGCCGAAACTACGAAATCGTGGGCATCATGTCTTTCCCCTTTAATGGCAAAAAAGAGGCTTCCCTCGGTTACCTCCCTCGAATCCAGACATATATTTTTTATTTTAATTAAGGGGCCTCCGCAGGTTATTTCGCCGTTAACCGCTTTAGCTACTTCACCGAGTACGCTATTCATTGCCTGACCTTCCTCTCAGAAACTCCCGGGCCACTTCCCGATCGTCAAAAGGAAGCACCTTCCCTTTAACTATCTGGTAATCTTCATGCCCTTTCCCGGCTATTATCACCATATCATTCGGCCGGGCCAAGCCAACGGCCTGGCGAATAGCTTCCCGCCGGTCTGGTATTACCTGATACCGGGAATCCGGTACTTTCTGAACCCCGGGCAAAATATCTTCAATAATGGCCTGAGGTTCCTCATTACGAGGATTGTCAGAAGTAACCAGACAAAAATCGCTGTAACGAGCGACTATTTCTCCCATCAAGGGGCGTTTACTACGATCCCGGTCTCCCCCGCACCCAAATACGGTTATTATCCGGTCAGGCCTTAGCTGACGAGCCGTCTTTAGAATATTCTCCAGACCGTCAGGAGTATGGGCATAGTCCACGATAACCGCAAAATTCTGCCCACAACTCACCGATTCAAAACGGCCGGGAACCCCGCTCACCTTCGCCAATCCCTTTTGGATTACTTCCGGGCTAATGCCTTCGTACAAAGTGAGCGCTATGGCTCCCAGAGCATTATAAACATTAAAAAGTCCGGCCAGATTAAGCTTAATATCAAACTCCTGACCGGCCCCCACCACCGTAAACTCCGATCCCTCTGCGCTCACCTTGATATCCCTGGCCCTGACCGCCGCATCCCGTTCCACCCCGTAGCTAACTACACGACACCGGGCAGCGGCAGCAAAATCTGAGCAATACGGATCATCGGCATTTATGACTGCCAGTTTATCAGAAGCATCGCCCAACATAGCAAATAACTTCAGCTTGGCCCGCAGGTAGTTGTCCAGATTCTTATGATAATCAAGGTGATCCTGAGTTAGATTGGTAAACAAAGCCACATCGAATTCAATGCCATCTACCCGGGCCAACTCCAGGGCATGGGAAGACACCTCCATAACCACGTACTTACCACCCTCATCCCACACCTGTCGGCAAAACCGCTCCAGATCTACCGACTCGGGCGTAGTATGGGCCAGCACTTCTTCCCGCCCGTTCCAACGGGCATATAGAGTACCCAGTATTCCGGTAAGATACCCGGCCTCGTATAAAATAGCAGTTATCAAGTGACTGGTGGTGGTTTTCCCGTTGGTACCAGTCACTCCCACCATCCGTAATTGGCGGGAAGGTGCTCCGTAGAAATTAGATGCCACCAACGGAAGAGCCGTTCTGGTATCTGGTACCCGCACTACGATGATTCCCGGCGGAACCTCCACCTCGCGTTCCACCAATACCGCCGCGGCTCCCGCCTTAATCGCCTGGGGTATGAATTTGTGACCATCTGTGCTGTAGCCAGCGATAGCCACAAACAACCCATCCGACGAAACCTGGCGTGAATCATAGTAAACCCCGCTGATCTCCCGTTCCGTATCTCCATTAACTTCTATAATCTTCAAACCGGTTAAAAGTTCTTTTAACCGCGGCATAACTTCCTCCTTGTTACAATCAGATAATTGATTGACACCTTTAATCCTGCCCGGCAGGTTTGAATTTAACATTTACACTGGCACCGGATTGGAGTCGACTGCCAGGCTCCGGATCCTGCTCTGCTGCCAGACCGTACCCTTCAGGTTCCATGTGTAAACCAATACGAGATAGCATCCGCGCCGTTTCACGCATTGACTTCCCCCGCAGATCGGGAACCGTCACTTCCTCCTGCCCAATATTCTCTCCCACCTCTGACAGGTAAATTATGGCCCTGGTGCCCGGCTTTACCCGGGTGAAAGCACGAGGGGACTGGCTCCACACCAGGTTCCCGGAGCCTTCCACCTGAACCTCCAGGCCCTGTTTGCGCAAATGATCCAGGGCCTCACTCAGACTGAGATTTACCACATCCGGAACCGAGACCTCTTTTTTCTCCCCATCCTCTTCGGTCTCGGGCTTCCCTTGCATAGGAACTTCGAGATAACGCAAGGTATCTTTCACAATCTCCCGAAACACTGGAGCTGCCACCGTTCCTCCATAGTAAGGATAACCAGTTGGAGCATCAATTACAACTATGCAGGCAATACGGGGATTGTCCGCAGGAGCAAACCCGACAAAAGAAGCTACATATTCACTGGAAAGGTATCCCCCTGTAGGGGAAATCTTCTGGGCGGTTCCGGTCTTCCCCGCTATGCGATACCCCTCGACAAAGGCATTACGTCCAGTACCATCCTGAACTACACCTTCCAGCAGCAGACTTAATTCTTGGGCGGTATCCCGAGAAATAACCTGCTTTACCATCTCCGGTTCTATCTTCTTGATGGTTTTACCCTCACCATCCAGCACCTCTTTTAAGATATGCGGTTTCATCAAAGCCCCATCATTAGCCACTGCGCTCACCGCGTTCAAAAGTTGGAGAGCAGTAACCGCATTAGCCTGCCCCATAGACATAGTAGCCAGGTCAATCTGCTTGGCTCGCTTCTGAGGCACAGTTATTCCCGCAGCTTCACCCGGCAGGTCAATGCCGGTTTTGCGACCAAACCCAAAAGCATTGAGGTACTGATAGTATTTCTCCAGCCCCAGTTCCAGTCCCGTACTGACAAAGCCCACGTTGCACGAGCGTTCTACTACTTCCCGAAAAGTCTGGGCCCCATGCGCACGTCGGTTGGAACAGGAGATGCCTTCCTTGCCTACTTTGATGGTCCCCGGACAGAAAAAACGGGTTTCAGGGGTAACCGTACCCTCCTCCAAAGCAGCCGAAGCAGTGGTTATTTTCATGGTAGAACCGGGCTCATAAGCATACCATATGCTGAGGTTACGGCGGTTTTTCTCCGGATATTCCCCGTATTGGTTAGGATCAAAATTGGGCATATTGGCCATGGCCAGAACCGCCCCGGTCCTGGGCTCCATTACGATAGCCATAGCCCCTTTGGGCTTCCTTTCCTCCCAGGCCTTGGCCAGTTCCCGTTCGGCTATATATTGAATGGTTTCATCAATGTTAAGTACCAGGTTGGAACCATCCACCGGTGGTATATACCGGTGCTGCGCCTCGGGAATATCCCGGTTTCCCGCATCCCTCTCAATGACTATCCGCCCGGGGATGCCCCCCACCAGGTCATTATACTGCTTATCGATCCCTTCCAGACCGGTATTGTCAATTCCGCTTATGCCCAAAATATGGCACGCCAGGCTGCCTTTGGGATAATAGCGACGGCTTTCTTCCACCATGCTGATGCCCGGAAGCTCCAGTTCCTTTAACCTGGCCGAATCTTTAAAATCAACCTGTCTTTTTACCCACTCAAAAGACGACTGCCTGGTTATACGATCGTATACCTTTTCCTCGTCCATGCCCAGAACCTCGGCTAACTTATGAGCCGTCTCTTTGCCCCGACCCGATTTCCTGACCTCCGCAGGATTAGCTGTAACCGAATCTGTGCTTACAGATATTGCCAGCTCGCGCCCGTTACGATCGTATATTATTCCCCTTTTAGCAGGAATGGGAACATCCCGCATACGATTTTTCAGCGCCTTGTCGGAAAGTTCCGCTCCCCGCACGATTTGGACCCAAAAAACCCGGCCCATCAGGAACATTAGCCCCAGTATAAACAAGAAAAAAAGCGCGGCTATACGCTTTTTGATTGTTAATCCAGTAATTTGCAACCTCCCCACCCTTTCCATCAAAATGGAGGTTGGATACTATAGATTATCATTACTGACTCATACCGATAACCTTGCTGCGATTGAACATCTCATTTAACGCCTGGTACACTTTTTCCAGAGGCTTCTCCGCTTCCGGCGGTTGGGGCTGCCCCTCATTGCGCAGGTCGACCACCGGTACCTCCTCCGGCTGGCCGGCCATAGCGATGGTATGACCCCCTTCCGGTTTAAGCATACCCAGTTCGGCAGAAGCCACTTTTTCCACCCGTGTCAATGAACTCAATTGTGCAATACTCAGTTCCAGGCGCTGGTTTGCAACTTCCAACTCGCCGATCTCATCCTGCAATGCCACCACTCTGTATCCCAGCACAGCAATCTGGGCACACGTAAAAACCATCAAAGCCGCTATTAAAAACCCGCAAACCGCCGCACCCATTACGTATTTGGGACGGCGACGCCGACGACGTACGATTCTTCTAGCTTTTTTCGTCTCTGGTTTTAGCTCTTTACCACGATAGTCCGGCGCAGCTGCCGAATAAACAATCCTATGCCCAGCCTGTATCAACCTATTCAACCTCCAGTCTCCTTAGAACTAGATTTTTTCCGCCACCCGTAGTTTGGCACTACGAGAGCGAGGATTCCTGACCTGTTCCTCCTTTCCCGGAACAACAGGTTTTTTGGTTAAAGTTCTCAGTTGTGCCTGATGGTTACAAGTACAAACAGGTATATCTTTGGAACAGATACAATCCATAGACTCCAATCGAAAAAAATTTTTTACCAATCGATCCTCTAGAGAATGGAAAGTTATTACGCAAACCCTGCCAGCTGCTGACAAAACCTCGAGCGCCTGCGGCAGCACCTCCTGTAAAGCGCTGAGTTCCTGGTTAACCGCAATCCGTAACGCCTGAAACGTTCTTCGCGCCGGGTGCTTTCCCCTCCGGCTCCGGCCTGGAACCGCCCGCTTGATTACCTCTACCAGTTCCAAAGTGGTATTGATGGGTTGAGCTTGTCTGGTTTTAACGATTTCGCGGGCTATGCGCCGGGAAAACCTTTCCTCCCCGTAACGCCAGATTATATCTGCCAGATCTTCCTCGTCTAACTCATTTACTAATTCCCAGGCCGACCTTGCCTGAGCCCGGTTCATACGCATATCCAGGGGAGCATCGTGCTGATAGCTGAACCCCCGTCGGGCCTCATCCAACTGGAATGAAGAAACCCCGAGATCCAATAGAATTCCGTCTACCTCGGTAATCCCCTGGGTTTTTAATATAACCCGCAAATTCCGAAAATCCCCATGAATCAGAATGATTTTCTGCGGCAGTTCTTTTAGTTTTTCTCGTGTATGTTCCAGCACGTCGGCATCTTTATCAATTCCAATTATGACCGCATCCTGGTCCAGCATTCCCGCCAGCCTGGCCAGATGACCGCCTCCACCCACTGTACAGTCTACATAAATCCCCCGGCGGTCAGTAACCAACATATCTAGCGCCTCGTCCAGCAGCACCGGTTTATGCAAAATCTTTCAATCCTCTCTATCAGAAGCCCAGTTCATCCAATTTCTCCGCAATCTCCACATAGGAATCTGCGGCATCCTGGAGATAGTTTTCCCAACGGTCGCAAGCCCAAACCTCTACCCGGGAACCCACCCCTACTATCATTACTTCCTTATCAATCCGGGCATACTCCCTCAGACCCGCAGGTAAAACCGTACGGCCCTGCCGGTCTAAATCACACTCGCAGGCTCCTGAAAAGAAGAAACGAACAAATGCCCTGACATCCCTACGAGTGAAGGGAAGGGTACGCAGCTTATCCTCCATCACCTTCCACTCCTCCATCGGGTAGAGAAACAGGCAATCATCCAATCCTTTAGTGGCTATGAAGCTGTCTCCCAGATCCTCCCTGAGTCGAGCCGGTATAGTGATACGTCCTTTAGCATCCAGGGAGTGCTGATATTCTCCTAAGAACATGTGTTCTGCCCCATCTCGTAAAATTACAGGGAACTTGCTCCACTTTACTCCACTTCACACCACCTTATTCTACCCGCTAACCACGATCTCCTTCTTTTTAAAAGCCAACTTCGAAATTTTTTATGTTTATCTATAAAAAATAAAAACGGCTTGAAGCCGCAATGTATCGGGGTTACAGAGTTCTTGCCTTTTCGACACCGGGACCTTTTATCTACCCAAATTGGGACTATTTTCTAGGATTACGGAGGGATGGAGTTATTTAACTCGAATGGGATTAGAAAATATCCAGGGCCGTACCCCCCGACGGTAAGGATGAAAAACTTCCAGACGGTATATACCGGGAATCAGATCAATAAAAACATGCCCGCGGCCACTGCTGGTTGCACAAAGACTTCCGTCCCGAATCAGGTGCACCAGCACATCAGAAGGGGTTTTGCTGTGCAATGCCAGCCGCTGTGACCAGGGAACTACATCCCCCATCTGATACTGCTCCCGACCATCCTCAGCATAAAACCGAAATCCCCGGGCCGGCTGAAAGTAATCATAAGCAACAAAACAACGCCCCCGGGACAGACTGTGGTAGATTTCTTGCTCATCTGATAAGAAGTTTCCACTCAAAGGCGCGGGGGTCAGAACATGGGTGTTAATACAGCGAAACACCATGCTGTAGTCGTCTATAACCAGTCTGGTCAGGCCCAGCTTTACCGTGACTGCATGGGCATCTGAACCTCCGATAGCCACCACCAGACGCTTCTTCAGCATGCGATCCCACCGTTTCAGGACCTCCGGATAGGGTCCGACCAGAGCCTGGTGGGGATTCACCAGGGTTAGTTTTAGTGCCTTTTTAAGACTGGTAACCCCGTCTCTCCATTGGCTGAGGTAATTCCAGATTTCCAGACCGGTAAAACCGGTTACATTCCAATCCGTCCAGGGATAGATTCGACCCCGCTTGTACAGCCGTGAACCTTTTTCCACCGGGTGCGCAAAAAAGCCCAACCCGCCCTGCTCCCGCACCTGGTCAATAACCGCCTGCGGATGGTGGTCGTGGTTGGGCACTTCTTCATCAATATTTAGGGCCAGATAGTGGTTGCACTCAGCATTGATCTCCATTCCCACCAACACCAGTACCCCGTGGTGATACCCTTCTTCTTTCTTACCCGCCAGAGTAAAGTGGTCGGTGACGATGATAAAATCCAGCCCGACCTGCTGCGCCGCTTCCGCGATCTGGTTGATGCTCCCGGAACCATCGGAATAATGGGAATGGATATGAATATTGCCGACATACTCATACATAAATGCAGCCCCTTCGCGGATAATTAGACGCTGATTAATGCAGATTATGATTTACGCTGATTTTATCAGTCTGCATCTATTTTCGTCGACAGCAATCCGCCTCACCCCTTACTAACATTCTGCGTCTAATGCTTCATTCAGCGTATTCATAAGTTTTCTATGTTTTCTGTGTCTATTTTGTGATTTATCAGCGTATATCCAGTTTCAAAACTACAGCAGAGGAAATTGCAATTCGGTCTCATAAGCAGAAGCATCTTTTCCCGAATGAGGCCCCACCAGGTACACCTCGCGCCGCGGCCCGATGATGCGTTCCCCCTTTTTTTGTATGTATTCGAATAACTGCTGGTAACTTTCCCCCACCCTTTCGTAACTCCCAGTATGAACTATAGTGGCAAAGCGACCCCCGGGTAAGATTCGGTTACGCACTTCACCGCTGTTGGCGAAAGGCCCGACAGCCTGGTAACAGACCTCTACGTCCGCATCATCAGGATCAAACTCTATATCATAATATATGGCAAACGGAGACCCGGTTATGTCGATGCCGTTTTCCTCACAATACTCGCTCAACTCACGAGTGGCCT
>JAAZLJ010000234.1 GCA_012799365.1 Syntrophomonadaceae bacterium | reverse complement strand
AACATCCTGAGGTTCCTTCTCGGAAAAGCCGGTAAAATCTAGCGTTTTCCAACCGAAAATATCTTCCTCATTTTCCTCGGGTATAGTACGAACAAACCATCTTGCTCTAAGTTGTGAATAAGTATTGTCCCATTGATTCACCCACCCATTATCTGCCTTATATAAATCACTAAACACGACTTTTAACGCTGCCAATCGTTGTTGCCCATCCAGTAAATAGTAACATTCTTCTCTGGGCTGGGGTGTTTCAAAGGGAAAACAAAGCTTTCTCGATTTGAAATCATCACTGGCACCCTCCAGTATGAGCAGACTGCCAATAGGCAGCTTAACCAAGAAGGAACTAATTATCTGCTTTATACGTTCCGCTGTCCACACATAATCTCTTTGGAAATCGGGCAAAACAAGCTTATTATTATTCTCCCACTCAAAAAGCTCCTTTAGTTTCATGCCTCCTATCCCCCCTACATCAATATATTACCCATCGATATTTTCAGGCCAAAGCATCCTGCTTATCAATACCGGTATAAGTTTTAACATAGCCGTATATCTTTTGTATAAACGACCTTTTGTTTTCATCCGTCATTGCCTGAAATTGTGCCAGAAGGCCTTCTACCTCCAGCTCATCCAGACGCTGCTTACAGGCTTTCAGGGCTTTATTTACTTCTGCTACTTGCTCTTTGGAAAGTACCTGCGGCATTTTTCGCAAGCCTTCCCTGACCATAACAACTTTATTTCCATCGAAGCTGCCAATCTTTGTTATACTTGGGGCATTCTGTTCCATCCATACAGCAGCAATATTACGTCTTTTGGTCCAGATTTTCGTCCGGATGCTCTCATAGATAAGCAAAGCATCAAGAGGCGGAGCATCATCAACAAAATATTCCTCCGTTTCTTTCAGGCAATCCTTCAGTGTCGCCTCAAATTCATCATCAGTCAGTTGGGAGTCTTCCAAGCGTTGAAAATGCGTATTTATGAGATCAAGTTGCTTTTGAACTAGCTTGAGGTCCTCAACATCCTTTTCTTTTCCCTCATAAATTGCAATTAGCGAACCCACTTCATTTCTCCAGTTGGCGATTTCACCCGGTGAGGTAAGTTCCTCTATACAAAAAACTTTTTCAGTTCTCTCTCTATCCCGTACAAGCTGCTCTTTGCAGGCTTGCTGAAACTTAATTAACTTTTGAGTTGCCTCCCGTGCATCAGCCTGTACAATATTTGTTCGTTGTTGGGCTTCCTGTAAGCGCTTAGCAAATTCTTCTACCTGTTCCAGCCAAACATTTAGCGTAGAAACTGGTGTCGAGTCGGTAACGATGTTATTCCTAACCATATTGTCTATATCTGCTGTTGTCTGTCTTAAATCCTCAATTAATCGAACGTGTTTTTCAACCTCTTCCACATGCATTTCCAAATCTTTTTTCTCATCTGTAAAGCCTAATTTACTTAAACTCCTCCCCACTTTACGCATAAAATTGGTGAACTTGCCCAGGTTCTCTATGTTTCGTACTGTCTGGCGAGGAAGCCAGCTAGCAAACAACTGCTGGGTCTGTAGCCTGGCTTCTGCCAAATGCTGAGTTACCTCTTCGATTTGTTCAGGGGTCCATCGCCCATCTTGGGCTTCCATCATATCTAATAGATCAGCTAAATCCGCACTACCCCAGGACAAGCGACTGGCATCCCCCTTTTCTATCCCTGCCATAACTTTTTCCAAAGCACTATTAATCTTATCGTTGTGGTCACGTAACTTTGTTCGGGCTGATTTAGCGTTACTGGATAAATGAGCATACTTGTAATATACCGACTGTGGAATTGGGATTTGTCCTTCTAATTTTACTGCCTTTTTCAAAAAAGACACCTTGCCTAACCAGGTTGTTTCCATATCCCAATCCTCCAAAAGCTTGTCCCATTCTGATATACTTTCCTCTGATACCAGCATGGCATCAGTATTGCCAAGCGCCGATAAACTTAGAAAATTCTTTTGTATTACATCTGATAGCCAATTCTCTAAGCCAACTACTTTTTGGTCTTTAAACAGGTTAATGTTATCCTTGCGACGCCCGATAAATAGTGCCAATAGCAAGCCGGCAGAGGCAATATTACACCCATACGGAGGCTTACAGAGTGTCCGTACCGCGGCTCCAAGATTCATAGGTTTGTTGCCACCGCTTTCGCCTGTCCCCCCCAACCAACCCTCCAGGAGTTCTATTATTTCACAAACCCCTTGATTCATAGGCTTCAAACGTATAGAGCCGTCATTATCTATAGCCCTCCAAGCCTCATCTAATACCATATAAGCCCGGTTTTTTTGCTGGGTATTACAGGCAGCAATCCAGTCTCTATTCAGATTGCCCAGAAGCAGTTCCCGGGTAAACACCTGACAGTCCCTGGCGGCATTACCCCGGGAAGTATGAAAACCATCGAATGGAAAAGGTGTAAGACACTCATAAACCACATCAAAAAGATCCGTCAGCATATTTTTAAGCCGGGATTTTTTAATTGACTTCGGTGTAGCCATAACAACGTTCCTGGATCGCTCTAATTCTGAAAACTGATTCAGCATCTCCTGTTCTACGACATTCCTCCGATCCATGATAAAATTAGCATATTTTTGAGCATCCTCATCATTTAACTGTTCTTGTAAAACCCAGTATTCTGCTACTTTTTCCCCAAAAGTTCCGTCCTCATCATAAAGCAGCAAAACTGCAACAGGTGCACCCATTCGCCCATCTATACCGCTTTCTCGCATAATAGATTTGTAAGCATTATTTATGGTTTCCCGGATAACTGGAAGATTGCTTTCAGGTCCTACATAACAATATATTAACTGCCCCTTTTCCTCATCTACCCCTCTGGCCTCACTCCAGGTCCGGATGGCATAATTTATCTGACCTTTTAACATAGTCACATTTGAAAAGTAAACTTTGTAGTTCCATTCCCGTGTAGAAATCTGCTTCATCGTTCCAAAATCAGTATTAAAATTTTCTTTGCCTGTCCATTTCCCAAAGTTCTGGCTAAAAATATCTGCCCGTGACTGAAAATCAATCTCAGCAACTACTTCCTGCAAATAAGCCAGAAAAGCGCGTCGGGGAACGGATTCAACCGCAATCTCATATTGCTGTAAACGGTTGTTCCAGTCCAAAACCCCATACTCTGATACCAAAGAATCAGTTGCTCTTACGGCAGCTTCACTGTCTAATCCACTGGCCATGGCAATAACATCCAGATAATCCGGTTTTGATTCAACTTTTATGCCTATTTTGGCCAGCAACAAGACTGCCTTTAGGACCTTCTTCTCATCCCTGGTTAACTCATGCTGATACTTGCTTACAACCGCTTTATAAGCATTAGCCGTAGCCCCCTGCTGGCCATATCTTTCAGATGCTGTAAATTCATCTATCAATGCTTCAATACATAGATCTACCGGAACCAGATTCTTTCCCGGACTCAGAACTATAGTTTCAAAATCACTATAAACTTCAGATAGTATAGATAGAGCAGATCTCTGCTGTAACGATTTTCCTGCAGATGATAGTTTGTAAAGCATCCAGGTTGATAACGGATGTAACGGCCAACAGCCCTCATATATAATTTTGTTAAAGTGTTCTTTATCCATCCAAACTGCATGATTTCCAATATCAGGAAGCCAGCGTTGCATAGAAGATTGTATAGCCTCAGGCGAATGCAGGGTAGACTCCAGGTTATGCTGTAGCAGACCTCTATCTTTTTTTTCCAACAAATTCGCTATCAGTGTTTCCAAATTAGTAGAGAGTCTTACCTTACGGACGGTATCATATCTAGTAACATAACGGTTCAAATCGTCTTGTCGCTCCGGTGCTATACGCGAAATATAGGCCTTGAGCTCATATTGAATAAAGCATAATAAAAAAACCCGGTCACCGTTGGCTTGTACACACTCAAAGAGCTGCTGTAACGCACCAGAACCGGCAACATGGGGTTTATGCACTGAAAACTCTAGATAGCGTCCAAATTCATCAAAAATTATTAATAACCCTGCATAAGGTTTATCTGGTCCACAAAATGTTTCTTTTGTAACCCGGACGAAATCATGCAAAGATTCTTGACCCACTGCATGGATAGGGGAACCCATTTTTTGTTCATAAATATAACTAATCTTGCTAAATGTCTCCTCATCCTGACATCTCAGGTCCTCAACAATAGTCTCCAGGCTACAGCCGCTGCCAAAAAGTACTTCGTAGTCACTTTGCAGCGATTCAAAAAAGGATTCAGTAAATAAATGAGCAGTCCGGAAACGAGGCCGTAGATCCTCAAGAACGGTCGTATCCAGTCCCTGTTCATTTAAAACCAATAATATCTGTCTGATTATCTCATTACTTAAATTAAAATCCTGCATACCATTGATGGTTACTACTAAATAGGGCTGGTTTATTGAATCAATCATATTCCGGACCTGGCTGCCGATCATGGCATCGGCCATAGCAATATTATCTACAATAGAGCCAGCCACCTTGGAAGTTGGTGAACTCAGTAAAGAGGCCAGGGTAACTCCCAGATGCGATTTACCAGTTCCATAACCAGCAATAGCCAATACAAATGGCTCATCCGCAGCATCCCCACCAAGTTGTTGTAATATGTCCCAGGTAAAGCTAGCCGTATCAACCAGACTATGACTACCCTCATAGTCTGTCTGAGATACACCGTGGTAATCCGGACCATGGAAAATATAATGTTTAGAAGCTTTATCAGCCCGTGCCCGGTCGTTTTCAAACCAGCCAATTTGTACGGCTCCATTGAATAGTAAATCCTTACGAAAAGCTACAACATCCCCAACTTTCATTAATATATCCCCCCAGCTAAGCCATATCATCCCAGATATGCAACCAAACCTCCTCAGCAGTACTTTTTTTTTCAATAATCCAGGGTCGCATTTGTCGGTCAACCGAAATATACCCTTTTCTCTCAACCATCGAAAACATAAGCTCAATATCAAGCTGATTCCATAAGCAAATATCAAACCATAGCGTTGTATTGTTGAAATCCAACACTGTTACTTGAGCCTGCCCGGGAAAGAATGCTTCCATAAGAGTAAGGATATAAGCTGAATATGAAGTTGAGTAGCTGTCAAGTAGGGGAGCTTTCCTTCTGGTTACTTTTTCATCTTCCAGGCATAGGATATCTGCCCGAGCCAAAGCAGCGTCATCTGTGTAGGTTAGTATCATAGGTCCGGTTCTATTTTTACCTGGACCAAAAATGCCAATCAAATAATCCTCCAATTGTTTTCTGGTAAAACTACTACCTAGAGTATTTCTTCCGCCTGCAAAAACCGCGTTCCATGCTAATGCTCCAATATCATTGCGACAGATATTCATGTGTAGTAACCATTGAATTACTGTTTCACCCAAAAACTTATCTTCCAGGTAAACTGTACGTCCAAACTCAGTTAGAACAGGCTTCTTAATGGCCTGGCCAACACCTATTTCCAGCTCTATTAAACCCATACCACGAGCATAATCAATAATAGCAGGGACTTTACCAGTTGACTTACCCATCGGGATATTAGTATCAGCAGATATTTCTTGTAAAGTACCCTCTTTACCCAGGGCAGCATACTCGAGTAAAGCAGTAATCAAACGCCGTTCTGGTATAAATGTTTTATGAAAATTAACTGCTAACAATTATCTTAACTTCCCCCCGGTATCCTTTTTTCAATCTCGGTAACCCTGATTTTGAACCACTTGTTTACATCTAAATTTCCGGTTTTTGCATTTAACGCACATCCCAATGAGTAACACTCACCTCGTTTCAATAAAGATAAGCGCGTAACCCAGTCTTCTTGATTCTCACCTGTAGCATCTGCCAAAATCCCTGCGAAAGACTTGATTTCGGTATCGGCTGGTTTAAAAAATAGTTTATGACTGGCCTGGAACAACCGGTCTCTTTCATCTTTGTTCAGGTTGCTCAGGGTCTGGGTTGCTAATATTAATGAAATCCCGAACTTCCGCCCTTCCGTTAGAAATTGCCCCAACGGGCTATCGAGACGGTGATCCAGGTTTTGGATTTCATCTAATACAATCACCTTGGCATCATCTTTATTTCCTGTAGCCCGGTAGTACCAGTAAAGATCTATCAAGGAAAACTCCGTAATTAGCCGGGCCGTATCTTTCATAAAGCCAGCCAACTGAATGATGTGAGACTGTGAGTTTTGGTCATTGTATATCTTCTCCCAACTCTCCGGATCTTCCCGACCAAAAGGATTCATATCTATGAAAGGTTGAATCTTGGTAAGTACACTGGCAGCCGGCCCGGCAGCTGGACCACCGGAACCGCTCATATTTTCTAATATCTTGGTTAAACTGACTAAATTAAAATCGAGACTTTCTTGCGATACTCCCTGACGAATGGCATTATAAAGTGCAGACTTTTGTTGATCCCCTAATTGATATACCTCAGCAAACACGCCGCTAACCCGTTGGGCCGTATTGGCAGGATCTTCAGGTAAATCAATATCATCAATTACTTCACATTGCTGACGAAACGGATTAATGGCCAATGGTTCAAGCCGTATGACATGCTGTTCAGGGTGTAAATAGTGAACAACTGGAGACTCCAACTGATTCGTGGTAAAGCCATTAGTGTAATCAACTATCAGACTGTTTTGCCCGTGCCTGGCGAGTTCACATAATAAGGCCTGGATAGTATAGGTCTTACCGGTACCCGAAGCCCCAAAGACTAATAAGTGCCGGTTGGCTAAATCAGGATGCCCAAACTCCCAAAAGACTTCCCGGTTGGTGCCGATAGCTCGGCCTAACAATATTCTTGGTGGTAAGCTTTTGAAACCTGTAGTTTTTTCGGATTGGCCAACCATTTCTCCACTTATTAAAATTTCATTATCCATTTCTACTGTTTCAGCCTTGCCAGCTGGTTTAACCCCTGTTTCTTGTTCAACCCCATCATCTTTTTTAATTACATGGTTTTTATAAGATTGAAATTCGATTTTACGATCACTACTGAAAATTTTGCCACCAGCATTCTCCAAACAAGCTTTCCTTATAAAATGCTTCCCGCCGCTGGCTACTGAAATGTCCATTTCCTGACCTTCCATGCCGTAATTCCATTCGGAATTAGAGTTAAACGAATCCGTTTCCAGGTCCGTCCAAAAGGCCAGCACAGCAGCTTGCCAGCTAATATTAAAATACCCCTCACTTAGTCTTTCCAATGCCATAAGCGTATCTTTGTAATCCGCCATAGTGGTTGTTCCTTTACTGGCTATTAATCGATGCATCTGCATCCACCAGTAACGCTCATCGGGTGCACCCTTAATCCCCGGAGGACGATTAACTTCATGCGGCCGAAACCGAGGGATTAGTTCCTTTAGACCATTCTCAATCTGCTGGCGGGCCGTCTCCAAATGCTGTTCTGATTGCTGAGCCAGCTTGCACTCAATCACCTGTACATCTATATTAAAATACCCGTCGACAATACGGGCCCTCAAACGTATAAGGTCCGGCCGCATACCATCATCAGCATCCTTAAACCAATGGGAAAAAGCATCCAGGGCAATAATCTCATCACAAAAGCAATCTTTTTGCCGTACCAGTAGTTTTCGGGCCATAATATTGGCAATAAACTCCCTGACAAACTTCATTGGTCCAGTAGCTTTTACCACAGAAAGCCCAGAAATATGGGTCGCTTCCCGAACCAGACTGTCGGCAATTTTATCTGCTGTATCTGATTCTATGGGCCCTAACAGTACAGATACTTGTGAGCTAATCTTTTGTTTAATATCTACCATAGAAAACTTTTCAGTAGATATGGTAAAGTTT
>JAAZLJ010000089.1 GCA_012799365.1 Syntrophomonadaceae bacterium | reverse complement strand
CCTTTTCCAGACTAGCCTGACCTTTTTCCAGATTAGCCTGACCCTTTTCCAGATTAGCCTGACCCTTTTCCAGACTAGCCTGACCTTTTTCTAAGGAATCCAGTTTAGCAAGAATCTGTTTAAGGATATTCTCATCATTTTTCATTATAATGCCTCCGTCCCGTCTCAATGCTCTAGGAAGCAACAACTGCCTGGTTGGAACGTCTGAGCGGCCCATCAGGTAAACCGGGGAAACGTTGTTGCTGCAGTTTCAACAAACTAAAATTTTTTGCTTGGTGAACGACTGGCTAAGAGGACAAAACAAAAAACATGTTGCTGCATATTATCACTATATTAGCAATTACTAACAGGTCATGCAATCCATAGGGCGAGTATTTCTTGCCTATCCAATACCACTGCATATTTTTGTGCAACAACCTTCTTTGTGTTATAAAAGGCCCCTGTTCTGTCCCACCCCACGGAGCATTTTAGATTCGGAGCCATGTCACTAATAGGCACTACGACTTGGTTGTTTACCAGCCCGGGCGACACACTACAAAATGCTTTCTGCCCATTTGCCAGTATTTTAGGCTCCGCACTTAAAGCCGTTCCTGTTGTTCCTAAAACCAATAACATTACTAGACACCAAACAACAATTTTTCTCAATAACTTTCCCTCCTTTGGATATTCTATGCAACACCGATAAATCCTTGTTTAAAATGAAGAGTGCCTGACTTTTCGCTTATATTGCCATCATTATTTACATATTCCTTTACTTTATTGGGCAGGTCTTTTTTGACGGTTATTGGATGCGTATAGTCGATTATGCCGTCATATTTTATTTTCTTCGCTACGTCTTTGTCCATCAGTTTGATGCCATAGGTTTCGTTCCCCCAATAGCCCCCACTGTAATGCCACAATTGAAAACCTGATAAGACATCGTGGGAAGCTACCTCCGAATACCCACTCGGAATGTTTATTTCTCCAAACTCGATCTTTTCTTTCTCCAAAGCATAGGCATCGGCTGTTACAACCGATGCCACCATAAACATGCATATAAATATAATTGAGGCTATTTTTTTCATATTATCAAGTTCCCTTCATGCCTAATCCCGGTACTGAATTTCGCCAGTCTTTAAAAACAAAGCCGTAGAATCACTTCTAACAAATCCTTTTTTGCAAACCCCGAAAGTAAAGTAACCTCTATCCATTTCATTGTATCTGATATCGTCAAAGACATAGGTTTTACCGTCAGCCAGTCTTTCTCTACCTACTATATATACACTGTCATCCGGACTAGGCCCAAAGTGTTGATTTAACCCTATATCCCATTCAAATCCTTCGGGTAACACTGGCAGGTAAAAACTAATCGTATTGTTCTCTTTATCCATTACTATGGTTTTTTCTAGTTCTTTTCTAAACTGTTTTCTCTGTTCTATTACCAATCTACCCTGGTTATTGAGTATCGGTTCGGGTCTTTCTGTTATCGGCTTTTCCACCGGAGGCTTCTCTGCCTTCTGGTCTATATACTCTACCACCGAACTAATATCTGGTTTTGTTTCTCCTTTAGGCCAGCAGACTACTATCTTATTAGCATCGTCCCAGTCAACTTCATAGCCCAGTCCTTCTGCTACATACCGGGCCGGAAGATAGGTTCTTTCTGCCGGATCTTTCTTAATCAATGGAGCTACGTCCATTTTCTGAGAAACACCATCAGACTTCATAACCTTGCTGCCAATGACTAATTGTAAATAAGATTTGCCTTCCAGACCTACGGTTTTGGTCGGGTCGTCCCAGGAAATATCCTGTTCATTCAGGCCCAGGGCGTAACCCAAGTATCGTACCGGAACAAAGGTTCTGCTGCTTTTAATAAAGGGCTTTGCATCCATTTTTACCCCCGGAGTTTCGCCATTAACAAAATATTCAGGTGCTCCGATTTTAAAAACTACACTTTTGACCAGTTCCTTGTCTTCATATACGTCTACTTGAGTGTTTTCAGCCAATATTGGATCATGCAGTCCTACAGGAGTAAACACAAAAACAGCCATCAATAATACTAAAGTGGAAATCAATATCTTTTTCTTCAACAACAGCACCATCCTTTCATTTTGGTTGTTTACCAACCGTCCTCAAACAAATTACAATATTATCCTTGCTGATTATATTATACCATGGGGTAAAGAACCTGTAGTGTATGAAATAAAAAGACCCACTATATATAGTGGGTTAAAAATCCGTTAAACAAAGCGGGGGTTTTTACTAAAATGAAGGATCTGTCGTCACGCTCAAGTTCCCTTCCTGATTTACCTCTAATATAGTATCCAGATCCTCTGATAGTTTTTGTACCAGGTCCAGGATGTCCTGAGCCTCTTCACCCGAGACTATCCGGGGCTGACTTTCATCGATAAATACCGGATAAATCGTCGCTTTCCCTACCCCCTGGGGAGTTAATTCCACCTCCAGCATAAGACCCTGACGAGTGGATAGCTTTTGGTTCTGGTCAAAAATGAAATTCCCCAGGCTATAAGCGATAAGCCCATCATTATAGCTCTCGATACCCTGTAAGACATGAGGATGGTGCCCCAGTATAATGTCAGCTCCATCATCAATCAGCGTATGGGCCAGCTGACGCCGTGCAGCATCAGTCTCATGTACATACTCGAGCCCCCAATGTAAGGAGACCACCAGTATATCCACCTGCTCCCGCAGAGCAGCAATATCCTCTCTGATCTCGGCTTCCACCAGGGGAGCCACCCCTGAAATCTCGTCGGTGGCCTGAAACCTGCGGGGATAACGATTATGGAAATATATGTCGGCATAGTCGGTGTAGGCCAAGAAACCAATCTTCAACCCCTTACGCTCGATTATAACGGGCTGGCGGGCCTCAGTGATGTTTTTGCCTCCTCCTACAGCTTTTATGCCCGCCGCAGTTAACAAATCAAGCGTATCCAGAAAAGCCGGCTCATCATAATCCAGGGCATGGTTATTGGCAATACTGACCACGTCAAAACCAGCCTGGGCAAGTCGGGCCACCATTTCCGGCCGACCCCGGAAACAAATACCTTTCCCGGGCATGGGTTCTCCCCGAGCCGATAGAGGCGATTCCAGATTGGCAAAAGCCAGGTCAGCCTCTTGCAGCTCCTGGCCCAGTTTTGCAA
This sequence comes from Syntrophomonadaceae bacterium, assembly GCA_012799365.1. Classification (GTDB taxonomy): domain Bacteria; phylum Bacillota; class Syntrophomonadia; order Syntrophomonadales; family Syntrophothermaceae; genus JAAZLJ01. The sequence goes on along the minus strand of JAAZLJ010000089.1, from coordinate 48,631 downwards.
ATGGATAATCGTCGCCACCGCTTCTCATCAAGCGATCAACCTTGCGGGCCAGCATCACATCTCCCACTGCTGCCAGTTTCACCGATTCTACTTCCGGCTCAGGCTCTACCACCGCCACCGGTTCCGACTGCTGATGCTGCTCTGGTTCACAGGCAGCTACTCCCAATATAATCATCAGGAATAATAACAAAATAGCCAGGCGTTTCAGTGCCATTACCTCCCTTATCAGCAACCACTGGTTAACGAAAACCAACAATCCTGTCATGTACTGTACAGCTTTTTTATCTACTCGGAAGTTCGCCATATCCTCGACATCACTATCGCGATGCAATACCCTGCGTTCTCTTTATCTATTTGGAAGTTCGCCACCGCGGTTGGATATCCCTCTTATAAAATGCCTGCCTACCTTCCTTTTTTCCGGTTTATTGCCATTGTTTCCTAATCTGTGCTCGCAAAGTTAAGAAGGGTATATCCACGTGCAGGAAATACCAGGACCGGCAGAGAAGGATAAGCCAGACCGTAAAACCCTTTGCTGAAATAAAAATAGATTTAAAACCGCAGCTAAATGCCGATGAACGCGGTCTACAAATCCGGAGCCAGCGGGTTATCACAACTCCATAACACCATCGGTATCATGAATTTCTGGTGATATATTGAAGGTTGGCACCATATATTTAACAAATTATCGGACTATTTTACGAACAAACAATTAGACGAGACCCCACCTTAAGGCCAAACCAGAGAGGAGGAGGTAGTTTGTTACTTAGAGAAATAGGAGTGATCCGCTCCCCTTATCAAAACCGCAAGGAGACTCCCCGTCAGTGGCACCTGTCAGATGCCATTTGTACTATTGAGATCTACCCGGAGTTCACCCCGGGTCTGTACCGCATCGAGAAACATAAACACCTGATTGTTCTCTACTGGATCCATTTGGGAGTTCGCGAAACCCTGCAGGTTCATCCGCGCGGACAGGGCGAATTGACCGGAGTTTTTGCCACCCGCTCCCCCGATCGCCCCAACCCCATTGGACTCTCTGTGGTAAGATTGGTAGAAAGGCAGGAACGTATATTGAAGGTAATCGGCCTTGATGCCATCGATGGTACCCCGGTAGTGGACATTAAATGGTTGGATGATGAAGCCATCAGACATTACCAAACTAATTGGCAGGAAAAATAAAACAAGTCCGGGAACTGTCCCGGACTTGTTTTTACTTCTTCTGGTCAAATTTAACCGAAGTCATTTTGTCACCGGCTTTTATCTTTTCGACCACTTCCATACCCCTGGTTACCTGACCAAAGACGGCATATTCCCCATCCAACCAGGAAGCATCTTGTTTTAAAATATAGAACTGCGAGCCAGCAGAATCAGGGTCCTGGGCACGAGCCATAGCTACCGCACCCTTAACGTTCTTGAGCTGGGGATTGGTCTCTAACGGAATGGTCCAACCCGGACCGCCGGTACCATCCCCTTTAGGGTCTCCACCCTGAATAACCCAATCCTCCACCCGATGGAAAGCCAGTCCGTCGTAGAACTTCGACTGTACCAGCTTTTCAAAATTACCCACGGTTACGGGCATCAGGTCCGGGTAAACTTCGATCCCTATCTGGCCCTGCTCGGTTTCAATAGTTACCTCACGCATAGTTCCCACCTCCGATTTATTAGCAGCCACTCCAATCACCACTGCCAGCAGAACAGCCACCAGAATCGCGATACCAGTTACTATGTATTTCTTCTTTTGCTCCTCCGGCGAAGGAGTTTTGCTCTGGGACCGCTTCCTCCGTTTCGACATTACGCATTCCCCCTTTCGTCCCCTGCTCAAGTCGTCTACTCGTTACCCACCATTTTCGCCAGTTCCCGCGGTTCAATCTGCACCCCGTCCTTGAATACCCGCATATTATCGCCGGAAATATCGTCAATGAGAACGATCTCTCCCTCGATACGCCCGAACTCAAACTTGATATCCACCAGTTCCAGCCCATGCCGCATTAGATCATCTCGTATGATACCGGCTATTCTGCGGGTCAGATTTTTAATATATTCTAATTCGTCGGGATTCATCAGTCCCAACTGTACTAAAGCTTCATCATTGATAAGGGGATCTCCCCGTTCATCGTCTTTCAAGGTTATCTCAACCAGAGCATCGAGAGGTTGAGACTCCTGAGCATACTTCCCATAACGCCGCATAAAACTACCGTACGCTCGATAGCGGCAGATAACCTCCAGCCCCTGTCCGAACATTTCTGCCTTCCTGACCGCCATCATATTCTTGTCCAAATCCGCTTCAATGTAGTGGGTGGGTATATCGTGCTGTTTGAGCAGCTCGAAAAAATGGCAAGACATTCTTAAAGACGCCTGGCCTTTACCTTCCAGCTTGCCCACGACAAAATTACCACCTGGATCCATGTTTCCGTCCTCTCCGGTCACGTCATCTTTGAAGTGTAACAAATATTTCCCGCTTTCCAGTTCATACACGGCTTTGGTTTTCCCCTCATATACCTTTTTCACCTGAGAATACCCCCTTTAATGTTTATCTTACCCACTACATACTCATGATACCAATGGTATCACCATCAGAGATATGAAAACAGTAATTTACCCATACCAGAACTGCCAGGCCGAATAACCAAAATATACAGCCATTCCCAATAAAAAAAGACCCAGCACCGTTAACAGTGCCCGGTACCATCCGGTCGCTATCAGCCTGCTCCCCCGCGCAGCCAGCAGAGATACCAGCCCCAAAACCAATACATCTGCACTGAAATGGCCGCCAAAAAATACAGCCAGGCCGGGGGCCTGAAACTGGCTGGCCATAACCACATAGCTGGCTCCCACCGTAGCCCACCATACCAACCAGTAAGGATTGCCCAGGGTGGCGGCCATTCCGGCTCCGACCATACCCAGCGATAAATTAGAACCACCCGACTTAACAGTGGTATTCAAAACTAAATCTGTCCGGTAGGCATCGCGTACTAAAGAACCTCCCATCCACAATAAAACGATGGCTCCGGCGGCCGATACCATCCCCACCAGCCGTGGCTGCGCAAGAATTGTACCTAACCCGAGGCTGAGAAATATCACCAACACCGCTTCCACCAGACCATGACCCAGGCATACCCTCATACCGGCTCCCGAACCGAACCTGGCTGCTCTCTCCAGAGTTACTATCATTAACGGCCCCGGGGCCACAGCTCCAGATAAGCCCACCAAAAATGCAGTTACAGCTATCCCCAATAACCCCATGTTTACTCCTTATCAAATGGTCTACTGTTTTCTGGCCATCAGGGCCTTAACCGCCTGATCCAGTCCCTGTACGGTGAGTTCATGCATAGGAAAGACCTCGCGGATTTGCTTTATGGTATAGGCTCCCTCGGCCCACTTCCAGTACCTGGCCGGAATCGGGTTCAGCCAGACCGCATATTCAAAGTGGCGGCGCAGGCGCTGCAACCAGGTCAGACCGGGTTCTTCGTTATACAGGCCCCAGTCAATAATACCCCCAACCCGCACCAGCTCACTGGGAGCCATACTGGCATCACCCACCAGGATAACCCGGTAATCAGAGTCCAGGCTGTTCAAAACATAAGTGGTTTTGATGCTTTCACTCTGGCGACAGCTCGGGTCTAAATACAGCCAGTCGTATATACAGTTATGAAAATAAAATATCTGTAGATCCTTAAAATGAGTAGAACGGTTTACCGCCATGAATAGCTGATTACAGAGCTGACTGTAAGACAGCATAGAACCACCCGAGTCCATTAGCAGCAGCACCTTTATAGCGTTTTGACGGGGACGGGTCCATACCAACTCCAAACGCCCGGCGTTCTTGCCGGTGGCCTCAATGGTCTCATCCAGATCCAGTTCGGTTTTGGCCCCTTCCAAACGGGTGGTAAACTGACGCAGCTTGCGCAGGGCCATCTGGAACTGGCGGGTATCCAGGGTTTCATCGTCCCGAAACTCATAAAAACGACGCTCGGCGGCTACTTTAACTGCGGAACGATTTTGTGATTCCCCACCCAGGCGAATGCCCCCCGGGTGATAACCGGAATGACCAAAAGGTGAAGTACCGCCGGTTCCTACCCAATAATTTCCCCCATGATGTTCCTCTGTCTGCTCGGCCAGACGTTCTGCCAGCATTTGCTTCAAGGTATCCAGATCATACTGTTTCAGATCTCCCAGCATCCTTACGGTATGGTCGTTCGGCAGTTCCCGTTCCAACCATTCCCAGATCTGTTCCGGCAGATCCTCCGGGGTTTCCACCCCTTCAAAAAACCGGGCAAAGGCCAGGTCAAACTTATCATAATAGGCTTCTGATTTTATCAGTACCGCCCGACACAGATAATAAAACCCGATAAGGCTTGAGTAAGCCATACCCCGCTCCAGGGCTTCCAGCAAGGTGTACCACTCGTTCATAGACACGGGAACCCCCTGAGCGCGAAGCTCGAAGAAAAATTCGGTAAACAATGTCTTGAACCTCCGTTCTGCTTAACGGTAAAACGAAGAGCGTTTGGCAGCACGAGGATTCTTAACGTTCCAAAGCAGGGCGTCCAGATCCTGATTCTTTTTTAACAGAACCCCCAGGAAAGGAATTTCCTCCCCGATTTTACGGGGATGTATGCCACCCAGAACCAGAGCCTGCAACCAATCCAGCAGTTCACTGGTACTGGGTTTTTTCTGCAGGTTATCAAAATTACGTATCCAGTAGAAAGTCTCCAAACACTGTTCTAACAGTTTGCGATCCAGGTTATCAAAATGAACCTTGATTATCTCCTTCATTCGCTTCACATCCGGAAACTCTATATAATGAAATATACAGCGGCGCAGGAAGGCATCAGGCAGCTCTTTTTCCGCATTGCTGGTGATGATAACGATGGGCCGATGTACAGCCGTGATGGTTTCTTTGGTTTCCGGTATATAAAAACTCATCTGATCCAATTCCCACAGCAGGTCATTAGGAAACTCCAGGTCCGCCTTGTCAATCTCGTCGATCAGTAAAACCACCTGTTCCTGACTGACAAAAGCCTCACCTAATTTGCCCAGTTTGATGTACTGCTTGATATCACTGACATCATGATCCTGGAACTGGCTGTCATACAGACGCTGTACGGTGTCATAAACGTAAAGACCATCCTGAGCCTTGGTGGTAGATTTTATATTCCATACAATTAGTTCCTTGTTTAAGGATTCCGCTATACTCTCAGCCAGCATAGTCTTACCTGTACCGGGTTCACCTTTTATGAGCAATGGCTTGCCCAGCGCTATAGCTACATTAACTGCATTGCGCAGTTCTTCACTGGCGATGTATTTGGCTGAACCGGTGAATTGATTAAAACTTTTTTTCATATTCACACTTCCCTTTTCTCTATTGGTATTGGGTTTCTGACTGTGTACCTACTATGAAAAAGGCTTTGCAACCGGAAATGAATGCCGAAGATACTACCCTTAGAGTGTGTAACCCGCTCGCTCCCCGACTCGTCGACTTCGTAGGTCGCTTCGCCGGATTAACACACTCCATAAATTTGTAATACTACCGATATCGCGTATCGCGGACGTCGACATGCAGTAAGATCGCAGATGGACACTGACCATTACCGAACATGACGTTCTGCTAAGAATAGTAACAAAAAGCGGGATCTCAGTCAATTATATCCCTTATTCCCTGATTCCCCTGCTGCACGCACATCTCACCTGTTTCTCACCGAGCTTATCCTGGATTTAAAACTGAGTATTGCTTTGACCTAACCAGACAGGTAGAATGAGTACTGAAGACATCATATTTTCTGTTATCTGAAGGAGGTTTCTTTTAATGTTTGGAATACCCCGGTGGAATATAGCCATCATTGTTCTTGCTCTCTTCACCATGTTTGGCTATTCGGCTTACTTCGACACACCCACCCCCGAAAGAACCGTGGAGAAATTTTATACATCCTTTTATAGCGGTGATTTTGAGCAAGCAGTAGATTATTTGAGCGTGAACATGGCTTATCCCCTTCTCTTTCCTCGCTATATGCAGACTCCTCCCGCCGAGCTTTTACAACGCGAGGATCAGATTAGAAATGAAATGGCCCAGGCATTTAGCGAGGCCATACCTGAAAACCCTGGTGAAATCAAGGTATCCATCCGCTCCGACTATACCAAAACCGGAGAAAAATCCGCTATCGTCGTATATGATTATAAGGTTCCTGAGCAGGACCTGAAAGGTAATGAAGTAGCTATCCTAATAAAGGAAACTGGTAAGTGGCGTTTACTGGAAATCTCCGATGCCACCGGTAGTGACCTGTCCGCTTTAAAATCCTTTGATATGAAAAAAATGGACGAACAGGTGGAACAACTTCTTAACGTTTCATAAGTCACCAAAATAAAACGCAGATTACGATTCATCTGCGTTAATCTGCGTACACCCGCGGTTTCAGCCATCTGTGTTCTCAGCACCAAAATATTGAAAATAATCAGCGTCCATCTGCGTCTAAGGGCAAATACCGGTAATATCCATTACCGGTATTTTTTTGTACGGAATTAATTGCCTGCAGGAATAATACCACCGTTGTCGAATTATGTCTAATTAAATTCATGGAAGGGTGAGGAGATTGGCCAATAAGAAGAATCAGGCAAAAACACCACAAAATTCAGCCCCGGGCAGCCGCCCGAGAAATAAATACCAGGCCCGCATACGCATTTACTCCACTATTATCATTGCTACCTTTATGGTAATGGCTCTGGGTCTGGGCGGGTATGCCTACTTATTCAAGGAACCCCCGGCGGTTACTTCGTTACAGCCAGAGCCTCAGCCTGGCCCCAACCTTCCTGCTGAACCAACTCCCGAGCCTGTTCCCAACCCGGAACCAGCGCCCTCACCAACGGCCCCGGATAATTCACCAACGTCCCCGGCGCCATCAACCCCCGAGCCCTCATCACCGGCACCGGATAAAACGACCTTGCCGGCAAATAATGACAATCAGCCTCAGGTGCCGAAAGATAAGCTCCTGCAGTGGTACTATGTCGCTAACAACAAACACGAACAACCGTTCATACCTGCTGTGGTCAAAGAAATGATGGCCAAATATCAGGGAATTTACCTGGGTAATGCTGGCGAAAAGAAGATATACCTCACTTTTGATGCCGGTTATGAAAATGGATATACCGGCCGCATCCTGGACGTACTGGCCGCCAACCAGGTAAAAGCCGCTTTTTTTGTGACCAAACCCTATATAACCACCCAGCCCGAGCTGGTTAAGCGTATGGCCGCTGAAGGTCATCTGGTGGGGAATCATACCGCTACCCACCCCAGTTTGCCCAAAATAACTGATGACCAGATAAAAAAAGAACTGGAAACTACTGAGGCTGCCTTTACTGCAGCTACGGGGAAGGAAATGGTACGTATGGTACGCCCCCCGGAAGGTGCCTTCAGTGAAAAAACCCTGGCTTCACTGCAGGAAATGGGCTACCGTGCGGTCTTCTGGAGCATGGCTTTCCGCGACTGGGATGTAAAGAAGCAGCCAGGGGCTGACAAGGCCTATGAGAACGTGATTAATAACATCCACCCGGGAGCAGTTATCCTGCTGCACGCGGTATCCTCCAGTAATGCCGAAGCTCTCAATGATATCATTTACGAATTAAAAAGGCAGGGCTATGAATTCGCCCTGCTCTCTGAACTCTAGTATGACCGGCGCGGCTCATCTCCGGCCTCGAAGCCGATAGGTGTTGTGACCGCGCCCCACGTTTGATTTTATTATATGTCACAGGCACTGTCTAAAAAACCTTTGACAATGATAAGTGGAGTGCCCGCATCGGACGAACCGCTCACCAAGTCAGCCAGACTGGCCAGTATATCTTCTACTTTACGGGGGGTAGTTCCTTCCGTCTCGAGACTATCTCGTCCGTATTCCTCTTTCATCTTCTCATCCAGAATAGCCTCGATTTCCTCCTGGTTATGACCATTCTCATGTAATGAATCCACCAGGTACTTGTATTTCAATCCTACCCGATATTTGCCCTTAAATCCCGATGTCATCCCAAACACCGGCTGCGGATCAGCCAGTTCATAGATACCGGTTGAAGGATCCCGATAAGCCCCGTCACCATAGACAATGACTTCCACGTATTTACCCAGGACAGCTCTAACCCGCTCCTGAATAACAGCCGCCACCTGCCCGGCCTCCCGCGGCGCCAGTTTCAGCCGATCCGGCGAAGACATGTTGCTGCCCAAAAGCCCCCACTCAGACCAGGAATCGTTACGGCGATTGCAAAAATCCTGCAAGGTCAAGCAGTTCTCTATATGTTCCTTCAATTTTCGACTAACACGGTGACGGTCATGTACGTTGGCCACAATCACGCTATCAGGGGCCAGCTGCACTATCCTTAACGGGTCATTGCATAAATATATGGTAGGCTTCGCCCCACACTCTTCAATAATATCGTGATAAAGCTGAATATAGTCCACTCCGGTTACCGGATGACGAAAACGCTGCTCTCCGAGATGAGCGGGAAGAATAAGACCTCCATTGGCCTCACCCAGACACTCCGCAGCCTCGACCGAAAGGATTTGGTTCCCCACCTCGTCCACCGGGTAGGTTAATTGTACAATAACCTCACCTTTCGGTACTGCCATGGCAATACCTTTGAGAATCAACGAAAAACGGTTGCGGCTAAGAATGGGGAACACTACTCCCAGTCGGGCGTCCTCCCCCACCTGCATTTTTTCCCTGATTTCTTCGGCAATGTCAGCCGTGGAGATATAGTTATTCTGAGCACGCGCTACCACCGACTCAGTTATGCAAACCGTATCACCATCAGAAAGCAGTTCGTCGTGGACACATTTGTTCAAGCTTTCACAGATCATATCCACGATGTTGCTGCCGGGAAGTACCACTCCCATCTTGATGGCAAAAGCACACACCCCGACATAATCAGGAATCCTACTCATATAAACACCCTTTGTGTAAATTTACAACCTCACAAAATTAACAACACCATCGCTAAATATAACCTAAAACCAAGAACTTTACAATAATTCTTGATAATTTATACTGAATACAAAATTCACATTCTTGATAGGAATTGTTTTATATTTTCATAAGTTTCAGTGTTTTCTGTGTCTGTTTTATGATTAATCTGCGTATATCTGCGAGTTCAATTTTCACTGCAGGAGACTGTATGTATCGCCCTGGCTAATATATCTCCAGATAATGCTCAATATAAGCAGCTACTTTTTCGTGCTGGGTATAGATACCAAAATGCCCCTCACATAATATATCGGCCTTCAGTTCTAAAAGCTGTTGCATCGACTGCCGCCACTTTTGCTGGTCAGAACCCCATGAACTATCAAATGGTCCATGAATATCCTGACCAAAAAGCACCCTTTTACCATCTACATCTAAATAAACCGAGATGCCGCCAGGAGTATGACCCGGTGTATGCAGGCACACCAACTCACGGTTTCCGATCTGTAGGCAGGTCTTGTCCCCCTGCAGCACAATGTCTACCTGCACCGGCTGGTAGTGAAGCCCATACATATAGTCGGCGGTAAGGTTAGACTTTCCCTCTTCTATGGCCGGCAGTTCCAATTCATGAGCCACCACCTTCAGGTCCAGTCTGGTTTTAATCTCCTGCAGCCCTCCTATATGATCGATATGGCCGTGAGTGGCGATAACATGGGTTAACTGCTGTGGATCCAGCCCAACTAACGCAATGTTATCCAATATCTTCTTTACACTGCGGCCAGCCCCGGCATCGATCAACACCAGCTCTTCCCCGGCCTCTACCAGGTATATGCAGCAGTCTTCCGGTCGGGTTATATCAGACCCGCCGATAATGTACACTCCGTTCCAGATCTTTTGTGCCCTGGCCATTTTTTCACCCCTTCCTGCTTGCAGGGTATTAAATCGCCCCATTCGTTCCAATCTAACTATAGTTAAATAAGTCACTATAGTAAAGTGTAATACTATTCCTGGCCGGAAAATTAAGGAGTGATTCCATGCGTTCGCTCTGGAAGGGAGCCCTCAGTTTCGGATTGGTCAACATCCCGGTCAAGCTGTATACTGCTACCCAAAATAAAGATATACATTTTCGTTACTTACACCAGGAATGTTCCAGCCCGGTTCAGTACCGCAAGTTCTGTCCGGTTTGCAACCAGAATATTGAACCTGATGAAATAGTACATGGTTACGAGTACCAAAAAGGCCGCTTTGTGGTCATAGAGGACGAGGATCTGTCCCAGCTGCCCCGGAATACCACCCATACCATAGATATCCTCGACTTCGTAGATCTGGCTCAGGTGGACCCGGTTTACTTTGATAAAAGCTATTATCTGGAACCGGCCGCAGGCGGAGAAAAAGCATATGCCCTCCTGATAAAAGCCATGGAAACCACGGCCAAAACCGCTATCGCCAAAATAGTCATCCGTACCCGGCAGAACCTGGCAGCCATCAGGGTACGTCGGGACGTACTGATTTTAGAAACCATGTTTTACCCGGACGAAATTCGGGATCCAGCCCATTTGGATATTAATCTGGACCAGGTGAATCTCCACGAAAACGAAATAAAAATGGCCCTGAGCCTGATCGACAACCTGGGCACTAACTTTGATGCCAACCGCTATCACAATGAATACCGTCAGGCGTTGTGGGAGGTCATCCAGAATAAGGTTGCCGGCAGGCAGGTGGTTGAAAAACCGACCGCTCCTGATGCTGTTCCGGTAGTGGACCTTATGGAGGCACTCAAGGCCAGCGTCAAACTTGCCCAGGAAACCCGCCAGCCCGAAGCCGAAAGAGTTCATTAACTATTTGAAACCGCGTCTAATTTTCCTGGCAGCGTATTCATAATTTCATTGTATTCTGCGTTGGTTTTTATGGCAGATATTGGCTTCTATTAGGAGGGATAGAGTGCTTGATCAGAAAATAATCCCCATGGAGCCGGTTCCCCACCCGGAGCCGTTTGACAGCGAGGAACACCTCTTTCAGGTTAAATGGGATGGTGTACGGATGCTGGCTTTTGTGGATCATGGCCAGGTTCGTCTGCAAAACCGCCGGCAGCGAGACCGCACCACTCAATACCCGGAACTGCAGGCTCTGACCGATTTGATTTCTGGACCCACCGCCATCCTGGACGGCGAGGTGGTGGCCTTCCACCAGGGCCGAGTCAGTTTTCCTTCGGTTCTCAGACGGGATCAGGCGAACCGGCCGGAATACATAGCACTTTTGATGGAACAGATGCCGGTAACCTATATTTTGTTCGACCTGCTGTATCTGGACGGGAAGGATCTTACCGGCCAGCCACTGCTGGAACGTCATTCCCTTTTAGCTGACATTTTATCCCCCCATCCGCAAATAGTAACCACCGATAATTTCACCAGCGGTACCGCGCTGTTTACTACCATCAAAGCTCAGGAATTGGAAGGAATGGTGGCCAAGGTTAAAAACAGCCCTTATCTTCCCGGCAAGAACCATCACCACTGGCTCAAAATCAAACTACGCCAGCAGCAGCTCTGCGTGGTAGGTGGATACACCACCCGCGGTTCTCTGCCCAATGCCCTGCTGGTAGGAGCCTTTGATGAAACCGGGCTTCGTTACCTGGGACGGGTGGGCTCTGGCCTGTCCCAGCAGCAAAGCATTGCCCTCAGCCGCTCGCTGCCCGAACTGCACCAAACCAGATCCCCCTTTGTTAATCCCCCGCAGCTGCCAACTGGATCTTTTCACTGGGTCATACCGGTTCTAACCCTGATGGTCGAATTCGCAGAATGGACCCCTGAGATGCACCTGAGAGCCCCGGTAGTTAAAGGTTTCACCGTTGTACCACCAGAACAATGTGTTTTATATTAAAATTAAAAAGGAGAAGTCACATGACCAAAAAGCAGGAAACAACGGTGGAAGACCGCCGGCTTACTCTCACCAATCTGGACAAAATCCTCTGGCCGGATGACCATATCACCAAGGCCGAACTTATACACTATTACCTGGAAGTTTATTCTTTTCTAGCTAAACACCTGGTCGGCCGCCCACTGGTGGTAACCCGCTACCCGGACGGCATCCATGGTCAACATTTTTATCAAAAGGATGCCCCTGATTATTCTCCGGATTGGATCCGAACCTGTCCCCTTTATTCCGAAGAATCAAAGCGGGTTATTAATTATATTCTGGCCGATGACCTTCCTACCATATGCTGGTTGGCCAACCAGGCCTGCATCGAGCTGCATCCCTGGATGTCCCCCGGCAGTCACCTCGATTATCCTGATTTCGCTGTGCTGGATCTGGATCCGGCCGGGCAAACCACCTATCAAGACGCCTGTACAGTGGCCCTGGTACTCAAACAGGTACTGGATGAACTCAATCTTTTTTCGCTGGTCAAAACTTCTGGTGCCACCGGTCTGCACATTTACCTGCCGGTAAAGCCCGAATACACCTATGAAGAAATTCGGCTGTTCACCCGCCGCATCGCTGAAATCGTGGTAGAACTTATTCCTGATCAAGCGACGGTGATACGCCAGGTGAAGAAACGCGGCAACCTGGTCTATGTGGACTACCTGCAGAATGTACGCGGCAAAACGGTCTGTTCCCCCTACAGTGTCCGTCCTCGCCCCCACGCTCCGGTATCCACCCCTCTTCACTGGGAGGAAGTACCGGGAAGCAGCCCCATTGACTTTACCATTCGTACCGTGCTTCCCCGCCTGCATCAAACCGGGGATCTTTTTGCCCCGGTGTTGGAAAATCCCCAGTCACTGCAAAACGCCTGGTCCCGTCTGGGACTCCCCCGACGAGATTAAAATAAATCGCAGTTAGTAGTGCAATGTAAGGGATTACTTCAAACCACGGCTCTTGGAGCAAGTTGTTGTTAACCTATGAATAATATGCTAATTTATCCCTCCCCTGGTAATAACATTTCGACTCTATGGACATCTGCCATGTTTTGCGAATACCATAAGGCAACTGGAACTTCAGGAAAGGAGGGGTAGGTAATGGATTTTTTCGGTTGTTGTACCGGGGGCTGCGGTGGAGGACGCGACTGCCTGGCACCCCGATTAAGAAGTCGGTCAGCTCCTTTTTATGGCGGACCTGCGCGATTCTACCCACGAAAATCACCAAAAAATTTCGGTTTTAGGGGTCAGCTCAGAAGTCTGCTGCATTTCCCGGTAGCAGTTCTCACCACTGGCGGGGTAGCCCCTATCTTCGGCACTCTGACCAGGGTACAGGGCAATTTTGTAACCCTGGCGGGAGCACCCTTTGGAGTTAGCTACATTCCCATCAACGAAATAAGCACTGTCTCCCGGATGTTCTTTTAGGATCTACCGGCCGCCACCTCGTTTCACCTCAGAAACATCCCATCTTATCCCATTATGTGTAACCTATGTCACTTATTTAGAATAGAATACAATACGATTGCCCAATTAATCCCTGAAGGAGGTGCTTAAAGTGGGTTACAGAAGGAGAAGATGCCGGCCTTTCCATCGAAGATGCCGGTACCCCCATCGGTGCTATCCCTGGTATGATTGTGGTTTCCCCTTTAGTTACGGATATGCCCCCTATGGAGCAGGTTATGGAGACTATCCCTTCGGGGACAGTTATTTCGGAGTCTGCCCCTATGGTGAGCAATTCGGCGGCATGTATGGCTTCTATTAACCACTAACCACCAGCATTTTTGCAACCGCAGATACACGCAAATTAATTAAAGTAGATACTCAAGATATAATAATTCTTATTTTTATTGTGATAACTGGCCTAAAGTTTAATGCTTAAAAAAAGAACCAGCCTTTTGCAGGCTGGTTCTTCTCCCTGTATAGCGCCTTAAGCTTCGACTATGAGCCTTTCACTTTCACCGCGTGAGTAAAGCAGGCGATTATAATCCTGGACCATGCGCTGACTGGAAAAATTCCAGTGCGCCATATCAATGCTGGCTCTCATCATCTGTACCCACCGGGCCCGGTTATTATAGTAGGTGAGCATAACTTCTTCCTGCAGCACCCGGTACAAACATTTCCGATCATGTTCATCCTGACCCGGACCCTCGTATCCATCCCCAATCTGCCATCCGTTAACCCCGTGCTGGCATCCTTCTGGCCACCAACCATCCAGTACACTGAGGTTCAACACCCCGTTCATCGCCGCTTTCATACCCGAAGTCCCACTGGCTTCCTGCGGCCGGCGAGGATTGTTGAGCCATACATCACACCCCCTGGTTAAAAGCCGACCCAGTTTCATATCATAGTTTTCTAAAAATACTACCCGATGAGGATATTGTCGAGCCAGAGAGACCAGACGCGAAATAATTTTTTTACCCTTTTCATCCTGAGGATGAGCCTTACCGGAAAAAACCAGCTGCAGCTGGCCCCGGTTCAACCACGGCTCGAGGATCTCCATCTGACCAAATATAAGGTCACTCCGCTTGTAGGTGGCAGCCCGGCGCGCAAACCCGATGAGCAGTACCTCCGGGTCTAACCAATTACTGGTTCTCAAGCCTATCTGCCGAATCAGTGCCTGCTTGGCCTGCTGATGTACAGCCCAGAGATCCTCTCCGTTTTCGTAGGCTGATCTTATGCGTGTATCCTGCCAGGTACCACAATGAACCCCGTTAGTAATATGACTAATAGGAGCCGTTCCCTGAATATTGGACCACATCTTCCGAGCCGTCTGGCCGTGAAGCTCGGCCACCGCATTGGCCCGCCGGGCCAGCCGTAAACCGGCTACCGTCATACCGAAAGGATCTCCGCCCAGGGTCTTCATCTGTTTACGATTTAACCCGTTGTAGGCGCCCATATCCTCCAGTAAACGATGCGGATGACACTCGTTACCGGCTGGAACCGGGGTATGAGTAGTAAACACAATCTGTTCCCGCGCTTCATCCCAGGCCCGAGCAAAGTTCATACCCCGGGCCATTTTTTCTCGGATGAGTTCCACCCCGGCAAAAACAGCGTGTCCTTCATTAAAATGATACACGTCCACCTCAATACCCAATTCCCGTAGAGCCCGAACTCCCCCGATACCCAGTACCATTTCCTGGGCTATCCTGGCTTCTGCATTGCCTCCATAAAGTTTGAAATTAATCCATTTTTCTCTTTCTCCGTTGCGGGGAACGTTAGTATCAAGCAAATATAGAGGGGCATTACCGTACTTGTCCACCATCCATACCTTGCAATACGTTTCCTGCCCCCGAATTTTTACCGCTACCTCTACTCCGGTATCATGCAAAAAATCGTAGGCATATACGGGAAATACATCATAAGGACGACCTTCAGCATTGATTAGTTGAGTGGTATATCCCTGCCGCCAGAGCAACCCGATCCCCACCACCGGCAGGTTCTGATCGGCGGACGCTTTGAGATGATCGCCAGCCAGTATCCCCAGACCACCCGAGTAAATAGCAAACTCTTCGTGTAAACCGTATTCCATGCAAAAATAGGCTACTCGCGGCATGTCGTGTGTTTTTGGCATCGACTCTCCTCCCTCAAACTATAATGTTCCACACCTTTATTCTTAAATGCCAGAACAGTCTATGTTCTAGTATACAGGCTTACAGCCCTCCATTATAGTGAAAACTTCTTCCATACTGGCCCTAACCAGTCATTTTCCTTTTTTATCCAACAGCTTAATCCAATAATTTAGTTTTAAAAAAAGGGTTTTTGGAAGCCCTGTAGAATAATGGATGTTGTGATTATAATTTGATACCGATGGGAGGTTGGTGAGTAATTTGTATTTAAACTCGGGTATAGCTGGACTGGATGAGCTACTACACGGCGGCTTCCTTCCTAACAGCAATATCCTGATAAAAGGGTTTCCGGGAACCGGCAAGACAACTCTGGGAATAGAATTTGTCTACCAGGGTATTACTCGGTACAACGAACCAGGGATCATTATAACCTTCGAGCAATTCCCCCACCAATTGTACCGGGATGCTGCCAATTATGGGTGGGAACTACAAGAACTTGAAAAGCAAGGACTGTTACGGGTCGTCTGTACCTCTCCTGAAGTTCTACTGGATCGGACTTCTAATCTGCTGGACGATCTGGTCAGGGAGATTGGAGCACAGCGACTGGTTCTGGACAGTCTTACCCAACTGGGCATGGTAACCGGGGATCAGGGCGACCAACGCCGATTGATCTATGGGATCTGCAGTGGATTTAAGCGCATGGGACTAACCACCATGCTGCTGCAGGAGGCCAATTCAGCCCCTGAGCAGATGTCATTTACTGAGTTTTTAGTTGACACTGTCATTCACCTGCACTTTATTGAATCTCAAGGCTCCCGTAAGCGCTATATAGAAATAACCAAGTCCCGGGGGCAGGATTTTGATACAGGCAAATTCGCCTTTAAATTTGATACAAATGGGATAAGGATGCTGCGCATCGCCCATCCGCAGGTTCTTCCCCACTACTTCTCCCGGTTCAACTGGCAACAGAAGTTGAGCAGCGGAGTCCCCGGCCTGGATGAGATTTTACCTGGTGGGTTTTTGCCCGGCAGCACGGTCCTGGTTGAGGGTGACTCCGGTACCGGCAAGAGCATACTGGGAATGCAGTATTTATTGCAGGGCTTTTACGAAGGGGATAAGGGTCTGATACTCACTACCGAATATGATGCAGATTTGCTTCATCGTTATATAAGTACTTTCAGTTCACCCGATCTGGCGAAGGCTCTACTCCGAAAAGATATCGAAGTTTTTGATAACTTCTTTTCTTATGTAAACGTCGAGGAGGTCATGGTTAAACTGGTGGAAAAAGCTGAAGCTGGTTCGATCAAGCGGGTGGTAATTGATTCGGTTAACTCATTTGCCGAACTGGCCGAAAGCAACCTGGTTTTAAAAGGCCACCTGAGAAATTTTTTTCGTTCACTGAATTTAATGGGTTGTACTACCCTGGTAATTCTGGGAGAGGATGCCGAAGCCCTCAGATCACAACTGCAAGGGATAATCAGACCCCTGGTTCAGGGGCAGATCAAGCTTTCTTCTACACTGGAGAAAGGTAAACGAAAATGGTTGGTTGAAATCACCAAGATGAAAGGCGGAGAATTTGCACCCGGCATTCACCGGGCGGAAATAGGAAACCACGGATTACAAGTATTCCGCCGATTAGGGAGGAAATAGTCTTGCATAAGGTTGGTTTTTTGGGAATAAGCGGTATTGATAATACCATGAACGAAGGCCTGGCCTATGGTTCCCAGATCATGATTAACGGTGACAGCGGCATCGGTAAATCGGTGCTCGCCGCTCAGTTTGTGAAAGAAGGCCTGGACTGTCAGGACACGTGTATTTATGTGTGTTGTGACGAACCGCCAGCGGCCACCCGTGACACCCTCAGGCATTACGGATTACACCCCGTCCCCTACGAGGAGAGGGGGCGGTTGGTCTTTATCGATGCCTACAGCCTGGAACCAGAGGGAAAATACTACTTTCCGGCTGATGATCCATTGGAGAAGTTTTTAGCCCTGGAATCCAGGGTCATAAATACTGTAAATGGGGAACATATTCGGCTGATCGCCGACAGCCTTTCCACGCTTCTGATCGGCCGCGATAGCCAGGAAATCCTTGATTTTCACCGTTACCGTCTCAAATTACGTAAAAAATGCCGTATACTGACCATGGATCTCATCGTCGATGAAGTCATCGAGGATACCACCTTCCAGGTATCTTCCCATTTATATGATGTCATCATCAAGCTGTACTATACGGGGTCACCTGATCGACCGGTACGAGCCCTGCATGTGGGTAAATTACGCAGCGGTAAGTTTGATTCCTCACAGCTCTTTTATACCATAGACTCCAATATCGGCATTGTGGTTATACCAAACCTATGGGGGTAAGAAAATGCAAACCATTGATTTTTTGCACAAGGTGTTAAACCATCTTTATCTGGGAATGAGCCAGGTGGCAGAAAGGGTTCCCATGGGCGGAGCATATTGGATGGAAATGTCAATCGCCATGATGTCTCAGCGCATATTTAATGAGTATAAACAGTATTTCGCTCCCGCCTCAGGCCAGGCCGAGGATATCTGTCTGGCCTGGATCGACCTGCTGGGCCAGTTTGGTTCGGTAGATAATGAGGCTTTTGGTTTTAAAACCATAAATGAAACCGTAAACATCTCCGTTGAAAGTAAAGAATGTAATTACCAGGACTATTGTACTACTGCCCGCGGGGAAGGTCTTCCTTTTGTCTGCCCGGTTCTGACCGGTTTCAAGTGGATAACCTCCTATGTCACCAATCGTGATTACCAGCTTGATATGACTGCTTTCCCGCCAAATGGCACCTGCGCCGGTGCTATATTCCCGGCCCAACGGTTGAAGAATATACTGGTCAAAGATGGTGACCATATATCTATTGCCGGTGAAAGGGCTATCGTGATCTCTACCGATGCCTTCGGCTACCTGCTTAAAGCCATTTATGAGTACGCCCCTCATGTTTTGAGACAGGTACTCTATGAATCCAGTTATAATTCGAGCCTGGCCGAATACGACCGGATCGACCCCCACTATCCTAATAAGCGGGACTTGATTGAGTGGCTGCTCCGCTATCCTGCCTTACTAGGAGTCATCCGCTATGAAATAGTGGAATTTGATGAAGAGAGTAAACGCGCCTGCATCCACGGGTATAGCTCATACCTGGTGGACATGTACCAGCAGCATGAGCTGTGTCTGTCCCCCCGAATTTCCTGTCATAGTGCCCGGGGACGATTGGCCGCCTATTTTACCCGAGCCTGGGGCGAAGACATGACCTGTGAAGAAACACGATGTCAATCTATGGGCAGCGAATTCTGCGAATTCATAGTACTCCCTACCAGTTCTTAGGAGGAATTATGCGGCGTGTCTACAGATAAAACCCAACTGGCCAGAGCTATGGCAAAAATTGAGATACTCTCTTTTTATCAAAACAATCCCCATACTCGCGACACTGCAGAAGGGCTGGCGGGCAGGCTTTTCCTGGATACTGCATCAGTAGTTTCAGCCCTGAATGAATTGGAACAGGTAGGCATAATGGCCCGAATCGAACTAAGCAAAACCGCCATCTATCGCCTGAAGGTTTCATATGCCACCCTGGATGAGTACAGGTTATCTGCAAAGGAGGAATTGCCCCTTGATGGCCGACATTCTGGATAATGTCCCCCTGGGGATACTGGTTTATAACGAAAAACCAGAGCTTACTTACTGCAACCGCACCGGATATGCACTCTTCTCCCAACTGGGTAGTTCCAGGGCTTCCTCCCTGAGTGACCAGTTAAAAGCCCTGGTGCATGAATCTCTCATTACCAATGACATTACCAACGACAGTGGTATGGATAAACTCATCCATTTACACGATAGCAATCACTATTCCGTTTACCGGGCTACAGGTAACATTCTACATACAACCAACCCGTACGTCATGGTTACTCTACGGGATGAAACCATCAATACCCGTTTGAAGCAAACTTTGCTGAAAGCGGAGAACCTATCTGTAGTGGGCCAGATGGCGGTGGGAACCATAACCAGGATTATAAACCCTTTAACGGCCGCCCATGGTATGTGCCAGATGCTGATAAATAATCAGGGCGAACCCGGTGAATTCATTGGTATTATCGGCCAGGAATTGGAACTCATTAAGAAAATTATTGATGATTTTACCCGACTCCCCGGCAAACATAACAATTGACGCAAAAAAGGGAATTGGCCATCTTATGCCGAATCTCATAGCAGAGTCAAACATCACAATTACATCAGGTTATCATAGTAAAAACCGGATAGCCGTTGATGATGGAAGGGAGGCAGATAACCAACCAATAACAGACTATCCAACCCATTAATTATTTTAACAGAATGAAGGAGGCATCAAATGAAAAACCAGAATGCGAGAGCAAATGAGGCAAAGGAAGTCAAGGTGGTTGGCCAGGTCCAGCAAATAGTAGCCAATCCATCTGGTCTGGGACTCCTGGGTCTGGCAATGGTTACCCTGGTAGCCTCATCTCAAAAGCTCGGTTTCACCACCGGTACGTCTTATATTCTTCCCTGGGCCATCTTCCTGGGGGCTACAGCTCAGTTTATTGCCGGGCTGTTTGACTTCAAGCACAACAATACCTTCGGTGCCACCGCTTTTTGTGGATATGGTTTCTTCTGGTTTGGAGTAGCCATGAGCTGGATGATCTCACTGGGCATGTTCGGTGGGGCAGCGGTAGCCGCCATAGATGTAAATCAGTTAGGATTAGCATTCCTGGGTTATTTTATTTTTACTGTCTATATGACTATAGGGGCGGCAGGAGTTCATAAATCATTGTTCATCGTGTTCTTCTTTATCGACTTTCTTTTCCTGGGCTTGTTCATGTATACCCTGGGCTGGGGCGGAGAATTCTGGCACGCACTGGCCGGATGGAGCGAACTGATGGTTGCCATTACTTCTTTCTACGCTTCCGCCGCAGCGGTACTGAACACACACTACAACCAGGAAGTCCTGCCCGTAGGGAAACCCTTTGGCCCCTGGGCCAAATAAGAGTTAATAAACACACAGAAGCCCACCCCGTCAATGGAGGTGGGCTTCTTATTTTGGTTTATTCTACGTTTATTTCAGATACACCACCGTAACCCCGAAACCGCCCTCGGTGCGCTCCCCATCACGAAAACTCTTGATACGGGAATTCCTCCCCAACCAGTCCTGGATGGCTTTACGTAAAGCGCCTGTACCTTTGCCATGGATGATACGTACCTGCTCCAGGCCGGCCAGATGAGCATCCTCCAGATATTTTTCCACCTCATGCAGGGCATCAGCCACGGTCATTCCCCTCAGGTCACGCTCCGGATTTATCTGACGGGCCTTGTCCAGAAAGGTACGGGTTCTTGACCTCATGACTTTCTGTTCAGGAGACTGCATCGGTCTTAACTGGTCCTGATCCACGGTTAGCTTCATGATCCCTACCTGTACCATTACTTCCCCCGATGCATTGGGTCCCTCCAGGATATAGCCCTTTTGTCCAATATTCCTTATTTCCACATAACTGCCGGGAATCAAATCGTCGGGTTCAGCCGCCGGTTCTTCCTCCCGGGGAACCGTCATCCGCAGCTTGCGCAGTCGGCGGCGCGGTCTTTCTAGTTCATGCCACTTGATGCTTTCCTTCTGCTTCAGCAGTTCCTTTATTTCTCCCAGCACCTCATCCGCTTCCCGCCTGGTACGGGTCAGATACGCTTCCCCCTCTCTGCGTATCCGCCGCAAAGCCTCCCTTCTTTCCTCCTCAAACCTGGCCGCGGCCTCTTGTAATTGATCTCGCTCTTCTCTCAGTTCACGCTGCAGAACCGCCATCTGCTGCCTCTCGGTCTCCACCCGAAAACGGGCCTCTTTCAAATCTCTAAGCATACGCCCCAGTTCCAGTTCCTGCTGCGGAACAAACTCGCGGGCCCTGGCAACAATACTGCCTTTCAAACCTAACCGCTCTGCAATCTCAAAGGCATTGCTCTGACCCGGTATACCGATGGCCAGCTTGTAAGTCGGCATCAGAGTAATGGGGTCAAACTCCACACTGGCATTTTCTACCCTTTCATGCTGGTAGGCAAAAGCCTTTAGCTCACTCTGGTGAGTGGTAACCACCGCTTTGGCCTGCCGGGCCAGTAGTTCTTCCAGGATGGCCCGGGCCAGTGACGAACCTTCCAGGGGGTCAGTACCGGCACCCAGCTCATCCAGCAGTACCAATGATTGGCTGCTGGCACACCCTAAAATCCGAATAATATTGCTCATATGGGAAGAAAAGGTGCTGAGCGATTGTTCGATGCTCTGTTCGTCCCCGATATCCGCATATACCGCATCAAAGCAAGATAATTCACTGCCCTCCCCCGCTGGCACAAAAAGCCCGGCCATTCCCATTAAAACCAACAGCCCCACCGTCTTTAGCGCCACGGTCTTGCCCCCGGTATTGGGTCCCGTAATAACCAGAATGTCAAACTTCTGTCCCAATTCCAGGTCAATAGGAACGGCCTCACTCCCCAGCAAGGGATGCCGGGCAGTTCTCAGCCGCACCAGTCCCCGATCATTGAAAATCGGCCGTACCCCGTTCATCTCCAGGGCCAGGCGAGCTCGGGCCAGAATAAAATCAAATTTTTTTAATAGTTCCAGGTTATTAACCAATTCTTCGACGTAAGGAGCAATATGTCTCGACGCCTCGCTCAATATGCGTTCAATCTCCCGTTCTTCCTCCAGTTCCAGGCGTCGGATCTTGTTGTTCCCATCCACCACCACTGCCGGCTCGATGAATACGGTGGCTCCACTGGCCGACTCATCGTGCACGATTCCTTTGATCTCGTTCCGATACTCGATCTTAACCGGAACCACGTACCGCCCTCCCCGTTCGGTAACAATAGCATCCTGCAGATATTTCTGATGCTGGGTCGAACGCACAAATTCGCGCAGGTACTCTTTGAGCCTGGTTCGCGCCGTAGCCATCTGATTACGAATACTCCTCAACTCGGAAGAGGCGTTATCCCGCAGTTCTCCCTCTTTATCAACTACCGACCGAAGACGAGCTTCCAGATCCGGGCAGGGTATAATTCCCTTGAACACCGTCCTCAGGTGGGGACAATGTTCGTCTTCCTCTTCAGTAATCTCCCCTACCCGGCGTGAAGCCTGCAAAATCCGCAGCACTTCCGCCAGTTCTGACGGACGCAGAACCCCTCCCACCTTGACCTTGTACAGGTGGGGGGCAATGTCCTCCATTCTGGCCAGAAAGCCGGTATCGTGGAAACGCAAAACAATTATCCCTTCGTCAGTCTGGGCCAGGCGCTGCTCGATAAGCTCCAGATCCTGGCATGGCTGTAGACTGAGGGCGATTTCTCTTCCCCCGGCAAATTGGGCCAGAGCTGCCAATCGGCTGCGTATTTTATCAAATTCCAATCTCCGTAATGAATCATGATCCATAAATTATAATACCCCACGATAATAATGAATTTTGGTAAACTCGGAAGGTGCAATACTCGCCAATTTCTCTTTCATAGCCCCCAGGTCAGGCTCACCCCCGTAGAACAAGAGATCCAAAGCCTGGCGATACCGCCGAACCGTTCCATTAATATACTCCGGGCTGCCCCGCCGAGCCTCGATACGCAGGCTGCCAAACCCCAGATCAACCAGCCGCGGCAGGTCTTCAATCATACATAAAGTGCGAGAATTTAAAACATAGGCCCGACAGTTAGCATCCGTCTGGACCGGAAAAACAAAACCTTTACGATCACGTAAAGCGAATTTATCTCGCCGGCAAAATCCGCTGCAGGTAGACTCGCCACCATCAAGGGCTCCCCGCAGCATACAGTACTCTGATACCATCAAAACCAGTTCCCCATGAACCAGCACCTCGGCGGCCGAGAGTTCCGATGCCGTCCATTCACTCAATTGACTGAAGTTCAGTTCTGGAGAAAGACATACTCCGCTGGCTCCTTCCTCCATCCAGAACCTCATGGCTTCTGGATTAAATACGTTCAAGGAATAATCAGTAAAAACTCTGAAACCCTGTTCCCGGGCCTCGACCACCGCCCCGGGGTTACCAGCCAATATCCCATACGGTGCAGCTGCTTTGATTTCCGGCCAGGGAATCCGTTCCAGGGGCCTGGTTATCCGCGGCAGAGCCAGCACCAGCTGTCCCCCGCAGCGGACTGCTTCCTCGCCAGCCCGGTGCAGACTATCTTGATCCGGTCTCCGCGACCGGCCCGGTCCCTCCAAACCCAGATAGACCCGATCTGCTCCCGCCTGAAATGCCCTCACCGCATCATCACCCTGACTGACCCATACCGATAACAATGGACGATTATCAACCGTCGGTTCAGGTTGCTGCAGCTCATCCTTTATTTCACTTTGTAGGCGCTTCTGATACTCTCTTTGATCTATGCCCGGCGGCCGCTTATGCTCCAACCTCATAAGCAATAAAGCGTCGGCCGCTTCTCTTCTGGCTTGATTTATTTCGCTGAAAGGAACCATTAACCCTGCTTCCAGGTGAAAATCAATTTCCCGCAGATAAAAAGGCGTGTTCCCCAGTCGATCTACCTTATCGTATACATCTTCCCGGGTCAGAGGGTGGTTTATGGCTTTCTCGGCCATCGATGGGGTGATAGCTGTAGCATAATTGCCCTGCTCGTCAGCCAATCTTACCGTCAAAGGCTTTCCCTGTATCAGCTCCACCCGAGCCTTGACCGGCACCTTCCCCTCCGGACGGTTTTCCTGCATGGCCTCAGCCGCTTTTTCGCTTAACCTGCTATCATGGGTCTTGAAAACCCGATCCCCCGGGGCCGCCTTGCCTGGTAAATTCAGCACTACTTCCGAACCAGGCTCAGCCTGTTTCGTCTTATGGCCGGCAACTTCCATCTCCTCAACCACCATAGCGGGATTCTTACCCCGGCCCACCCATACCTCAATTCCATCTCCTAACTGTAATCTTCTTTTTAATCTGACTGTAGTCCGATACCCGGAACCCTGCCTCTCCACCCTGCCTATGTATAAGCCCCGATTGTTGGGGCGAGAAATACTGAGCAGGTCCGGAGAACGACCAGTCCAGTACCCGGTAGTGAAATTACGATTAAAAATCCCGGCCAGTGCTTCCTTTTCTTCTACTGATACCTGATATTCCCCGTCCATCAAGCGGTGCAGTGCCTGCCGGTAAATACGCGTAACCGTGGCTACATACTCGGGCCTTTTCATTCTTCCCTCCAGCTTCAAAGAATCGACCCCGGCCGCCTGGATAGCAGGTAAATAGTCGATCAAACACAGATCAGCCGGACTCAGCAGGTACTCTCCCGCTGCACTGTGAATCTTACCCCCGGCAGTCTGCAGCTGGTAAGCAAGACGACAGGGCTGGGCACAACGACCCCGGTTCCCACTGCGGCCTCCCACCACACTGCTGAAAAGGCACTGTCCGGAGTAGCAATAACACAAGGCCCCGTGAATAAAGATCTCTATTTCTACTCCTGATACCTGATCACAGATAGCCCGAATTTCTTTTTCTCCCAGTTCACGGGCCAGCACTACCCGCTTAATCCCATGATCCCGCATTAACCGCATTCCCGCTGCATTGTGAACCGTCATCTGGGTACTGGCATGTACCCTCAATTCGGGAAATACCCTTCTTAAAATAGCCAGAAGCCCGGCGTCTTGAATAATTACCGCATCAATACCGAGCCTCTGCAGGTCAAAGATATAGTCCAGGGCAACACCCATTTCATCCCCATCCATCAGGGTGTTTACAGTAACATAGACCTTGCGCGAGCGGACATGGGCATACTCCACCGCTTTCTCTATTTCTTCTAAACTAAAATTATCTGCATACTGGCGGGCACTGAACTGTTTACCTCCCAGGTAAACCGCATCAGCCCCGCTCTCGATGGCAGCTATGAAAGATGGCCAGCTGCCAGCCGGAGCTAAAAGCTCCACCTTTGCCATCACTCCTATCTACTAATAACGTTTAACCCTTATAAGACCGGAACAGGTAATAATGTTGACCCCCCGCTTTTCGATTTCATCCAGGAATAGATTTAGTCCCAGCGAATCGCTGGCCATATGCCCGGCCACCACCACATTGACATGATTATCCTGGGCCTTTTTCCGGTGTTTCTCCTGCATATGCATGCAGACCACCGTACCTACCCCGGCGTCCGCCAATTTCTCATAAGCTTTATCTGAACCAGACGTACCACCGGTCATATCCAAAAGAATCCGACCCGCCCGTCTTTTCTTTTCTCCCACCACAATGCGCGGCCCGGCTTTGAGTTTACGGGCCTCGCGGTACTCCGGCAGTTCCTCCAGCCTTTCCACTACCTCGCCCACCGTCATATTCTCTTCCTTCAGGTAATTCTGTAAGAAATCGTTGACCAGGTTATCGGCCGCAGTGTGAATACACATAAAAGGAAACCCCAGCATACGCGCTGCATCCACCGCCCGTTGATGATTGGCCGGCGCTATAAGGCGCTGTACCTGGGAAATCCGGGTCGCCATCAGACCTTCTGCTACATTAATTGGTACGCCCGCCCGGTGCAGCAGATCCGCCTGCAGATCCATGACCTGATGAAGCGCCGCCTGTGCCTTACCTTCCGGATGATGAGCGATAACCAGGTCAATGGGCTGCCCCTTTTCACGCAGTCGGTCTGCCAGTAGTATTTCCGGAGTTTCCATGTCAATCCCCACCAGAGCAGTCCCGATCTCTTCTTCTCCCTCGCCCACCAAAATACGGGTATCATGAAAAGGATTTTCCAGAGTCTCGGTATCGAAAAACTCCCGTTCCCCCTCTTCCAGTTTCTCATATTCTTTACGGGCAGCGGCCAGAACCCTCTCGATTTCATCTGCCCCCCGTACCGCATGTTCCTTCCCCATCTTTATTGCCAATTCATAGATTTCACGCAGTTTCATTGAACACCTCTCCCTATTATAATTTTTGTTGTTCCAATGGCAGCAGCTCCGGCACCGCCTCCCCCTCCGCATCCAATACTCTTAGCAACAACCCGCTTATATCCTCTAAACTTCTGATATTTAGCGGATAAAACCTTGCCACATCCCGGGTTACGATTATGGTAGGGACCGGGTTCGATGTATGAGTCTTCACCGAAACGTCCTCTATGTTACCGTGGTCGCTGGTTATGATAACCATAGTGTTTACCGGATCAATGGTCAGCAATACCTCACCTATGAATTCATCCAGGGCTTGCAAAACCTTCACTGCTTTCCCCATATCCCGGGCATGCCCCACCCTATCGGTAATAAAATACTCGTAAAGGGTGAAATCGTGTTCAACCGATAAACGGGCCAACCGCATCCCGGCCGTACGCGGAGATACCTCTTCTATGCTGAACCCCATCTCCTGCAGCAGCTTATTGGTAAACTCCTGGTAAACAGCCTTACCCTTCTTCAGATCCTCAATAGTCCGCAGCCGTACCCCTCCGCTGAGTGCGGTAAGAGTAGATGTGGAATGACGGTACTTCCCCCGTCTGACGCCATCAAAATACTCCGGCCGGTAAGCATTGGCGAATGTCACCTTTTTACCCCGCTGGCACAGCACCTTCATTATACTGTGTCGGGCTATGATGCCGCGCAATTCTTCGTTAGGAAACGCGTGTACGTGACGTCCCACCGCTCGAGCCGCGTTGATACCGGTCCACAACGTGGTCTGGCCGGTCGCACTCTGGGGTATACCCGGAACTCCCAGGGTGGTATCAGTAGGAATAAGGACCATATCCGGCCTCTCAAGCATCCCCACCCCACTGAACAAAATGTGTCCCCCCAGCAGCCCATCCAGAGCCGGGGTATGAGCGTGGAAATAAGGGTTTTTTGCCGGGTTATTCTCCCCTATCCCCCAACCATCCAGAAATATCATCAGTACCCGCATACACCCCAACACCTTTCCTTGCCGTTATTCTGCTACGACAATAATTTGAAACCGCAGATGAACGCTGATGGATTACAGATGAATCGCAAAGTAGACACAGAATACACAGAAAACTTATGAATACTGTGAAAACATAAAAACATCCTGGAAAGGAGTGTGGTAACCCAGCGAAACGACATACGAAGCCGACGTCGCAGTACACACGCAGCTGAAGGCTGTCTCATTCTTCAGTGGTTATACCACCGATATTATGCTATCTTACATATTATCACAAGCAGGTCAGCTGTAGTCTAACCCTGAGTCAATAACCGCCGGGTAATATCAGGTCTTTTCCAGTCGTTCCAGACGGGCCGAAATATGGTTCAATTTTTTGAGAATATCGACCAGTATTTCATGCTGCTGCGGGATAGACACCACAGTCTCCTCCTCATCTGTTTTGACTTCTGGCATCAGCCGCTTGAAGACCTCCTTGCGCCGGCGCAACGGCTCCACAGTAGGAATACTGTAGGGACCCGGCTCCCAGGATATGCCCAATTCACCCCGGGTTACCGGCTCGTGGCTTTCTTTTAACAAAACACTGAACCCCCCACAGGGCTCCAGTATTCCTTTTTCCACTTCACTTACATCCCTTACCCCATGTTTACGCAGTTCCTGCATCAAATCATCCACATTAAACTTCTCTCGGGCCAGATTTTCTTTGAGTATATATCCATTATCGATTACCACCACGGGAATACCCGACATAAAACGAGACAGGCGTTGGCTCTTCAAAGCAGCAAAACCCATCAGGTACTCCAAGGCGGCCAGGGTAAAAAGTACCACAATCCCTTCATAAAACGGCAGACTACGATCCAACGCAACCGAGGTCAGAGTATGCCCCACCCCGGTCATAATTACAAAATCAAAGAGCCCCAGTTCTCCCAGGGCTCTTTTCCCCATCAGCCTTATCACCAGCATGGACAGGAAATACATGCCAACAACCCTGAGGACAAATTCAAGCACCGGTGCATCCATCCTCCAACCTGACCGCCGCTATAACCGACCACTGCCGGTACCGCGCGGCCCATATTCCTGACCTTAGTATTCTGCCTGAGCCTTCCCCCTATACAGCCCACCCCAAACAGGGAGTAGGGTACCATTTTCAGGCCTCTGGTGGTAATGCTACCAATATCATGAACGTCTCTTAAGATAGGCTTGCAGCTCATCAAGTTCCATGGTATTGAGCACATCTTCTTTCTGCAGCCAGCCGCGGCGCGCAGTCAAAACTCCATACTTGACCAGCGATAGATCCGCGCAGTGGTGGGCATCACTGTTGATCACCATTTTGATACCAAGCTCCCGCGCCCTGCGGGCTACCTCTTCCGAAACGTCCAACCGGTCGGGGTGGGCATTAATCTCCAGTGCTTTCCCGCAACGGGCCGCCTCTGCCAGAACCGCTTCCACATCCACTTCATAACCGGGCCGGCGTAGAAGCAGGCGCCCGGTCAGGTGCCCGATTATATCCACCTGCGGATGGCGAATAGCCTTTATAATACGCCTGGTCTGCTCGGAGCGCGACAACCGAAAATAACTGTGGATGGAGGCAATTACCACATCCGCCTGCTGCAGAACCTCATCAGATAGATCCAGGCTGCCATCGGCCAGGATATCCACTTCTATGCCTGACAGCACCTTGAACCCCGTCAGGGTCTCGTTCAAGGCTTTGATCTCCTGTATCTGGGTCAGCAGCCGTTCCTCATCCAGTCCCCGGGAAACGGTGAGAGATTTGGAGTGTTCGGTGATAGCCATGTATGTATACCCCATCTTGCGAGCCGCATCGGCCATCTCTGCTATAGAATTGGCACCATCACTCCAGTCCGTGTGCAGGTGCAGGTCACCCTGCAAATCCTTGAACTCAACTAACTGCGGCAGCTTTCCTTCTCGGGCCAGTTCCAATTCTCCCCGATCTTCCCTCAGCTCCGGAGGTATGTACTGTAACGAAAGGTGTTCATAGATGCCCGCTTCCGAGCCAATAGCGGTAAAATCCACACCCTCCATCCGTGGTAACAGCTTTTCCCGGTGGGCCCCGGAACCGGTAGAAAGCAGGAGAGCCAGATGAAAATCATCCGGTTCTACTATGATTACTTCAAAATCTATCCCCGGCTGCAGCCGACCCGCGACATAGCCAGCTTTCTCCTCGGTCACCCTCTGCAGCCATCGGTACCTCTTGACGCTCTGCCTTACCAGCTGCTCCTCATGGGCAGCCACCAGAATATCTATATCTCCTACCACCGGTTTACCTCTTCTAACACTGCCAGTGACCGCTGCTTTCTCCACCCCCGGACCGGCGGAAAGATGTTCCCTCAGTTCCTCAGCCAGGGGTAGAGCCAATCCCAGACTTACTTTATCCGCTATAGACTCAAGCATCTCCACGCCTTTTTTTATGTTGTATTCGGTTTTGGCTCCCAGGCCCCGAAGTTGGCGCAATTCTCTGGCCTGAGCTGCCTTATACAGTTTTTCCAGGGTGTCGATGCCGGTCTCTCGGTAGATATGGCCAATGGTTCGAGGTCCCAGGCCCGGTACCCTCAGCATCTCCACCACTCCTGATGGTACCTTTTTACTCAACTCCTGGTAGTACTGCAAGTCGCCGGTCTGCAGCATTTCCTCCAGCTTGCCCTGAATGGCAGCTCCCACCCCTGGTATATCCTGCAACCGCCCCTCTCGCCAAAGTTGGCGCAGATCGGTTTCCAACCGGAACAACTCCCGGGCCACCTTGCGATAAGCCCGACTTTTGAACTGGTTTTCCCCCAGTATCTCCAACATATCAGCTATTTCATCCAACAGTATAGCTGCCTGCTTATTATCCATATCTTATCCCGTCCTGTTGCTCCGTGCTTCCTCCAGAGTTCTGACCAGCTCATCGTAGTCCTCCTGCAGTTTACTTAACTCATCAGCCAGGTTTAAAGCAGTTAATACCGCCACCTTACTAATGGTCAGGTTAGGGCTCCTCTGGCTGATAGCGTGCATCTTCCGATCCACGTAGCTGGCTATCATTTCCATATATTCAGGTTTCTCATCACCCTTTATCGTATATTCTTCACCAAAAATTGTAACCGTAACCTTCACCAGCTCCGGTTTATCTCTCCTCATTACTAACCCTCCTGCCGATATATTATAAAAGATTTCGCTACCCGACAAATTTTTCCCTTTTTTGCCGGACAATAAGTCTCAAAGCTGACAAGCTTTAACAACTCGAATACCTACTTTTAACCTGTATTTTAAATTAATTTAGAGGAATTTCGATAGATAAATAGAAAGATTTAGTAGTGCCTTGTATATCCTGGTAGAACTTTAATGTTGTAGTTCATTGCCGTTCTGAATTTATAGGTGGGCAGCAGTGCTCACCAGTTAATATTGGTTCTGGAGGTGTACATTTCAATGTACGACAAGGAAAATGCAATACCCGACGATGAGCTATACCTGGATCATTTGAACTGTGGTGGTGAAGGAGTGGCTGTAGCCGACACTCGGGGTGTAGTGCAGTCTGTTAGCCCGGCCTTTGGCCGGCTTATGGGGCTCAAGGCTCCAGAGCTGGTCGGCCGCCACCTGGAGAATCTGTGGCAGGAAACCAGCTGTGAACCTATGGCTGATGTCTGGCCTGTACTGCTCAGCACCGGGTACTGGCAGGGTCAGGTTCACTGTCCTCGTACTGAACCTTTACTTTTTACCATCAACGTAGCTATAAACCAGCAGGGCACGGTTTCTCATTATGTAATTACCTGCCGTAAACAGAATAAAAATGCTAATCATACGGAGGAAAGCCTGTGTGCACCAGAGTCTGCCGTCCTGGCACATCAAAAACTGGTCTCTCTGACCGCCATGTCAGCCGGAGTAGCTCACGAGATCGCCCAACCCTTGAACGCCATTAAAGTACTGGCAGATGGTATGCTTTTCTGGCACAAAAGGGGGCATTCTCTTCCCCAGGGACGGGTCATAGATAAAATTGAAAACATCTCCCAACAGGCCGACCGTATCAACAGCATCATTAAACATATACGCTCTCTGGCCAGTACAGGAAACACCTTGGAACTGAGTCCCTGCAGCGTAAACACCGCCGTAGAAAACGCCCTGGACCTATTGGGCCGTCAATTATCCTCCCATGGAATAGTGGTCAAAATGGAACTGGCTGATAACCTGCCACCTATCCTGGGTGACCTACGGCGTCTGGAGGAAGCCATAATCAATCTACTGGTCAATGCCAGGCAAGCTCTGGATGAAGTAAGCAGGCCGGACAAAATAATAACCTGTCTGACCAGGACCAACAGGTCCAAAGTCATTCTGGATATCAGCGATAATGCCTATGGAATTGATGCCGAACGCAAGAAACTCCTTTTTGAACCTTTTTTCACCACCAAAAGCGGTCAACAGGGCATGGGACTGGGACTGTCCATTGTGCAGTCCATAGTGGCTGCCTTCAAAGGACACATCTACACCTATACCAACGATCAGGGCGGAGCCACTTTCAGAATAGAGCTACCCGCCTTAAAAGCACCCACGGGAGGTGACCATGATGAACATTCTTCTGGTAGATGATGAACAGGACAGCAGAACCTTTATGGCTGAGTTCCTGGAAGGTCTGGGCCACGAAGTAACCGAAAAAGCTGATGGTCAGGAGGCACTGAACGCTTTTGCCAGCGATTCCTTTCACCTGGTGCTGACCGATATTAAAATGCCGCGCATGTCAGGTCTGGAACTGCTCCATAATATAAGACACCTGCCAGGAGGTACCGAGGTCAACGTGGTGGTTTTTACCGCCTATGGTGACCTCCACACTTCGGTGCAGGCTCTGCGGGCCGGTGCCTATGACTACCTGCTCAAACCCATTAATA
Organism: Syntrophomonadaceae bacterium; assembly: GCA_012799365.1. Classification (GTDB taxonomy): domain Bacteria; phylum Bacillota; class Syntrophomonadia; order Syntrophomonadales; family Syntrophothermaceae; genus JAAZLJ01. Next base: position 16,485 of record JAAZLJ010000089.1, on the reverse strand, counting down.
TAGACGAACTGGTTCACCTCACAGAACGCATCGCCGAACACCAGGCCCTGCAGAGGCAAAATCATTTCCTGACCAATAAATTCGATAACGTGGTGGAAGCTGCTGTCTCGGAAACCAAACATGAACTTTCCCGCCTGCAGCAGGCCTATCTTACGAATCAGGGTCTGGGACAGATTGGCATCTTTTCCCCGGCCCTGCGCAAAATTTTTGACCAGGCCGCAAAACTCCACCCCAATCGCTCGATACCGGTGCTTATCGAAGGTGAAACCGGAACCGGTAAAGACCTGGTAGCTCGTTATCTGCATTACGGTCAGGGAGAATGTACAGAGCCGTTTATTGCCCTCAACTGTGCTGCCCTGACTCCCAGTCTGTTTGAAAGCGAATTGTTCGGTTATGAAGGCGGCGCTTTTACCGGAAGCCAGCCCCGGGGCAGGAAAGGTAAACTGGATATGGCGCAGGGAGGCACCCTCTTTCTGGACGAGATTTCCGAGATGCCGGTCAACCTGCAGGCCAAACTGCTCCGGGTTATCCAGGAAAAAGCCTTTTATCGGGTAGGAGGATTAAAAAAGGTGCCTCTGGATGTTCGCTTTATCTGCGCCACCAACCAGGACATCACCGCCATGGTAGAAAAAGGCACCTTTCGCCAGGATCTATATTACCGCCTGAACGTAGCCCGCATTCAATTACCACCGCTGCGAGAACGTCGAGAAGAAATTATACCCCTGGCTCATATGTTTCTGGGCGAATTCTTCCAATCAGAAGCCAGACCGGTACCAGTTATCGGCTCTGAAGCCGGAGAAATCCTGCAGAACTATGAATGGCCTGGTAATGTCAGAGAACTGCGTAATGTTATGGAATATGCCGCCCTCATCTGGGACGATGAACTGGAATTACAGCCTCACCATTTGAAACTATTGGAACGGAGTAAGCCCATCCGGGTTTCGGACGCCTCCGACCATCCGAGTTGGCTTGATCATCAGAATTTTACCCTCCCCCCCGGCAGCCTGCCGCTTAAAGAACTGACCGATAATATAATCCGTCAGGCACTCAAAATGCACCAGGGCAACAAGACCGCCACCGCCAGATATCTGGGCATTTCCCGCCGCTCCCTCTATTCCAGACTAAAGCATATATCAGACCAGGACTAAACGTCTATCCTGGAAGTCGAACGAATAGGACCAAGGCCGTGCTAATTCGCACACTTTGTGTTCATAGGTGTACCTATTTGCACACTCACCAGAGGGGCAGCAGCAATCTACCCCCTCTTTTATGCCTTTTTTCGACTTACGGCCACTGGCATGCTTCTTGCATATTTATATGTTGAAGGCATTTTGCTGCTGTCCACAGCCCGATAACAGTGGAGAGGGGGGGTAATACTCTATGCATATACTTCTGGTTGATGATGACGCCGAAAGCAGGCGTTACATTGCCGATTTCCTACGTGAACTGCAGTGCCAGGTAACCGAAAAAGGGGACGGTGATGAAGCCCTGAAAGCCATAATGGCCAAACCTTTTCACCTGGTGCTCACTGACATTAAAATGCCTCGTATGTCGGGCCTGGAACTACTACAGAATATCCACCAGCTTCCTCATCGGGAAAACACTCCAGTAGTGCTTTTTACCGGCTATGCTGATATCATGACGCGAGCAGAAGCCCTGGATGCAGGGGCCTATGATTATCTTTTAAAACCGGTCTCGGTGGAGTGGTTGGCACGTTTTATTGAGCAGTTGTCCACCCGCTATAAGACGGAATCGATATTCCCTGTAGGAGGCGAACAAGAAATGGAAATACAAACATTAATCGAACGTCTTAATTCGGATGACGAAAAAGAGAGAGCCTTTGCGGCTGAAGACATCGGTTACGATAACCTGACACCGGCCATTGAGGCATTGGTCAAGCGATTACAGATAGAACCCTCGCGCTTTGTACAGGAAGTTATCACTAACGCACTCAAGAGTATGAAAGCTGCCGACCTGGCAGAAAAAGTTATCCCCCTTCTGTATAGTGATGATGCTTTTATCCGCAATGCCGGCATTGATATTCTTACCTATCAGGGAGAACAAGCCGTCATAGGACTACAGCGTCTACTGCACAACAACGATAAAGATGTGAGAAAGTTTGCCCTGGATATTATCTTTCAAATCAACAACCGATATACCCCGGGTATGGTGGCAGAAGCGCTGGAAGACCCGGAACTAAACATCGTTATCACCGCAGTCGAGTACCTGGGACGTTTGGAAGCCAGTGCTTACATCGAACGCATTCACCGCATCTTTACTACCGCCGACAACCTGCTGCTGCGCTGCACCTGTCTGGAAGCTATGTCGATTATCGGTAATCAAGATACAGTAAAGGTCGTGGCCAGCTTATATCCTGACCCCGGTTCCATCAACGAGCTGGAACTATATTCCCTGGTCAAGTTTGTCGGCCGCCAGGGTTCAGAAGAACACCTGCCTTTGATAATACCCCTGATGGTGGAAAAGGGAGATACCATGACCAAAGAGATCATTAACGCCGTAGACAGTATTCTACGCCGCAGCGGTAGGAATGAACTGCCCGATGAACTTGTATCGGCTCTGGCCAACTATATTGCCACGAACATCAATGACATTAACAAATATGAGCTGCTGGTCCTGTTAGCCAGGTATACGAATGAGGCTATTTTCCCCTTGCTCTTGAACTATGCCTCTTCGACCAATGCCCTGGTCTGCCTGGGCGCGGTTGAAGGCCTGGGACTTTATAATAACCCGGCGGCTTTACGCTATCTGGAAAAACTTCGCGACCAGGTCGATAATGTTGATATTCTGGAGGCCCTGGACCGTTCCATAGAGCTGCTCAGGAATATCAGTTAATAAAGGGTGAAACAACCATGGATCTTTCAATTCAAGATTTTATACAACTAAGGGACCTCATCTACGACCGAACCGGTATCCATTTCGGGGAAAATAAGATTTACTACGTCAAAAAGCGCTTGCAAAAGCGCATGGGGATGGGCGGTTTTGATAGCGTAGAAGCATACCTGAAACATCTCAAGTGGTTTGATCGGGAAAGCCAGGAATTTCAGCAGCTTGTAAATTTGCTGACGGTCAATGAAACCTATTTTTTTCGGGAATTTTCGCAGTTACAGGTTTTTGGGGAAGCCTGTTTGCAGCAGGTAACCCGGCGCAAACTGGAAATGGGAGTTCCCACGTTGAAGATCTTCTGTGCCGGTTGTTCCACTGGAGAAGAAGCATACACCCTGGCCATTATTCTGCTGGAAATGCTGGAAGGCATCAGCCCGAAACAAACAATAATCAAAGCAGTAGACATAGATGAGAACGTCCTGGCTGCCGCCCGTCAGGGAATATATGACCGTCGTTCAGTCAAAGACGTACCCCCTCTTTACCTGGAAAGATATTTTACTTCTCCAGCCCCGGGCCAGTACATGGTCAATCCTGAGGTACGAGAAATGGTAGTTTTTGAACATTTGAACCTTATGGATCACCGGGCTCTGCGCTATGAAAACAACTACGATTTTATTTTCTGTCGCAATGTACTTATTTATTTCGACGATTTATCCCGCAAAAAAGTGGTAGACCGATTCTACACCATGTTGAATCAAGGCGGTTTTATCTTTCTGGGACATGCTGAATCCCTTAGCCGCATGAGCACGGCCTATAAAATAAGGAAAATGCATGGCCAGATCGTATACCAGGCTTAAGGAGGCATAAGTAATGGCGAGGAGCATAGTCCTGATAGCTGACGATTCTGAAATGATTCGGAACTTTCACAGCTACATATTAAAAAGTGCTGGCTATGATGTGTTGACCGCAGTAGACGGGGCTGATGCCCTGGAAAAAATATACGGTTGTTCTGAACAGCCGGTAATGGTTATCACCGATATCAACATGCCCAACATGGATGGATATACCTTGATCGAACGCTTGCGAGAGGTTCCCGAATATGAGGACATGCCGATAATCATTGTCTCTACCGAAGAAGAATTAAAGGATAAAGAAAAAGGTTTCGAGGCCGGAGCTAATATTTACATAGTCAAGCCCACCGATCCCGAAATCCTGTTGGAGAACATTCGCATGTTGTTAAGCTAGTAGAATGAAAATTAGACACAGATTAACGCATCACAGCAGACATTCATGTCGATCGCACCGACACCACCGACGAATGAAAACAGCATATTATTCGTAGAGTATTAACCGGCTCGCTCCGATACTCCTCGACTCGGTCAATACTCTCCTGGCAGATTGCCACATCTTCAATGTATATTTTTAGTATAATCTGCGTTCATCAGCGTATATCTGCGGTTTCGAATTATTTTCACAGCAGAAAGGCGGTCCGTATGTCGTGAAATTCACCTTTGAAGCTGACGATCTGGAAATACTACAGGGAATTTTCGAAGAATCAACCGAACACTTGAAAGGCATCGAAGGAGACATCCTGAAACTGGAAGCCGACTTCGCACCAGAATTGGTCGATTCGGTATTTCGTGCCCTGCACTCTATCAAGGGAGTAGCCAGCTTTGTCGACCTGGTTCCTCTACGCGATACCGCCCACTGTCTGGAATCCCTGATGACCGACCTGCGTAAGGGTCTTTATTCAGCTGGTATCGAGGTCACCGATATCCTGCTGCAGGGAGTAGATATTCTAAACCTCTTGATCAATCAGCTGGGAACCGAGGTGCAGAACTTGGAAAGTGATTCCTCGGCAGCAACATTCGACATAACCATTCCGGATTACGGATATACCGAGTTTATTGAGGAAGTAACTGCGCTGCGAACCAGGTTAGCAGCTGAAAACCAGAAAACCTCCCCTGAAATGGTGGAGGAGAAATCCCCACCCAAACCGGAATCTGGTCTGGAATCTGGAAAGTTAGAACTTTCCGCCCTATTCGAGCAGATGCGGGCGGAATTTATCGAAGAAACCACCGAACACCTGTACATTATTGAGCAAAACTGCATAGCCCTGGAAAAACACCCCCATGACCCGGAGCTGCTGAATGCTATTTTGCGTGGATTTCACAGTATCAAAGGTGGGGCCGGGGTAGTAGCCAGCATACAAAACGAAGATAATCCCCGGGACCCTATATCCCTTATCAGAGCCCTGACCCATTCGGCTGAATCGCTACTGCAGACTTTTCGCCAGGGTACTCAGGAACCGCCAGCTGATATGGTGGATCTGATTCTGCAGGCCGTGGATCGGCTGACTATCCTGACCGGCCTGGTCAAAGAGAACCGGGAGGCTGATTTTACCCTCGACAAGCTGATTGAACAAATAGAATCGCTATCAAGTGGATTAGCAGAATCTTCAGAAACCAAAAAAGACCAGCCAGCAGCAAACCAAAACAAGGCTGCCAGTAAACTGGCCGCCTTCACCAACATCACCAATCAGGCCCTGGATTCCATGGAATCACTCCTGAATAGTGTCCGGGAAAACCACCCGGTTCACCAGAAGAGATTCAAGCAGTACATAAGAGCTCTAAAAAATCTTCAATCCAGCGCCATCTACCTTGAATACGACGATATAGTATCCTGTGTAACAGAACAGCTGCACCGTCTGGAGACATTCTCCCCGGAAGAAAACCTGGTTAGCCAACCACTGCTGGATTTTCTGCACAAGTCTTTTACCGACCTGAAAGATATGCTGGAAACCAGGATAGCAGCTGTCCAACAAACCGTGGAATCTACCCCGGGGGATTACGCCGATAAAAAGTTGGGAGAAATTCTGGTGTCCGAGGACAAGTTGAAGCCGGAGGATCTGGACCAGGCCCTGAAACAGCAGAAGAAACTGGGCCAAATCCTGGTTGATAACGATATGGCCAGCGCAGAAGACGTTAAAGAAGCTCTTTCCAAACAAGCCCTGGCTCGAGAAAAGCGCAGGCAGATACCGGATACAGCCGGGAGACCGGCAGCCATCACTTCCCAATCCATTCGGGTAAGTCAGGAAAAGCTGGATCGGCTGGTCAATGCTATCAGTGAACTGCTGGTATCCAAGAACCGCATCCTTCATCTGGCCAATAATGTCAGCCTGGAATACAATTTACCCTCTCTTTCCCGGGAGATGAATGAAATGGCAGCCGAAGTATCCCGTATATCCGATGAGCTTCAGGATGCCATAATGTCAGCCCGCATGGTGCCGCTGCGCACCTTGTTCCAACGCTTTCCCCGCACCATACGCGATGCCTCCCGCAAAGCCGGGAAAATGGTAGAACTCAAGGTAGAGGGAGAAGAAACCGAATTGGACAAAACCGTAGTGGAAGCTATTAACGATCCCCTGGTACATATGCTCCGTAATGCCGTCGACCACGGTATCGAGACCCCCGAGGCCCGCGGCAGCCTGGACAAAGACCCCCGGGGCACCATTCACCTGCGAGCTTATTATCAAGGCAGCAGTGTGGTAATCGAAATCAGCGATGATGGCCGGGGACTGAATCCAGACGAGATTAAACTGAATGCCTTGAAAAAAGGGCTGATCACTACCGATCAGATTGAGTCCCTGAATAACCAGGAAGCTTGCCAGCTCATTTTTGCCCCCGGGTTCAGCACCCGGGATGAAGTAACCGAGCTGTCCGGTCGTGGAGTAGGGATGGACGTGGTAAAAAGCAACATTGAACGGGTCGGAGGCTCCATAACCCTGCAAAGTGCAGTCAATGTCGGTACTACATTCACCCTGCAGATCCCGCTGTCCATGTCCATAATTCAGGGATTGATGGTCGAAGCGGGAGGACAGCCGTACATAATCGGATTCGACTCCATTGAAGAAACGGTTAAACTGCCTCCTACCGCTATCCGACGCTATCAGGATAATCAAGTAGCCGACATCAGGGGTCAGATCCTACCGCTAATGCCTCTGCATGAACTGCTAAGAATCGAACCTGTACCTGATTCTAACCACGAGAAACAGCTGGATGACCGGCTTTCCATCGTAGTGGCCCCCATCGACGGGATGAGGGTCGGACTCATCGTTGACCACTTCAAAAACCAGCAGGAATTCGTCATCAAATCCCTGACCGAAGAGCTGGCTGCATTAAAGATATACACCGGGGCAACCATCCTGGGAGATGGCAGTGTGGTGCTGATTCTGAACCTGAACCAACTGCTGCGGCAGTACCTTTCTGAACAAATAGGAGGATAGCCATGGCCATAACCATTGTCGTTGCTAACCGTAAAGGAGGTAGTGGTAAAACTACCAGTACTATCAACATCGCCGACGGACTGGCCCGCCAGGGGAAAAAGGTGCTGGTTATTGATGCCGATTCCCAGGCGCAGGCCACCATCAGCTGCGGCATCCTTCCCCATCAATTGACGATGACCATCTACCAGCTGATGCACCTTATGGCTGCCCGGGACAACACCAGCCTCAACTCACTCCTGAAGGACTTTCTCCAGGGGGACAAAGCTTTCGACCTCATACCATCCAGCCCGGATCTCTCGGCCCTGGAAATAGAAATAGCCGAGAGCCCGGCTCGTGAAGGCCTGCTGCAGGACCTGCTGCTGGAAATTGAAGGAACGTATGATTATGTCTTGATCGACCTGCCCCCGGCTCTGGGCCTTATCACCGTCAACGGACTGGTAGCAGCCGACTGGCTGGTCATACCCATTGAACCCAGTTTCCTTTCCATGGATGGACTGGCCCAGATGATGGGTATTCTCTATCGTATCAACGCCGAGCTCAACCCGGATCTCAGATTACTGGGCATCCTGCCGGTTAAATGCGACCTGCGTACCAATTTGGCCCGCAGCGTATTACATGAGATCGCCCATAATTTCGGCGAAGAACAGCTGCTGCCGCCGATTAGGAACGATATCAAACTGGCCGAAGCCCCCAGTTTCGGGAAAACCATATTCGAATATGCCCCTTCCTGCCGTGGGGCTCAAGACTATAAAGCTGTAACCCGGGCCATTTTGTTAAAAAGCGGTGAAGAAGCATGACCACCAGAAAAAACCTGGGCATGGGACTTGATGCCCTGCTCACCTCGGTTGAAGGCGGGTCAACCCGAAAACGGCAGACCTCAACTGTGGAACAGGCTCGTACCTGGTTCGATCAAGCTCTGCGCGAGGAGGACGGGGGAAATGTTTTTGAAGCTTATCACCTGTACCGTCGGGTAATCGAGGCTCTGGAACCAAGCGGAGAACCCGATATGTCTCTACGTACCCTGGCCTCCCGGGCTCTGAACAATGCCGCCGTCATTTTAGCTGAATACGAGATGGCAGAAACCGCCCGCGGCTTTCTAAAACGGGCTCTGGAAGTAAACCCAGAAAACACCACTGCCCGTGACAACCTGGAATTAATCTAACTGGAGGAGGAAAGCACTATGATCGTAGGCATTGACCTGGGCACCACTAACTCTCTGGTAGCCTTTGTCAACCGGGAAAACAAACCAGAGATAGTCATTAATGAACGCGGAAGCCGGCTGACTCCTTCGGTAGTCTACTTTAAAAATGATCAGGACGTTCTGGTGGGTGAACTGGCTCGATCCCAGATGATTCTGAAATCAGACCGTACCATATCTTCCATTAAACGCTGCATGGGTTCTGATTACCGCGTCCACATCTCGGAATACGACTATACCCCTGCTGAGATCTCGGCCCTTATCTTGCGCAAACTCCTGCAGTATGCCCGGGAGTATCTGGGCCAGGAGATCGAGGCGGCGGTGGTAACTGTACCCGCTTATTTCAACGATAACCAGCGCCAGAGTACCCTGCTGGCCGGAGAACTGGCCGGTATCAGAATACTCAAACTGTTGAACGAACCTACCGCAGCTGCCCTGGCTTACGGTATGCAATCCGGGGATCAGGAAAAGGTACTGGTACTCGACATCGGCGGCGGAACCTTCGATATCACCTTGATGGAATACCAGGAGGGTATATACCGGGTCATGTGTACCGGTGGCTCCACGGCTCTGGGTGGACTTGATTTTGATGAACGTCTGGTGCAGCACGTATTATCGACCTTCGAGGAAACCAGCGGGATTGACCTGTCTCAAGACCGAGTGGCCCTGCAGCAAATACAGATCAACGCCGAGAAGGCTAAAATAGACCTCTCCACCGTCAACGAATGTTCCATACTTATTCCTTATATCACCATGAACAGCCAGGGGCCGGTGCATTTGAATCAGACCATCCAACGCGAGCAGTTTACCAACCTGTGTGATGATTTGTTTCAAGAAATCAAGTCACTCATCCGCCAAACCCTGGGGAAAGCCGGGGTAGAAGAACAATGGGTAAATATAGTAGTTCTGGCGGGAGGTGCCTCCCGCATGCCCGGTTTCCGTGAGCTGGTAGCGGAAATGTTTGGAGAGGCAGAAGTCAGACATGACATCAACCCGGATGAGGTAGTAGCCCTGGGAGCAGCCATAACCGCCGGGGTCCTCGCTGGTAAGATTAATAATGTAGAACTGCATGATGTAACTTCTCACACCCTGGGAGTCGAGGACGATGAGGGGGAGTTCATCCCCCTCATCCCCGCCGATACCCCTTACCCGGTGGAACAATCACGACTTTTTACCACGGTAAGAGACGATCAGGAGGAGGTGATGATTCACATACTGCAGAGAGACGAAATGGGTGAAGAAGACGCTCGCATCTCCCTGGGTAAATTTCACCTGGCCGGGATACAACAAGGCAAAGCCGGGGAACCCAACATCGACGTAACCTTCACCATCGACCGCAATGGAGTGCTGAATGTAACGGCATTGGACATCGAGACGGGCACCCAGAATCAGGTGGAGATAACCGAAATGGTCTACACCACCGATAACCAGATAGAAAATCAAAAAAGCAAATCATTAAATGTTTTATAGAAATTAAAGAACCGGATTAGGAGGATGGAAATGGCAAAAAGACTGGAAAAACCAACATCTTTCGGAGAAATGGCGATGGCGGATAAAACCGGCATAACGGTCAAACCAGACACCGATGATGACATCACCCGCAAACGGGAACAGGCCCGCAAGCTGGCCCAGGAAAAGGCCCGGGCCCGCACCCTGGCCAAGCAACAGGCTATGGCCGAGCGCATCGCCTCCGCCTCGGAACAGCTGCTGGCCGGGGTAGAAGAAACCGCCGCCGCAGGCACCGAATTTGCCCGTTTAATGGAAATAATAGCCCAGAATGCCGACCGCATCGGTAATAACGCCGACCAGCTGCGGGCTGGAGCGGTGCAGGTTGACCGCTCAGCGGTGGAGCTACAGGAAACCTTTCAGACTCTGAACGAGCGAGCAGAAAACGGCATAGGTGCAGTCCGGGAATCCATGAACGGCATGCAGGCCATGTATGACCAGCTCAGCGAAGCGGCCGAGAAAAACCAGGAATCAGGTAAAACGTATCGCCGAACTGGAAGAACAATCCCGCCAGATCGGAGAGATCGTTCAGGCGGTAGTCATGATCGCCGATCAGACCAATCTGCTGGCTCTCAACGCGGCCATTGAAGCAGCCCGGGCCGGGGAACACGGCCGCGGTTTCGCCGTGGTAGCCGATGAAGTGAGAAACCTGGCTGAGATCTCGGAGCGCAGTGCCCGCGACATCCGCGGGGTAGTAGAGGAGATCCGCTCCGGGGTGGAACAGGTGGTCAAGGATATCAACGTGGTGGTAGAAGAATTCGTCAACATGCGAGGAGAAACTGAAACAGCCTATCGCGGCTTTGAAAAGATGGGTGAACTGTTCAATCAGTATGCCGTAATGGTACATGGAGAAGTCGAAGACGGGGCCGCACTACAGGGTAAAGCTGGGGAAGTACTTTCTGCCAGTGAAGCCATGGCGGCTGGTACCGCCCAGATTGCCAGCGGTTCCCAGGAATCCACCAAGGCAGTGGCAGAACAGGGCAAAGCTCTGGCCGAAGTCAATATGGCTACCCAGGAGCTGACCGATATGGCCGAGGAACTCAAAACCTCCACCAATATCAACAAATCGGCGGAAGAAGTAGCCGCTACCGCTGAACAGCTCTCAGCCAATATCGAAGAAGTCAGCACCTCGGCCGCGGAAATCGCCTCCGCTCTGGCTCAGATGCAGGGTGGTCTGATGAACCTGACTGATGATGGGAAAAACGTTTATGGTTTATTTAACGAAGGCGGGGAGCTTCTGGGACAAATCACCGATGCAGCCGGTTCGGCTGGTGAAATTTACGATGAACTGGTACAGATTCTGGATGAAGGCCGCAATATCGCTGCCAAGGTCTGGAAAAACGTCCAGGATCGCATGTCTTCATATGACGCCACCAACGCTGCCGTGGAATCACTGCAGGAGAGGATCCGTCGCATTGAAAAGATTGTGGATACCATCGAAATCGTCTCGGTGCAGACCAATATGCTGGCGGTAAATGGTTTCGTGGAGGCGGCCACCGCAGGCGAACACGGGCGGGGATTCTCGGTCGTGGCCGGCGATATCCGGAACCTGGCCAACGAATCGGCTGAAAATGCAGATAAAATCAAAGACCTGGTACACGATATTCAGCTGCAGATGGCCCGGGTGGTAACCGAGATCTCCCTGTCGGAAGCCGCCTCACGCCAGGCCGATGAAATTATGCACGGAACCGCCGAGAGAAACCAGGCAGTCACTGACCTGCTGCAGGATATGGAGCAAGTAAGAGCAGCACTGCCGGAACGGCTCCAGGAAGCTCAAGCTGCCGCTGAACAAGGGGTTAACGATTGTGAAGAAGTAAATCAGCTTCTCGGTTCCGCTACCACCCTGCAGGAAGCGGTCCGTATCGGCCAGGAACAGGCCAAAGCTGTTAACGAACTGGCCAACTCCATCGAAGAGATCGCCTCCATAGCTGACGAGATGCAGCTCGGTTAGTAAACCAGTGATTATTGGCCATCGTTATGTATACTAATAGTTTGACAGTCCGGGGAGAAGGCCGACGGTTTCCAGTGCCAGAAACTATCAATATATCGAGCCGTTCGGTCTCTCGATGGACATATCTGTTAATAATGCTAGGAGGGATACAATGAGCGCCGAGAATTTGCTGTCCTCAGACGAGATGCAGTTGGTTACCTTTCGGTTGGATCAGGAAAACTTCGGTATCAATATTATGAATGTCCAGGAAATCATTCGTATACCGTCCATCACCACCATCCCCCAGGCACCCGCATATGTCGAAGGGGTTACCAACCTGCGGGGTACTATTCTGCCGGTTATCAACACCCGTACCAAATTCGGAATGCCGGCCATAGAACGTGATGTGGCCAGCCGGGTGATAGTGGTAGATATCAACGGAAAAACGATAGGCCTCAGTGTTGATGCCGTTTCTGAAGTGCTGCGGGTGGAAAACGAAAATATAGAACCGGCTCCGGCCATGGTAGCCGAATCGGATACCAACACCATCGCTGGAATGGTCAAGGTTAACGAGGGCTCAAAGGTAGTTATGATTCTGGACGTATCACAGCTGTGCAGTATTGATAAATCCAATGAAGTGGAGACTGCCGTAACCACCACCGGTAAAACCCTGGAACAGACCGAGGAGAAAATTCTGGAAGAGGTACAGCTGGTTTCTTTCTTGCTGGGGGACGAAGAATTTGCACTGGAAATTGAAAGTGTACGGGAAATTATTCGTTTCCCGGAAATCGTCAAGGTTCCCAATGTCCCGGATTATATCAAAGGGGTTATCTCCCTGCGAGATCGGCTTTTGCCGGTTATCGATATGCGCATAAAACTGGATATGGGCAGTGACGAAGTCAATGACCATACCCGGGTAGTCGTAATCGATATCGGTAATATCCAGTTGGGCATGGTGGTAGATAAGGTACATGAAGTAACCAGGGTAGCCCGGGACACCATATTCCCACCCCCCCAGACCATCGTCGGTCAGGCCCGCCAACAGCTGCAGGGCATCGTGCGTCTCGATGAGGGAGAACGCATCATAATGCTGCTGGAAGCCAGCAGCATCATGACCGGAGACGAGATGGTAAATATAGAACAATTGGAAACTACCGAATCAGCGGCTGTTGAGGAAGAGGTAGATCAGGTCGATACCGCTGACGAAGAACAGATGGTGGTCTTCAAACTGGCAGATGAACAGTACGGGGTGCGTATAACTCAGGTACAGGAAATCAACCGCCTGTCCCGAATAACCAGGGTGCCCCGGGCCCCCAGATTTGTCGAAGGTGTAGTCAACCTGCGCGGTGATGTGATTCCGGTCATAGACCTGCGCCAACGCTTCGAAATGGAAGCTCAGGAATACACTGAATTTACGCGTATCATCGTCAGCGAAATCCATAACAAGAAGATCGGCATTATCGTTGATGAAGTGCTGGAAGTCTTGCGCGTTTCCCAGAACCAGCTGGAGACAGCACCAGAGGTTCTGCAGGATGACCAGATAGCCCGATTCATGGAAGGCATAGCCAACCTGCCCGAGCGGATGATCCTGATGCTGAATCTGGAAAACATCCTCATCGAAAAAGAGTGGAAGAAATTAATAGATATGGACAAACCGGAACCGGCTAAAAAAAGCAAAAAAAAGCCGGCCAAACTAAAAAAACAAGGTAGGAGCGAGTAATGTGATTAGGGTGCTGATCGCTGACGATTCCGCCTTGATGCGGAAAATGCTGAGGCAGATTCTGGAAGCCGATGTTGATATCGAAGTAGTGAGTGCCGCCCGAGATGGCGAAGACGCGGTAATCAAGGCTCGCGAATTCCAGCCTGACGTGGTAACTATGGATGTCAACATGCCCAGACAGGACGGTATTACCGCCCTGCAGTATATAGTTATGGAAAAGATCTGCCCGGTAGTTATGGTTTCTTCCCTTACCCAGGAGGGAGCTCTGACCACTTTTGAGGCTCTGGAACTGGGGGCCTTTGATTATGTGGCCAAACCAGGTGGAACCGTCTCCAGCAACCTGATGGAAGTAGCCGATGAACTGGTTTACAAGGTTAAAACCGCCGCTTTGCTAAAAAAACGAGGCAACGTAACTGAACGACTGGCCCGGGCGGGCTACCCCGCGGCTTCAGCTCCCAGTACCAGTACCCGGTCAGTGTATAAAGGACAAATAAAAGCAGTGGCCATGGGCATCTCTACCGGTGGTCCCAAGGTCATCTACGAGGTTTTACCCCGGATTCCCGGGGATATCAACGCCGCCTTCTTTCTGGTGCAGCATATGCCCCCTAACTTCACCTCCAGCTATGTTCAACGCCTGCAGAAGGCCTGCGACCTGCAGGTAGTAGAGGTAGAAGCAGGAATGAAAGTCGAACCAGGAACCGTGTATGTGGGGCGCGGAGGACGCCATCTTAACCTGTTCAAGAATTCAATCGGGGAGGTGGTGGTCAGGCTTCCCTCCCAACCCGACCACCTGTTCATCCCCTCGGTGAGCATAATGATGGACTCGGTATTAAAAGCGTATGGGAAATATACCATCGGAGTCCTGATGACCGGGATGGGAAAAGATGGCGCAGACTCCATGGTCAAGATCCGCCAGGCCGGAGGCACCACCATCGCCGAATCCGAGGAAAGTGCTATCGTCTTCGGCATGCCGGGAGAAGCCATCAAACAGGGAGGGGCAGATGTAATCGCTCCCATCTGGGACATACCACGCGAGATCATACGCGCCGTAAATCGATAGCAAACGTCCATGTCGGTTCAGGCCGACAACCACCACGAGCGTGAAAATAGTATATTTACGGAGCGAGCAGGTTATCACACTCCGGGTATCCGGGCAAGAGTTGTTTTTTACAGTTTCAGCGTATTCATAAATATCTGCGTTATCTGCGTCTAGTTTCATGGTCAGTTTTAAGCGAGGAGGTTAATGATATGAAAGGCTTAAAATCAAACGGAACCCCGATCAGAGTGATGGCAGTAGACGACTCCCCGGTAACTCGAAAGCTGATCAAAAAAGCTTTACAGCCGGAAGGATTTACAGTGGTAGGCGAAGCAGGAAATGGTAAAGAAGCCGTAGAACTATACCCCCGTCTGAAGCCAGACATAATCACCATGGATGTTACCATGCCCATTATGGATGGCCTGCAGGCTGCTTCCGTTATTAAAAAACTCGACGCCAATCAAAAAATTCTTATGTTAAGTGCCATGAGTGATAACGATATCATAGCCGAAGCCGCCACCTATGGTATAAAACATTTTTGCAGCAAGCCTTTTAAGCCCCAACAGATGGTACAGAAGATTCTGGAAGCATTAGAGAAGTGAGGTGGTTTTTCTGAGCACCGTATATATTGCACCATTTATCAAGGGAACCGCAATCGTGCTGACGGATATGCTGGGTCTGACCGTTACCCGGGGTGAACCCGAAGTTGAAGGTGACCTGTTTAAATCCTATGGATTCACGGCCATAGTCGGTTTTACCGGCGGTTGGCGAGGACGATTCCTTCTGGATATGTCCCCCACAACAGCCGTGGCCCTGGCCCGGGGATTTACCGGCGAAGAATATCAGTCAGAAAAGGAAGAAGAAGTCCTTCTCTGTGGAGCCGAACTGGCTAATATCATCAGCGGTCAGGCCATTACCTATATCAACAACAGCCAACCCGGTATGAACATACGTCTGACCCCGCCCAGTGTTTTCACTGGAGAAGGATTGAGTATGTTCAACATACACCTTAATTCCAGTTCCATCGTTATACAAACCGAAGCGGGACCGGTTAAGATTAATGCAGCCGTGGAAGAAAGCGGGGAATAGATATTATGGATATCAAGTACATCAATCCCTTTATCAGCGGTTTTCTAAACGTATGCAGCTTGCTGGGCATGAAAACCTGGCAAAGAAGCAGTTTGGATCGGCAGGATACTCTGCGCATAGAGCAGGAAGTAAATATCATCATTGGTCTTACCGGTGAAACCAGGGGGAATGTGGTCCTATCCATGTCCGAGCTCACGGCCCGGTCTATTGCTTCCACTATGATGGGAGGCCTGCCAGTGGAACAATTCGATATGATGGCCAGGAGTGCCCTCTGCGAGTTAACCAATATGGTAGCTGGCAATAGCGCCACTAATCTGGCTGAACACGGGACCCAGATCAATATTACCCCACCTACATTAATCAGCGGAAAGAATCTATTGGCACTGGTCAGCCAGATAGAAACCCTGGTTATTGAATTTACCGGTCAAGAAGGAAAGTTAGTGATCAACATCGCCCTGGAGTCATAATGACATAACTGCTAGAAAACCTTCATGAAGGAGGTACCGCCAAATCGTGTTGAACAACTCAAACCACAAACAATTTCGCCTGGACGTGCTGCAGCTCCATGCCTATCATTCTTCACAGCCTTTTTGCGCCATTTATCCTGACGGAAAGATAATGACCTGCAACCAGGCTTTTGCCCAATTAACCGGTTATAGTTACGCAAAACTACGCGATATAACTCTACCTCTACACCTGACCCCACCGGAAGAAACATCACGCGTAATGCAGGCAATAACTGAACTATCACGTACCGGCCAGCGCCAGCGGTACGAACAAGAATGCCTGCACAAGGACGGTTCCCGGATTCCGGTCGAAATACTGCTGGATCGGGTCTGTGATAAGCAGGGGAATATCATGTATTACTACGCTACGG
>JAAZLJ010000088.1 GCA_012799365.1 Syntrophomonadaceae bacterium | reverse complement strand
GAGATCCCGAGGGTAATCCACGTCTAAAGGCTGCTATCCAGAGTGCCAGAGCTATCAATATGCCCAATGATAACATTAACCGGGCTATCAAGCGTGGTACCGGGGAGATCGAGGGTGCAGCCATCGAAGAACTGCTCTACGAGGGGTACGGTCCCGGAGGGGTGGCTATTATACTGTCTATAATGACTGATAATCGCAACCGCACTGCGTCCGATATCAGGTATCTTTTTTCCAAGCATGGTGGGAACCTGGGGGAGACTGGATGTGTCAGCTGGATGTTCAAAAGAAAAGGGCTGATGACGGTTAACCAGGAAGGATTGGACATGGACAGCGATGAATTTATGCTGATGGCGATTGAGGCCGGAGCAGAAGATGTGGGTGAGGATACCGATATATTGGAAGTCTTTACGACTCCTGATGATTTTGCGGAAGTTAAGGATAACCTGGAGCAGCTGGATGTGCGATTCGATACGGCTGAAGTCGCTTTAATTCCGGAGAACACAGTGGAGATAAGCGATTCAGAAACCGCTCGCAAGGTGCTCCAACTCATGGATGTTTTGGAGGATCATGACGACGTGCAGGAGGTCTACTCCAACTTTTCTATTCCAGATGAGATTATGGAAACGGCTGCACAATAAAATAAAAGGTAGTGAAGGTGTCCCGGCAGGAAGGGTCTCTCCAGTGGAGTCCCTTCCTATCGGGACTTTTTGATCAAAGCTCTGAGCAGGGTGTTCTATGCTTTTTTGTACCCCGGGTACGTAATGAATAAACTCCCCAACAAATGGGAAAAATTTGTAGCAATGGGGGGTGAAAAGATGTCCAAGCGTATTCAGGGTGTGATTTTATTAGGAGCCCTGTTGTTGAGTTTCGGCCTGGGCTTTGGTCTGGCTCAACATTACCGCAGCGTGGATAACCTGAGCCATAAGCCGGTGCCGGCCGAAAGCAGGCAGGAAATGGTGGTTAATCAGGATACTCCGGTGGTGCTGGAGAAGGTCTTTACCGAGTGCGGTCATGTGGTTACCGGTGAACTGGAGAATCGAAAAAATCTGGTGGGAAAAACCCTGGAAGAGATCCGTCAGCAGTATCCCTATAAAGAAGGCTACCTGGCCTGGTTTAATGAAGATAAATCATTGGTCATACATCAGCGGGTAGAAGGCTGGTGTCCGGAGGATGATAGCAAGTGCCATCTGGGAGTGTACAAGGATCATGTGGCAGTTTATCGGGGACCTGCCGGGTATAATGAAGAGATTCTACGTATCACCAGGATCAAGATAGATAGTCTTCCGACCGAGGTAAGAGAGGAAGTCAGAACCGGCAAGATGGAGTTTACCAATGAGACAACTCTGAATGATGCCCTGGAAAGCCTGGATGAATACGAATAGTACAGAATCTAAAATGTTCTGGCTATCCAAGAATAAGTGCAGCAGGATAGAATTTTCCGGGTTGGTTCATATGGAATGATTCTGGCTTTATAAACATTAGGCTCGGACGGAGCTATCGGGGATAGCCCTGCGATAGCGGGCTAGATGAACCGTCACGATAATGGCCTCTGGTATCGCAAATGTTAAGGTGCCAGAGGCCTTTTGTTTTATCCTTTAACTGGCATCACCGGCTGTTAGATATGGTAACATAGGTAGTAATGATATGGGGGGGAGCGAGATGAAAGTGCTGGGAATAGACCCGGGTACGGCTACCACTGGTTTTGGGGTGGTAGAAGGCCGGCCGGGCCGGGCGTCACTGATTGACTACGGAACCATAAGGACCCCCGCTGGCAGGGACATGGCCTGGCGGTTACTGGAGATACATAAGCAGTTGGACGAATTAATACAGAAATACCAGCCAGCAGCCATGGCGGTAGAGGAGATATTTTTCCACCGCAATGCCAAGACAGTCATCAGCGTCGGCCAGGCTCGAGGAGTGATACTCATGACCGGGGCCCGAAGAGGAATTGAGGTTTATGAATATACGCCTTTGCAGGTAAAGCAGGCGGTGGTAGGGTACGGTAAAGCGGAAAAGAAACAGGTTCAGATCATGGTCAAGGCACTCTTGCAGATGAAGGACATTCCCCGACCTGACGATGCTGCCGATGCATTAGCGGTAGCTATTTGCTACCTGCATTCTGCCCGTATAGAAGCGTTAAAGGGGAGAACGAGTCTGTGATAGCATTTGTTCGTGGAGCCGTGGTAGAAATAGGTTCTGAGAGCGTCTGTGTAGAGGTAAATGGGATCGGGTACGAAGTGATAGTTCCAATTTCGGCTCTGAATCGGCTGCAGGGACAGCAGGGGCGGGAAACGATGTTTCATACCTACCTGCAGGTATTGGAGAACGAGTTCAAGCTGTACGGATTTCTGGGCCGAAATGAGCTGGAATTATTCAAGACTCTTATGGGCATTTCTGGAATGGGGGCCAGGACCAGTCTGGCGGTATTGGGTACCATGAAGCCGGATGAGTTCTACCAGGCGATACTGGCCGGTGATGAGAAGGCTCTGACCAGAGTTCCGGGTATCGGCAAGAAAACGGCCCAGCGACTGCTGTTTGAGCTGAAGGGTAAAGTACCTGAGATTGAGGCGGATATGGCTGGTCCGGTGGATCTTTCGACACGGGAGGAGACCATGCTGGCCCTAGAAGCCCTGGGTTATAGCCGCAGCGAGCTGTATCCCATCCTGGCACAGCTGGAACGGGACCAGGAGATGGGTGAACGGGTAGAAGATAATATCAAGAAGATACTGAAGATAAAAGGAAATCTATCCAAATAAACCATGATTATAATCATTTTTCGACGCAGAGAACGCAGATGGACGCAGAAAATACTAAAATTATTAAATAACTTTGATGCCACTGTAGAAACTCTGTTTTCAAACTGACTCATACCATGGATAGAGGCCAGGTCCTGGTTGATTCCTCCTACATATGGTTGGTGTGCTCTGGATTGGAAAATGACTTTTCGCAATAGAATCAAGGCCATTTTACACCTCAGTATCATCTCCACTTGCCGCCTTTTGGGATTTAACTTGGATCTGGGCACATTAATACATAAACTCATGGTGGGTAACTATATCATCTTTTACGTCATTTCCGAGGAGGATGCAGCGGTTACTGTGGTTAGAATATTGTACGGCAGACGAAATTGGGCTAGCTTGTTATAGATGTATCAGTTTAGACCAGGCAGGTATTGTGAACCGGGTCTACTGTTTTCTAACGGGTGGCTAATGATGTATGGAATTGAAATGGGGGAGAATATATGGAGCGGCTGGTATCGCCGCATAATCTGGAGGAAGACTTTACCGGAGATATTTCTCTGCGACCTTTACGGCTGGCCGAATACATAGGGCAAAGTAAGGTAAGGGATAACATTGCTATTTTTATCCAGGCGGCCCGGGGAAGAAAAGAGCCTTTAGATCATGTGTTATTATCAGGGCCTCCCGGTTTGGGTAAGACAACTCTGGCTACGATTATTGCCAATGAACTGGGTACCTCTCTGCGCAAAACCTCGGGACCAGCTATTGAACGTCCCGGAGATCTGGCGGCCATTCTTACCAACCTGGAGCCGGGTGAGGTTATGTTCATTGACGAGATTCACCGTCTTAATCGTACGGTGGAAGAGATACTGTATCCGGCGCTGGAGGATTTTGCTATCGACATCGTCATCGGCAAAGGACCCAGTGCGCGGACCCTGAGGTTAGATCTCCCGCCTTTTACTCTCATTGGGGCTACTACCAGGCCGGGATTGCTGACCTCTCCCCTGCGGGATCGTTTTGGTATCATGTTCCGGTTGGATTTTTATAACGAAGAGGAGCTGGCGGCTATTGTTACCCGGGCGGCAGCTATTCTGGGGATAATGGTGGAAGCGGAGGGAGCTATAGAGATTGCCAGGCGCTCCCGGGGAACTCCTCGTATTGCCAATCGGCTGCTCAAGAGGGTTCGTGACTATGCTACGGTTAAGGCCGGGGGTGTAATAACCGCCGGGGTGGCTGCGGCTGCTCTGGGTCAGTTCGAAGTTGACGAACGCGGATTGGATAATCTGGATCGTACCATACTGGAGGTTATTATCACCAAGTTTGGCGGTGGTCCGGTAGGGCTGGATACCCTGGCGGCAGCCGTTTCAGAAGAACCGGATACCCTGCTGGATGTCTACGAGCCTTACCTGCTCAAAATTGGGTTTATTCAGCGTACACCGCGAGGCAGGGTGGTTACTTCCCACGGGTATCAACATCTGGGCTGCCAGCCACCGGCAGGAAGTCCCGGTAATAGTCTGTTCGATCTATCAGAGGAGTGATGGCTGTGAAACTACTGGTACACACCTGTTGTGGTCCCTGCGCAACTTATCCGATTCCCTACTTGCGGGAACAGGGGCACCAGATTTATGGCTATTTCTATAACCCTAACATCCATCCTTTTACTGAATACCAGAAGCGGAAGGAGGCACTGGAGGAATACGCCCACCAGGAGGGGGTTCAGTTAATAGCTGACGAAGAATATCATCCCGAAGAGTACTTTCGCAATACGGCTTACCGGGAGCCGCGCCGTTGTTTTTTCTGCTACCAGATGCGGTTGTACCGGGCGGCTCAGATCGCCCGCAAAGGAAAGTTTGATGGTTTCACTACTACCCTGCTGGTCAGCCCTTTTCAAAAACACGACCTGATTCGAGAGGTGGGTGAGGCGGCGGCAGAAAGCTATGAAGTGCCTTTTGTATATCATGATTTTCGGGAAGGCTTTCAAGAGACCGTAGAAAGATCCAAATCTCTGGGGTTGTACCGCCAGCAGTACTGCGGGTGCTTATACAGCGAGTTGGAGCGATACCGCCCGAAAAACAAGAGGTGATAGGTTTTGGAAACCATGGCCAGAATTCTGGTCGCAACCGGTATATTCTTATTGATTATGGGTGGAATAATGTGGTTGTTTTCCCGGGTAGGTGGAGGTTTTCATTTACCGGGTGACATCCATTACCAGCGTGGTAATTTCACCTTGTACTTTCCTATCGCTACCTGTATCATTATCAGCATTATATTGACTATGGTTTTGAATCTGTGGCGGCGGTAGGTTTTTTTTTGATCGACAATAAATAATTGGGAGTGCATCGAAATGAGAGTCATTATTATTGGTGCCGGCAAGGTCGGGTTTAACCTGGCTCAGATGCTTTCCATGGAGAAACACGAGGTAATGGTCATTGAACAGAATGAAGAGCGCCAGGAAATTCTGAATGAACAGCTGGATATACAGGTTATCGGAGGCAGTGGTTCCTCCTGGGAGGCGTTGGATGAAGCCGGTATCAAACAGGCTGATATGGTGGTGGCGGTAACCGAGAGCGATGAACTGAACATGGTCATGTGTTTAATGGCCAAACAGTTTGGAGTTAAGACCACCGTGGCCCGGGTACGAAATCCGGAGTATACCGAAAGTCATTTTTCGGCACCACTATCAGTGATGGGGATTGATCTTATTATAAATCCGGAGCGCATTACGGCACTGGAGATTGCCAAACTGGTAGAGGTACCGGAAGCCCTTAACGTTGATTACTATGCGGGGGGGAAATTGCTGCTGGTGCAGTTTAAAATGGCGCCCAACGCCCCTGTTATTGGCCGGCAGCTGCTGGAGCTGAAAGCGAATCTTCCCTTTATAGTGGTAGCAGTTGAAAACGGGCAGCAAATGCTGATACCCGGAGGGAATTATCGTATAGCAGCTGATGACGACCTGTATGTCATGACCAGAACCGAAGGACTGGAACAGGTGGAAAAACTATTCGGGGTTAATCGTCCTCCTACGGAGAAGATAACCATTCTCGGCGGTGGCCGGGTCGGCTACTACCTGGCCCATACATTGGAGACCAAAAGGCCGGATGTGGAAGTAAAAATTATCGAAAAAGATGGCAGAAGGGCTCGCAAGGTTTCTCATAACCTGAACCGAGCTCTGGTTTTGCATGGGGATGGTACGGACATAGATATGCTGGAAGATGAGAACGTAGGTGGTTCCGATCTTTTTGTTGCGGTTACCAACGATGATCGGTTGAATCTTCTATGCTCTTTGATCGCTCGTAATCTCGGGGTAGACAGAACCATAGCCCAGGTCAGGCGCTCCGAATTACTGCCGTTGATGGAACAGGTAGGAATCGATGTAGTCGTTAACCCCCAGTTATTAACCGCAGGAGCGGTTCTTAAATTTATGCGCAAGGGAGATATTATTTCGGTGACCGTGCTGGGGCAAAACCGAGCCGAGATGATCGAGTTGGTGGCCAGGCCCGGTTCCCGGGTGATCAACAAAAGTTTGAATGATATTTCTTTTCCGGCCGGGACTATCGTGGGCGCTATCCAGAGGGGAAACGAAGTAATTATTCCGCATGGCGGCCATATCATAAAAGCTGGCGATCATGTAATGGTCTTCTGTTTGCCACATACCGTACCCAAGATCGAGCATCTTTTTGCGGGCGGGGTGAGATAATTTGGTGCGCTTACCGGTAGTCCTCGGCAATCTAGGCAAAATAATCCTGATAATCGGAATAGCTATGCTGGCACCGGTGGTCTGTGCCATCGTGTACGGTGAAAGCGAGCTTGTACCTCTGGCCATTTCAGCTGGTATAACCCTTATTTCCGGAGGCTTGCTGGTCTATTTTTTTGATACGGAAAAGGAGATGTTTTACCGGGAAGGGTTTGCCATAGTCACTCTGGGGTGGGTAGCTGCCTCTCTGGTTGGTACCCTGCCCTTTATTCTGACTGGTACCGTACATTCTTTTGCCGATGCCCTTTTTGAAACTGTATCTGGTTTTACCACAACCGGGGCTACCATTCTGTCCGATGTAGAAGCGGTCTCATATGCGGTACTTTTCTGGCGGAGCCTCACCCATTGGCTGGGGGGCATGGGTATTATGGTTCTTTTTATCGCCATCATAGCTACCCTGGGCAACCGGGCCAACCAGATCTTCCGGGCTGAGCTTCCGGGCCCGGCTAAGGAAAAAGTCAGTCCCCGGGTCAGCAGCACGGCCAAGATACTCTGGGTTACCTATGTGGTCATGAGTGTGATCCTGGCGGTGATTTTAATTTTACAGGGGATGCCGGTATTCGATTCTCTCTGCCATACTTTTGGCACAATGGCTACCGGGGGGTTTTCCACCAAGAACGCCAGCATCGGGTACTACAGTCCCGCTATCCAGTGGACGATAACAATTTTTATGGCTCTGGCCGGCACCAGTTTTGCCCTTCACTTTCTGGCTTTCAAGCGGCGCAGTCTCAAATTGTACTGGCGTGATAGCGAATTTAAGCTGTATATCGGGATTCTGGGTGCTGCCAGCCTTTTGATAGTGGTTTCCCTGTGTGGGGCAGGAGTTAAATTGGGGGAAGAGACCATACGGACCGCAGTCTTTCAGGTAGTTTCTATCTGTACTACTACCGGCTACGGTACGGTTGATTTCGATCAGTGGCCGGCTCTGGCGCGGCAGGTTATTTTTGCTTTGATGTTGGTAGGCGGGTGTGCCGGTTCCACCGCTGGTGGCATTAAGGTAGGTCGCCATCTTATTATGGCACGCCAGACCGGTATCGAGTTAAAACGCATGCTGCACCCTCGGGCGGTGCTGCCCTTGAAGATCAATCAGAAAGTTGTGGCTCCGGAACTGCTGGTCAATGTGTTACAGTTTCTATTCCTGTACATAGGCATTATCATCATCGGTTCGCTGGTTATGTGTGCCATGGGACTGGACCTGGTCAGCTCACTTACTTCGGTGATGACCTGCCTGGGCAACATCGGTCCCGGCATGAATCTGCTGGGACCGACCAGCAACTTTGGTTTCTTACCAGCGGCCAGCAAATATCTGTTATCATTCATGATGCTGCTGGGTCGTTTAGAAATCTTCCCGGTGCTAATCTTGATGCTTCCGGAGTTCTGGAGGAGGTAAGAGAAATAGGCGGGAATTAGACGCAGAAGACACTGAAAACTTATGAATACGCTGAATGAAGAATTAGATGCGGATGGACGCTGATTATTATGATTTATACTGAGGGCCTTTTAATTATTTTTGACGCAGATAGTAGTGAGGCATGAGGTGAATTGCTGCTGGTGAAAATAGATACAGAATACACTGTGCTTATAAATGGCCTGAAAGGTAGGTGATTAACAAATGCTGGCGTGTTACAATAACAACAGGGTAATTGACATGTCAACGAAAGTGATGAAGTGTTCAAAAAGATAGAGATATTGAGATTATTGCTAATCATCCAATAAAGGGGGTTATGCTCTTGGATACGATTCGTGAAAAAACTATAGTTAAGCCCGGAGGGTTGGTTGAGATTCGTTCCGGAAAATTACCTGCAGGGGTTACGGTCGAAGTAACTATAGTAGTCGAACGTGATAATAAAGAGTCGGCACGCCGGTCGTTAGTCGATTTTATTGGGTCTGCCCAAGGATGTTTCTTATCTTCTCAGGAGGCGGATGAATTTATTAGGGGAGAACGCGACTCATGGGATTAATAGATAGAATTATTGTCCAGCGTATATATCTGGACACCAATATTTTTATTTATGCTGTAGAAGGCTATGCAGAATACCTGGATGTTCTAACGGAATTGTTTGAAAAAATGGATCAGGGAGCTCTTACTGCAGTAAGCAGCGAATTGACTTTAGCAGAAATACTAGTTAAACCTATAAAGGATGAAAACCTAAAGGCCCAGGATATCTACCAACAAATTCTGCAAACATCAGTTGGGCTGGAGATGGTACCAGTAACCCGTGATATTCTGATAGAAGCAGCCAGGATACGGGCTCAATTCGGTCAGAAACTACCTGATGCTATACACTTGGGTACAGCTTACCTGCACAATTGTAGTGTTTTTCTAACCAATGACAAAAGAATTAAAGGAATTACTGGTGTATCAAGGGTCTTAATAGATGAATTAGTTGAAAGTCATTTTGGAGGATTGTGGTAAATACTGTTCATTCTTATTTGTTGTTTTCTGTCCATTTTAGTTTAGCGGTTACAGTACTCTTTATATACCGAGTCTATCTGTAGAAAAAAGAGTTATATTCGCACTTGAAAATAGATTGGCAACCTTCACAAGGTTAGTACCAGTTTTTAGAGAGGGTTTTACTATTCGTACGGTTCAGTCTGCAAGCAAACTCTCTAATATTGATTCAGACTTATAATGGTAGTCAACGAAAAAGCTAAATCGACAAAGTTCGATGATATATCTTAAAGGAAAACGCTATTATATACTTACAGGTTCAGAGTTAAAAAAGATGATTTTAGCTAGCTATACGGGTAATTTTGACAGAATTAGTATGACATATAACTCCATCGTTCAAAATAGGAATAGTACTATAGCAAATAGGATGGAGTTT
>JAAZLJ010000087.1 GCA_012799365.1 Syntrophomonadaceae bacterium | reverse complement strand
TGAAGGCTGTGAAGCGGAGCGAGAAACAGGACGTTTCGAGCACCGAGGGCTGAGTGCATGGACGCCGAATCCTGAGGGGTCCGCTTCACACTGAAGCAAGCTGATGTACTG
This sequence comes from Syntrophomonadaceae bacterium, assembly GCA_012799365.1. Lineage (GTDB taxonomy): Bacteria > Bacillota > Syntrophomonadia > Syntrophomonadales > Syntrophothermaceae > JAAZLJ01. Next base: position 64,438 of record JAAZLJ010000087.1, on the reverse strand, counting down.
CAGTCGACAAGTCCGGGAGCGAGCGGGTTAACTACACTCCATAGCCGTGCTGTTTTCATTCTCTGCTGGTCATGGAGGTCTGCTATAAAAACGTTTGAAACCGCAGATACGCGGATTGACGCAGAATACACTGAAAACTTATGAATACGCTGAAAATGCCAAACATATTTAAACCTGAAAGTTTCCTGAGTTATTTCAGGTTAGTCAGGTCCTATTCTGAAATGAAACTGCAGCTATACGCAGTAAATGCGGTTAAGAACGATTCTTGAGGTACTTCTGCTTGGCCTGTACATGCTCATCATGTGTCTTGGAGAAATAGTGACGGCCATCACCCATGTACACATAGTAATAATACGAATGCTGCGCTGGCTGTAAAGCCGCGGCCAATGAAGCCGAACCGGGGGAAGCAATAGGGCCAAGAGGTAAACCTGGATAACGATAAGTATTATAAGGTGAGTCAACCTCCAGATCCCGATAAGTTACCACCGGCTTGTGTTCGCCCAAACTATAGAGAACAGTAGCATCCACTTGCAGCGGCATCCCTTTTTTCAGTCGATTTACCAGCACCCCGGCAATAACCGGACGCTCCTCATCAACCCGAGCTTCCTTCTCAATGAGCGAAGCCAGAGTAACCACCTCATAAACATCTTTTCCCTGTTCCCGGGCCGCTGCTGCCAGGCCGCCCTTCCACTCCTGTTCAAACCGTTTTAACATCATGTCTACTACCTGCTGAGCAGTTACGTCCCGGGCTACCCGGTAAGTCGCAGGAAATAAAAATCCTTCCAGATGATTTTCCGTACCGGGGGCTTTTTTCAAAAACTCATAATCGTAGTCCTGTATCAGTGCCTGCTGCCATTCCTCCGCGGTACAAATATTCTCCTTAACCAGCAGTTCGCCGATCTGTGATAGAGTGTATCCCTCGGGTACGGTGAAACCAACGGTTACCACCTTCCCCTGTACCAGCCCTTCGACCAGTTCGCTTAAAGATTGAGCCCTATTAAAGCTGTAAACCCCGGCCTTCAAATTTTGATCCAATCCCTTTACTCGACAGTAACCGACAAAGAACTTTTCGTTCTGAATCAAATTATGCTCATAAAGTATTCTGGCCACCTGAGAGGTTGTACACTGCGCCGGAATGGTAACTTCAATTCGTTCCTCATTCCCAGCATCCACCGGTCCCATCAACTGACTTATCTGATGAAAACCTACCCAGGCAATAAGCAGTACCGCCAGAATAGCTATACTGATTGCCATCCTTTTTTCACCCGACACCTTGACTTCACTCATCTTCCTTGCTCCTTTTTAATGGGCTGTATCATGCTGGGTTTCATTCTCCAATGATAATACCATCAACGTCAGGTATTGGATTTGCTCCGTCCAGAATGCTATCATCACTCTCAACCGGCAAGTTCTCAGGTTCTGGAACAACCGACCCATTGTCTGATTCCGGCTCAGGGGGGACAACCTCCTCAATACCAGGATTTATTTCCGCACTGACTGGCACCGTTGGGCCCACCAACACCATTTGGTTTAGCGGCCTGTATACATCACGTCCCAACGGTTCTCGTTTTATCACCGTGCCATTTTCATCAGCAAACACTCGCCAGGAACGCACCGTATATCCTGAAACCCCCTTCTGTTTAATCCGGGTTTCCCCCGACGGTACGGTGGCATCTGGTTTCTTAACTACCTCGAAGGGTTTAGTCGCCTCCACGGTCCGTTCTAGCTTTATCTTTTTCGCCGCGTTTTTAGGTCCGAATACCCGAATGGTCAACCTACCATTCCCGATGGAACTCTGCAGGTAGACAGCCCCCCCGGTATTATTTCTAAAACGAAAGTCCAGACTACCGTAATTAATGGTAGCGTCCAATCCCAACGGGACATAAGCTATGGCTACACTGTGATTGTGCCTTTCCACTATCTCCAGTCCGCTTAAAAGACAGGCATTATAAAGGGTGGAAGAAACCTGACAAATCCCGCCCCCGACTCCCGGCGTAAATTCATTATTCTGAATCACAATCGCTTCCCGATAACCGGTGGCCAAATTGCGCGGTCCCACTACGGTATTAAATGAAAATTCCTGCCCAGCCGGCACGATGGTACCGCTTAATGCCCGGGCAGCCGTGGCTAGATTGGAAGAACGATCCACATCCCCACTGTTGTAGTTCGTGGTATAAGCAGCCAGCAAGGTCACATCGGCAAAATCAGCCTGGCACACATCAGGCAATACGTCCTCAACCACGATAGGAACCGTATATTCTTGCCCCCACCTGAGTGGAATCTTCTCCAGAGTAGCGGTAAGGTTCACCCTCTTCCCGTTTACTTCTGGGGTTACGCCCAGCGTTGAACCCCCTTGCCACCCTACCTTGCAGTTTTGCGGAACTAACTCCAGATCAGGCTTGATCTGTTCTAAAACCCCGGTAAGTTTCTCCTTATCCCAGACAATAGGTATCTCAAACCTGAATGTCTGGTATTCTTGTTCACGACCGATTAGCCTCGTCCACCAGGGCAATGAATCCCGCACTTCCCGCAGTGCTTCATCCACCACTTTCTCTACCTGTGCCCCGGCTCCGGCCTCTGCCATAGCTATCTGGTGACAATAATCATTATACACCAGCGTTAACGGAGCTTGCCCCCTTTTGGCCAGCCATGAATCCAGAGCTTGAATGGCGGATTCGCGTTCTTGACCTCCCACTTCAACTGCACCTATATGTACTTGTGGTGGAAAACGATTGTAATTATAAGAATACTGAAACAGGCACATGGCAGCACCCACAAGGACTCCGGCCAGAACGGCAATGAGCACCACTGTACCGGCTCTACCTCTATGTACCAATCCCTTCTTCTCCCTCCGCCATGATTTCCCTTACCACTATGAAAATAACCCTGAAACCGCAGATAAACGCTGATGCACGCAGATAATACTAAAAATATAAAATAACTCTTACGGGGAGTGTGCTAAATAAGTCCGGGGACCGTCCCCGGACTTATCGGGGAATAAGCGGGTTAACCACACTCCATAAATATGTAGTTTCATGTCCCTGATGGTGATACCTTCGGTATCATAGTGGTCTGCTATGAAGAAGGCGGGGGTTAACCCGCCTAATAAATCTCCTCTTCGTCCATAAACTCCTGCCAGGCATCAGCTACCCGTTCCCATTCCTCATCTTCCTCGATGCTGCACAGGAATTCGTTACCCTCCTCATCGTTTATGGTTTTAAGAATTACTATCTCTACCTCGAAATCATCATCGTCCGGATATTCTTCTACATCCATGGGTGCCAGAACCTTATAACTGTCCCCCTCAATATCCAGCTCAGCTAACAGTTCAAATAAGTGTTCATTCCCCTCTTCGTCCATCAACAGGACAGTCGCCAGTTCCTCGTCAAAGAAATCCTCATTACTCAATCTTTTCACCTCAATTCTTCAGGTTAATGACATTTTAATATTATTGATCCAACACTGTCAAACATTCTCTCCCAAACCAGCCAAATTTTTTTAGCAAAAATTTTGAGCCCTCAAGGCAGGCTATCAAGGTATCCTTGTAAAATATACGCCGCCGCTATTTTGTCCACTACCTGCTTGCGCCGACGCCGGGACATGTCCGCTTCTAGCAGAGTTTGCTCCGCAGCCCGGGTGCTGAGCCGCTCATCCCACAACACCACTCTTACTCCCAGACTCTCTTGCAGTTTCTCCGCTAATCTCCGCGCTGCTTTAGCCTTCTCGCCTTCAGTACCATCCATATTCCTGGGCAGTCCCATCACGATTAATTCTACCCCATAACTACGGCAGATATCCCCAATGAGAGCAATATCCTTCTCCAGTCCAGTTCGGGTTATTACCTGTAAAGCCTGGGCAGTAATCCCCAGCGGATCACTCATCGCCACCCCTATTCTCTTTTCCCCCGGATCCAATCCCAATATTCTCATAAACCATACCTCTCATATCACCTTGATACAAAAATCCGGACAATAGCGTGAACAATACCCACACAAGATGCATTTATCCGCCTGTACCCTGACCTGCTCAGCTTCCAGGTACAGAGCCTGGTAGCGGCAATTGTCTATACAACTGCCGCAGCCACTGCACCAGTCTTCAATATGTAACCTCCGCCGCTGGCTCCCCACCTTAACCTCTAACTCCGGCCATTCCCGTCCCTCCATCCAGGCCAGGTTCAGATCAACTTCATCAGTCGTCTTCATCCCCACAGCCATCGCGTCTACATACGGCAGATCCCGAACAAACCGAAAAGCTTCTTTCGCCCGTGGCAGAAGGTTGCCACCCCCCAGGGTCTTCATAGCATAGATACCTTTTCCCTGGCGATGAGCCAGAATTATAGCGGCCATCATCTGTTCTCGAGATCCATCCATAATCCCCAGGCCACCCATATTAATCAGGGGATGAATGACATCAATCTCAGGATGTTGGGCCCCGGCCATCACCCCCCGCACCGAATGGGTGGACATACCTACTGCCCGCACCAGTCCTTTGTCTTTGGCTTCTACCAGGTATTTCAATGCTTCACTATGTCCCTTGAGGGTGTATTCACTTTCCTGCTCGTGTAAAAGGAAAATATCAATGGTCTTGAGCCCCAGAGCCTCCCGGGCCCGCTCCAAACTCTCTTTCATGCCCTCACGAGTATAAGCATAGGATTTGGTGGCAATCACCGGCCTCACCTGCGTATCCTGCAAGGCCTTTTTTATATAAGGATAAGTATCGTAAGCCTCAGCCGTATCGAGAAAAGTTACACCACCCTCCAACGCATGTTTAATGACTCGAGCACCCTCTTCGACCGGCAGATTAGCCTGCAGCGGACCAACAGTAAGTACCCCCAGACAAAGCCGGGACACTATTATGCTTGTCCGACCCAAACGATTATATCTCAATTAATTCACCTCATTGACCTGCACACATAACAAAAAGCCCATGCAGGCATGGGCTAGTCTTGTTTTTCCAGATAGTCGGAGAGCAGTACCTCCAGTATCTCATCTCTCTCGACTTTGCATATAAGGCTCCTGGCATCCTTGTAGCTGGTGATATAGGCCGGGTCTCCAGAAATCATATAGCCTACCAGCTGGTTTATAGGATTATATCCCTTCTCCTTCAGCGCTGCACACACAGATTCCAGAATAGACCTTACTGTCTCCTGGCCGTCCCGCTGGCGCTGAAAACTCATAGTACCTTCGGGTGCTTGAGGCATATCACAACCACCCCCCACTGTTTATATTTCCACGTTCCGCCCCTATATTCCTTTTTTACGTCAGCACTTTTTCAATAATTTCACGAGCTAATTTCAGGGCCTCCGGAAGTTTATCCGCTTGCTTTCCTCCTGCCTGAGCCATATCAGGCCGGCCTCCACCCCCACCACCTACGGCTTGGGCAGCGGCAGAAACTATCTTCCCGGCATGTACCCCCTGCCTGGTCAGGGGTTTGGCCACAAAAGCCACCAGGCTGACCTTCCCTTCTGCACTGGAACCAAGTACCACCACTGAACTTCCCAATTTATCCCGCAGTTTTTCGGCATTGGCGCGTAAACTGTTCATATCTTGATTGGGAAGCTCCGCTACCAACACTTTTACCCCGGCAATATCCATCGCCTGCTCCAATAAACCCGCTGCTTGCCGACCAGAAAGCCGGGTTTTAAGGGACTCGAGCTCCCTTTCCTTCTCCCGCAGCTGCTGAAAAAGTGCATCAATTCTCTCGGTCAATTCATGGGGCGCAGTTTTCAACCTGGCTGAGACCTGCTTCAACTCTCGTTCACTATCATTAAGATAGGCCAGCGCCTGAGAACCAGTCAAGGCCTCGATGCGCCGCATTCCAGCCCCGACACTGGATTCACTAACCACTTTAACCAGGCCAATCCGGCCGATGTTATTTACATGGGTTCCTCCACATAGCTCCATGCTGAAATCCCCAATACTGACTACCCGCACCTGTTCCCCGTATTTTTCTCCGAATAAGGCGGTAGCCCCCATCTTCCTGGCCTCATCCAAACTGGTCAGGGTTACATTGACCTCATCCAGTTCCCGAATTTTTTGGTTGACAATCGCTTCTATCTGGTTCAGTTCTTCCTCGGTCGGGGCCTCAAAATGGGAAAAGTCAAAACGCAGCCGCTCCGGCTCCACCAATGACCCCTTCTGTTGGGCATGGTCACCCAACACTGTACGCAAGGCCTTATGCAAAAGATGGGTGGCGGTATGATTGCAGGCAGTGGCCAACCGTTTTTCCTCATCCACTTCCGCACGTACCTCTTCGCCCCGGGTCAATATTCCTTCGGCTCGTCCATAATGCACAAACCAGTTAGCCGCTTTTTGAACGTCCTCTACCAAAAACCGCCCTTCAGCCCCAATGATAACCCCCTGATCAGCTACCTGTCCACCACTTTCCGCGTAGAACGGAGTTTCAGCCAATACCAGAAGTCCAGCCCCATCCCTTAGACTATTCCGCATCTTACCGTCCTGTACTACAGCCTGTATATTTGTAGTTACTGAACACCGCTGGTACCCGCAGAACTCGGTAGGGGGAATACCTTCCAGCAATTCCACCACCTGTTTCTCCCAGGCAAAAGCATCCTCGCCTTTTTGTGCCTGCCGGGCCCGCTCCCGCTGCTGTTCCATCATGCGATCAAACCCCGCCTCATCTACTGTGAGGCCCTCTTCTTCTGCTACATCCCGAGTGAGGTCCAAAGGAAAACCATAGGTGTCATATAACATAAAGGCATCCTGTCCCGGAATTTCCGTACTGCCTTCCGCCTTACACCGGGCCACAATCTCGTTTATTTTATGAATACCCTCACTCAGAGTAGTGAAAAACCGCTCTTCTTCCATCTTAATTATCTTGACGATGAAATCTTGTTTTTCCACCAACTCCGGGTAGGCATCCTTCATTATGTCGACTACCGTTCCGACCATCCGATACAGGAATGGCTCATCAATCCCCAGGGACTTACCCAACCGTACTGCTCGCCGTAAGATGCGGCGCAAGACATACCCGCGCCCTTCATTGGCGGGCAGGACTCCGTCCGCAATCAAAAACGTACAGGAACGGGCATGGTCAGCAATGACTCGAAAGGGAAAACCCGTCGGTCCTTGGTTGTAGCTATGTCCGGTCATTTTTTCAATTACCTTAATGATGGGTACAAAAAGGTCAGTTTCAAAGTTACTATCTACACCCTGCAGCACCGAAGCCAGACGTTCCAGGCCCATCCCGGTATCAATGCTGGGATGAGGCAGAGGGGTCATGTTACCGGTTTCATCCCGATTATACTGCATGAAAACCAGGTTCCAGAGCTCCAACCACCGATCACAGTCGCATACTCCCAGGGCACATTCAGGTTCATCACAGCGATATTCTTCCCCACGGTCATAAATTATTTCGCTGCAAGGTCCGCAGGGACCAGTATCCCCCATGCTCCAGAAGTTATCTTCCTCCCCCAGCCGTACTATACGTTCTACCGATGGACCATCGTCAAGCTCCTGCCACAGCTTGAAAGCCTCCTCATCATCCAGGTAGATGGTTACCCACAATTTTTCTCGGGGTAAACCAATCACTTCGGTCAGGAACTCCCAGGCATAAAAAATGGCTTCCCGCTTAAAATAATCACCGAACGAAAAATTACCCAGCATTTCGAAAAAAGTGTGATGACGTGCAGTTCGCCCTACAGTTTCCAGATCGTTATGCTTACCTCCCGCGCGTACGCACTTTTGCGAGGTGGTTGCCCGCCGATAAGGCCGCCGATCAACCCCAAGAAACACATTTTTGAATTGGTTCATTCCGGCATTAGCAAACAAAAGAGTAGGGTCATTTACCGGCACCAACGATGAACTGTCAACGATAGTGTGACCATTATGAGCAAAATATTCGAGAAATCTTTTACGGATTTCTGTACTGGTTAGCACCTTTATCTCCTCATTTCCCGTTTTTACTAATTTTCTTCCATATCGGCCTTGATGTCAATCTTATCAAGAATGTGTTAACCCGGCCAGGCGGCTTATAACCGCTGCTATAAAAATAACTCTATACGGGAGTGTGGTAACCCGGCGAAGCGACCTACGAAGCCGACGATGTTTCGGCAAGTGCCGGGCGTATCGAAGGCGAAGCCTGAGCGCCGGCCGCAAGTGACGTCGCAGTACACAGCAAAGCTGAGGGCTGTGATACCTCCGGTATTATGGACATCTGCTAACTCACCATCCGGTGGTAGAAGTGGGAACTGAGAATCTTGAGAACTGCAGCTGCCGGCACCCCCAGCAGCATCCCCCAGATCCCATACAGCTTGCCCCCGGCCAATAAAGCAAATACCACCAACAAAGGATGCAGCCCCACCTTTTCTCCCAGAATACGAGGGGAAAGCAGATTAGCTTCCACCTGCTGCACCACCAGCAGAACCAGAGCCACGTAAACCGCCAGCCGGGGAGATTGGGCATAGGCCAGACTAATCGAAGGAATGGCCCCCAGAATCGGACCGAAATAAGGAAACAGCTCGGTTACTCCACAAATCAGCCCGATCAACAGGGCAAACTTTACCCCCAGCAAGGCCACCAGCCCCCCGGTAAGCACCCCCACTATTAACGCCACTAATAGATTCCCGGTAATAAAGCCTTTTAAAATTTCATCTATACTGCGTCCCAACCTGATAACTTCCTGCCTGGTCTTAACCGTCATCAGGTTGAGAAAATTATCTCGGATCAATTCCCAATCTTTAAGGATATAAAAAGCTAAAATAGGAGCAAAAACTGCTGCAAACAAGCTGCTTACCAATCCCAGAATGCTATCCAAAAACCCTCTGAGAGTCTTATATATATATTCTCGCAATCGGTTAACCGTCTCGTCAATCAAATTATCGATGGAGTCAGCTGGAAACGTCATCTGCTCCACCTGATAAGCCATTTTCTCTGCCTCTCCCACATAATGTGGAATCAGCCGGGCGACCTGGCCCAATTCATCAGCCATAGCTGGTACTCCATACCAAAAAAATAAGAAAAGACCCAGGCCCAATACCGCATAAACCATTAGAATAGCCCAGGTGCGCCGTAATCCCCGCTGCTCTATGTTGCTTACCACCGGAGCTATAAGGTAAGCTAAGACCATCGCAATAAAAAAGGGAGTTATAACTTGCCGAACCGTATATAAAAAATAAATGGTGGCCGAAACCACCAACAACAATATTACATAGCGAAATTGTTTGGACCCTAGTCTTTCCACACGCGGGCTACCTCTCCTCCCATGTCACCAATTATACTACCGGTGTTGCGGACCTGCCCGGTCATCTGCCGGACTTGTTTCTGGGCCTCCGGGGAAGCGTTAAAATACATCATACCCAAAACCGTCAGAATACCGCCGGTTAGCATTCCTGACCAAAAACTTCTGCCCATTAAACCAGCCACCCCCTCTATCTTATGATGTCAAAAGAATCTTCCATAGAAACCAGACTGCCGTCTTCGGCCACTTCGTACAAATTCATCTGCCCCCGGCGGGTATTAAATTCAATAAAACAATTCCAGCAGTAATACTGGTCACTACCCACCTTACCCACCTGAACTCCACCACACACTGGGCAATTCATATACGTGCACTCCCTTCACCTGTCAACACGGTCAATCGAATCCCGTTGACCTGAACGTCATCCAGAGAAACCTGGTTACGCCTACCTTCCAGGAAATCCCGAATTAGACCTTCAGAGATTTCTACCCCTATGGTTTCCCGGGTCTCAGGCTCTAGAATCACGTCACTGACGATTCCTACCTCGCGACCCTCCACATCCAGTAACGATTGTCCCATGTTTCCCTTATAACTTAATTCTTCCCGCTCTACGTAAGGTTTTAAACCTTCAGTGTTAGTTACCAAAACCGAATCCTCACCAATAATGAAGTCCGGGCACTTAACCAACCTCTGTGAGCCCTTCCCCTTCACCACCAGGCCCTCCACCTTCAGGCTTCGTTTCAAAACCAGATCACAGACCTCTCCTATCAATTCTCCCTGACTGGTTACGACTACTGGCATACCTAGCAGGTTCCTGGCGTTCATTCAATTTACTCCTTTCAGAAAAGGCCTTTATTAGTATTGCCCTCCGATCAGAAATAATGCGCTATCCCTGGCTTAAACCGCATATGAACGCTGATGGACGCCGAAAAAATAAAAATCACCCCCGTCTATCGTTTGAGCAGAGGGTGATGTTTTTTAATTTCATTGATAGTAAGTCCAGACCTTGCTGCCAGTTTATCCTGTACCAGACACAAGAACCGTCCCTTTGGCAGGTCTAGTTTGTGTAAATTACTTCGCTATGCTTCAAGATTTCACTTAGGAAACCACTTGGATCCGCTTTTTGTTCCAGCAGCACAGGTTCAATTCTGTCATCTACATGTCTTCTCAACCGATACAGCATAGACGCCATGTCCAAAAAATCGCCATCCACCGTATCAACTATTACGGCAATATCTATGTCACTTTCTTCGTTCCAATTGTCTTTAGCATAAGACCCATATAGCAATATTTTTTGAACCTTGATTCTTTCATTAACCAGTTTCGAATACTCTATTGCTTTTTCTATAGCCTGGCTTTTATCCATGTGAATAACGCCTCCGTCCTTTTCAATACCGAAATACATCTTTGCCCGGTTAGTGCTTTCAATAGTTTGTCCTTGGCGGTAGGATATCTTGCTTCTACATTTAGTGGCTCAAGTAGGTCAATAGTGTCTTTATGTTCATCAGAAAGCGTTCCAAGTACCCCTGATTTTCTCGCTAATATAGTGAGGTTGTGAGTAAATGGTGGATCATCTGCGAGAACTGAAACATAATACCCCTTTAAGGCTTTTTCAATTACTTGATGGCACATAAAGCCAACATATAAGTGCCTTCCGCCGTCAAGCATCACTTTAGCCGTCTCCAAATCATACTCGGCTAATTCAAGCCAATATTTTAGTTTCTCGTTAGTATCCAACATGACACCCCCACTTGCATTTATTATACCGAATATTTCCATAAATTGCACGCCACTAATTAACAGAAGTCACAAGAACCGTCCCTTTGGCCGATATTATACGGCAAATACATATTTATCGCTTTTCCGGTGGAATCAATAGTCTATAATGGTTATTAGCAGCAGAACAGAAAGTGAGGTGTAACCATGGATCTGTTTTCATATCACCAGGCCCACACTGTAAATGAGTCAGCACCACTGGCCTTCCGTATGCGTCCCCGTACACTGGACGAGATCGCAGGTCAGGAGCACCTGGTAGGCAAAAACGCCCCCCTACGTCGCATCATCGAACAGGATCGCCTGCACTCCTTTATTCTTTTCGGACCCCCGGGAACCGGTAAAACCACCCTGAGCCATATTATCGCCCATCACACCCGCTCTCATTTTCAATATCTCAAAGCGGTCAGCAGCAGCACCCGCGATATCCGCAATATGGCGGCTGATGCCCGGGAACGTTTGAAATTCTACCAGCAGCGCACCATCCTGTTCCTGGATGAAATCCATCGCTTCAACAAAGCTCAACAGGATGTACTGCTGCCCTTTGTAGAAGAGGGCATACTCACCCTGATTGGTGCCACCACTGAAAACCCATTGTATGAGGTTAATTCCGCCCTCTTATCCAGAATGCGTATTTACACACTGCAACCGTTAAATCCGTCCGATATCCTTCGCATAATTGACCGGGCGTTGACCGACCCGGAATGCGGACTCGGGAAATACCGGATAACCATAACCGAATCGGCCCTGGATGCCATAGTCACCACTGCCAAAGGAGATGCCCGCGCGGCCCTCAACCTGGTAGAACACATATTCCTTTCCCGGTATAACGAGGGTCAAGATTTGCATATTACCGCCCAGGATGTAGTCAACGTTCACGGTAAGCTGGTCATAAATTATGACAAAAAGGCCGACCAGCATTATGATACTATTTCCGCCTTTATTAAAAGTATCCGAGGTTCCGACCCGGATGCTGCTCTATTCTGGTTGGCGGTAATGCTGGAAGGAGGAGAAGACGCCCGCTTCATCGCTCGCCGCCTGGTGGTTCACGCGGCTGAGGATATAGGTCTGGCCGACCCTCAGGCCCTGGTAGTAGCCACCGCGGCGGCTCATGCTCTGGAACTGGTGGGGTTGCCAGAAGCTCGGATTCCCCTGGCCGAAGCTGCGGTTTACCTGGCCCTGGCCCCCAAAAGTAATTCCTGTAAAACTGGTATTGATGAAGCTCTTCACGCCGTACGGCAAAGCTCCGGCATCACGGTTCCTCCTCATATCGCTGATAGTTCTCATCCCCGATCCCACTTACTGGGCAAGGGGGTTGGCTACAAGTACCCCCACGACTACGGTGGTCTGGTTGAACAAGAATACCTGCCCGCAGAACTGCAGGGCCGTAAATTTTACCGACCTTCTGGTAATGGTCAAGAAAAAAAATAGGGCATCCGTGCTCTTACTCAACGGATGCCCCTGAGGTCGATTCATAATCCATAATCGATTACAACACCTGGTCAATAGCATCTACCAGTTCTTTCTCTCCCCGGAATCCCACTATGCGTTTAGCTTCATTGCTGTCCTTGAATACAATCAGCGTGGGTATACTCATGATCCCATACTTGCCAGCCAGATCGCGGTTTTCATCTACATTGACCTTACCTACTTTCAAACGTCCGGCATAATCACGAGCGAGTTTCTCAACCACCGGTCCTACCATACGGCAAGGGCCACACCAGGGAGCCCAGAAATCCACCAGCACTGGTTCAGCCGCTTGTAAAACCTCATCGTCAAAATTATCAGCTGCAAAAGTTCTTACTTCTGACACCTAAAACTCCCCCTTTTTCTATAATATACTTTGATTGACTTTAATCTACCCAAATGCCAACAGCCCTACTCCTGTGGCCAGAGTTACCGATACAGCTACCCAGATCAGAGTACGGATTAACTCCCACTTCACCTGTTGTCTTAACTCCTCCATTACAACTTCCCCCCTTCCGTAATTTTCCATCGATAAACCACATATTCGTGAATATATTGTCTACAGAGACTCGATACTTTGTTATCTGGTTTAGCCCATAATCTTAAACTCATATTGGAGGTGATACCGTGCAAAACAACCAGGACCTGATGAAAATGCTAGGTGGCATGGATAAACTCCGGGAAAGTCTGGCCGAAGTTGAGAAATCCTTGAAGAACGGAAGTATGACCGTTGCATCGCAAAACAATCTGGTTTCTGTTTCCATAAACCATCAGCAAGAAGTGCTGGACCTGTTCATCGACAATAGTTTGCTCTCCCCGGCTCGAGCCGGCCTGCTTAAAGCCAGTGTCGTTGAAGCCATTAATGAAGCGGTACGCAGCTCTCGCAACAAAATGATTGAGGAAACTGCCAGGGTCGTCAGTCAATTTAATACCGGGGGGTGAAACATCTATGGATAAGGGCAAATTAACCCAGCTGGCTGTAAACATCCTTTTCCAACTAACGTCACCTAACTCCCCACCTAAAATCAACGTCCCTAACCTGGTAAGTATACTTTCCCTGGTAAATCTAATGGGCATTGTTGAATATTATACCTATCATGCGGATGAGTCAATACCGCCCATGGTAGAAAGCTCGGCATCGGAAACCCGAGATCTGTTTTCCAGCCTGGTAAGTTCTCTGGGAACCAGGAGTGGAGATAAAGACAGCCAGCCAAATTTAAATCCCCAGACCTTAATGATGATGCTGAATCTACTTTCCAATCTCAATAAGAAGAAACCAGAAGAACCCGGTAAATCACCTGCCACCACCAACGACTAGCCGTGCAGGCGGCTATTTTTTTTGCCCAACACTCCGGTTATTAATTAATATCACCTTTCATGCCTAAAGTAATTATATCAAAAGAGTAACCAGATAGGGGCCTGCTTCATAACATATATTAGCGTCGGAGAGAAAACTACTTAGTTAGTTACCCTGAACACCTGGCGGGTGTTCAAAACGAAGGGAGGGATGAATCCTAACAGCAATAATCTGTAAAAAACAGCTTTCTTGATATTCATCCGTCCTATTTTTAAATACCTGGGAAGGGAGGAAAGGCCATGATGGGTGATTGTGGAGGCGAATGGCTTATACTGATACTCCTGCTGTTCTTCTTCCTTTGTTTCTGCGACTTTGGTTATAGGCCCGGGCCCTGCTAGATTAACACCAAGAAGCCGCTTAAGCGGCTTCTGTTGTTTTGACCGGCTATGAAAATTAGACGCAGATTACGCCGAATATTATGAATCCGCTAAAAGGGAGCGTGGTAAACCGGTGAAGCGGCCTACGACTTATTTAACCTGGCTGGCATTGGCACCTACCATTACGATGGTATCAGTGGCCCGATAATAATCCTCAGATAACAGTGTCTTTTCTAGTTCCTGGCCACCTTTCGATACTACCCGATAGGTCCTGATCAGATGCCCGCTTTTCCCCTTTTGCTTAACTACCCGCTCACCTTCACCCAGTCGAGGATCGTGTCTAACTATGATTCGGGGTGCAATTTCCTTCCGCTCTGTGACCACCTGTACCTTTTTATCCGGCTCCATCTGACACCCGAAAATCCGCACCACCAATTCATCGCCTTCCATCGACATGGCTAGAAGAATAGGAAATTCAGTATGGTTTTGGAATTTGAAATCAAGCACATTGGCAGCAATAGTAGCGTCCTGTCCTGGTGGAGCATATGTAATCGGAAGTGAATGCGGCCATCTTTCCACGATCTTGAGGTCTGCTTGCAGCACTGCGTTGTACAGGGTGGTAGCCACCTGACATATGCCCCCGCCCACACCCTCGACTACCCTTTTATTAACAAAGACTGGCGCTTTCTGATAGCCGTCTTCTTCTCTTCTGGGCCCCAGGAGTTCATCCAGGGAAAACACCTGACCTGGCATTACCACCGTACCGTTAACCGCCCGGACTGCCAATCGCATATTTGCAGTTCGTGCCTCTTGTGCAGGGTCAAAGCTGGTAACATATACAGCCAACAGATCTTTGACACTCTCAACGTCATTCAATTTAACCCGGGGAGACAACTCCCGCACCGCTACCGTTACCGGCCCCAAACTCCCAGCGTTCAAAGCCTGCTGGAGAAGGCCAGCGGTCTTATCCAGATCCAATAAACAGCCCGGCTTATGCGGAATATACTCCAAGGAATCATCCTTCCAGATGACCCGGGCATCCTGGGCTGGCTGGTTAAAGGTTGGACCTATCGCCGCCATTATCTCGGGAATACATCCGGGATCATAGCTGATAACCGGGCTAACATCCCGAGCCCCTCCACGTACCATGGAATGAAAAAGTAACCCTTTAAGCCCGGTCTGGTTACCTCCCACGCAGCGATTCAGGGAACCATCCATATCAAAGCATATCTGGTAATCGTCACAAGATATGTAACCAAACAGCTCCCCCCGTCGAAAAACTAGATGTCTCCCCAATTGGTCGGGTAAAGCTGTTTTCAACCGTTCCTGGGCTTCCTGATACGACAATCCACCCAGTGGAATACCAGCTACCGATAAACCCGGAGGTATCCGTTCCCCATCCCTTACCGCCAGAGCCAGTGAAGTAAACACCATTGTAATAATAAAAATGAAGAGAGCTATGATCAAGCATTGTTCTACCTGCTTATATCTATTCGACATCAAACCCTCCTGAAGAGCGTCCTATTTGAGCGATTACTTCGCGTTCTGACCGAGATCATTGAGCCTTCCACTAACCTCGGCAACCTCCAACACATGGTCATCGATTTCTGTGCCCGCGGCAATGAGAATATTACCCTCATCATCCTTAATATCCTGCATTAGCTTTTTACCTAACAGAAATTGCTTCTGTTTTTCTATAAACAGCCTGGCCGCATCCGATTCGGCGGCCACACCCGTTTCCGATCTTGACTCGTCCGCCTTTTGGAATGAATTCGGATCCGATCCCAGTCTCTCCTGAACCACGATCACATCCTTACCAAAGGTTAGCACCTGGCTGGCCTGAATGGCTGTAATTTCCGAATCTCCCTCCATAGCCCGGAACTCCAGTCCGGTTATCTTGCCCGTATTCTCATCGACCTCGTACTCGCTAACTACCCCGATGAGGTTACCTTTCCGAGTTAAAACTTTAGTACCTTTAACTTTGATACTCCGCTCTAAAAGAGCATTGGCATTTGACGATTCGTTCAGGTTGTAAGCTGGGTTTCGCTTTCAGTAGTAACTGCATGGGCACCGATACCCAACACCGCCCGGTAAGGAAGAACCCTGGCACCAACATACCAACTGCCTCCATTAACCAGGACGTATTCGACCACCCCCTCTTCCGGGTTGATGACCAAGTCTTTCACCTGCCCGACCTCCCGTCCATCCACTACGGAAAAGACCGGAAGCCCAATGATTTCCTGGCTCTTTTTCATCCATCCAAACTCCCTTCAATCAGTTATTTCTGTGCTCTTCCAACTCCTGCCCAGCTTTTAATCGAATAAGTCGGGGGACGTTGGCTGCTGGCAGATCCGGCATACCAATCTCCTGTAATAGTCTCTGAGTTATCTGGAGAAGCTCCCTCTCCCGAGCAACTTTATCAACCTCAGTGGGGCTTAAACGGCTATCGCCACCCAGCCTATCCAGCACCTCCAGGGCCTTATCATAGGAGCCCAACCGGCTGTACAAGCTGACCAGTTCCATACCAACCATGAAGAAAAAGCCAGGAGTGTCAATCCGCTGCCACACTTGACTGAACTGCCGGGCCGCCTCTTCATAGTTTTCGCCGAATTTCGCCGCAAAACCTCTTTCTATGAGTATGTTTATGTCATCTGCCGCCGCGGCCGCCGATGCTTCTTCTCCTGATATGACTGCGGCGTCACCTGCTGGCAGCTCCTCGTCGACCACCAGGGCTGTTTCAACCACGAGTTCGTCAGAAATTATATCCTCATCCGCCGCCAAACCTGCGGCTTCCTCTGCTTTCAAGACCTCTTCCGCCGGTTCTTCTGTCTCCGCTCCCAACCGCACATCATCTGTATCCTCTATTTCCGCTGCTTCATCTGCCGCCGCGGCCGCCGGCGCTTCTTCTCCTGATATGACTGCGGCGTCATCTGCTGGCGGCTCCTCATCGACCACCAGGGCTGTTTCAACCACGAGTTCGTTAGAAATTATATCCTCATCCGCCGCCAAACCTGCGGCTTCCTCTGCTTTCAAGACCTCTTCCGCCGGTTCTTCTGCCTCCGCTCCCAACCGCACATCATCTGTATCCTCTATTTCCGCTGCTTCATCTGCCGCCGCGGCCGCCGATGCTTCTTCTCCTGATATGACTGCGGCGTCATCTGCTGGCGGCTCCTCGTCGACCACCAGGGCTGTTTCAACCAGGTCTCCCGGTTCAGTCCTTACCCACCAACGACTTATTAAAACGCCTGCCCCGACCATGATTAAAAGTACAAAACCTGCCGCCCCCCACATTCCCAACCAGGCTGTCAGCGGAGGAAAGAAGACCAATAAAACCAGAGCTGTAAGTATCCCTATCCAAATGGTTTCCCGTTTGATTCCTTTTTTAGTTAATATGTAAAAGCCAAGACCAGCCACCGGTACGAAAACCAGAAAGGCAAATACCAGGTATTCTAGCATGAGCTGTCTTCTCCCCTCCCCGGCAATAAGCGCAAAAATTAGAGCCTGAACAATCTTCTTCGACAATTGTGACAAATGTCCTCCTGTTCCCGACCTGATCTACTCCAAATGCGCCATGGTATTCCATTCGCTTAATTTAGTAGGACCGATCCGGAACTAAAACCGTACTATATAGTAACCCCAAAAATCCAGGTTACGGGTTACAGGTTGGATTATATAACCCTAAATGTTGTCATATTCGACAACAAGAGCGCCTATTCCTCCCCCGTCTCTATTAATTGAGTGCGTATCTTTCCTGATATCTAATTTTAGCAGCGGGGAACTGATTCAAATCAGGTAAGAAATCACCAAAAGGAGGGATAATTTTGTTGAATTATAAGGCCCGTAAACTGGGGGCCATCCCCAGTCCCAAGGACCACCGGGATATTCACATTGCCAGTATGATCAGCATCCGTCGAGCTTTTCCTCCGGAATTCATCATCGAACCCCGGATTACGGAGACCTATGATCAGGGTGAAGTTGGTGCCTGTGTCGCCTTCGCCCTGAAAGCCATCAAAGAAATCCAGGAACACAAGGAGCATGGCACCTTCTCCTCCTTATCCGCGGCTTATATCTATGGAGCGCGACTGGAAAACCACTATCATGGAGAAGGTATGATCACCCGTGAGGCCCTGGAACTCCTGCTCAAACGCGGAGTCTGCCGGGAAGAACTGCTGCCGGGCATCTATCCTTACCCGGTAACCGCCGGCATGATAACCGAAGCCATGCACCGGGATGCTTATCCCCGACGTATCAGCTCATATGCAGCGGTATACACCGTAAATGAAGTCAAATCAGCTCTGATGGAACTGGGACCCGTCGTGATGGTGGTTCCCGTCTATGAAAGTTTCTATAAAGGGGGACACCTGTCCCAACCCGATACCCTGACTGAAAACATGTATGGTTTTCATGCTTTAACCATCATAGGTTGGAACCGAGATAATCGCTGGGTGGGGTTTAACTCCTGGGGTAAAAAATGGGGTACCCTGAACGGCTATTGCACCCTGCCATTTAATTATCCTATAACCGAGATTTGGACCGTGACTGACCTGATAGAAAAACCTGAGAAAGATATATACAAATTATTTGTGCAACCGCTCAAGAAAGGGTTGCGGCGCAGATGGTTGGTTCACCTGGGTTCTTTCCACTCCCAGCAAGAGGCTCTGAATCAAGCCGCCAGACCACTACAGCAGGACCTGCAAAAAACGGGCAAATCGTGTAAAATTCAATTCTAATCCTTTTTGAGACCCTCCCTGTGGAGGGCTTTTTTTAGAATAATTTACTGCTCAATTGCAAATCATAATTATATGGATGAGGAGGTGATTTACGTATGGAACCTAAACAACTGATCCAGCAGTGTATTCAGAGGTGTCAAACTTCTATGTCAGAAATGCAGCAGGCCGCAAATATGGTGCAGAACCCTACAGCCAAATCTAATCTACAGCAGTCGGCACAACAGATTCAAAACTGTATAAATACGTGTCAACAAGTTATGAACCAACTCTAGTACTTACACACAAAGGTGGGTCGTAAGATCCACCTTTGATACATTTCAGATTGAAAGGAGGAAAACCTGTGGACGTTAAAATCGCCGTAGAAGATAACTTAAGCGCCTTTGCTTCGTATCTCCAAAATAAAGGTTTCGAAGTAAACATCGTTGATTCCCCGGGTTCCGCCCCATTGAACGACTACGATGCAGTAGTAGTCAGTGGCCACAGCAACAATTTCCTCAACATGCAGAATACCTCTACTACGGCTCCGGTCATAGACGCCAGCGGACTAACCGATGAACAGATTTATCAGCGCATCAAGCGCGTTTTAGAAAGCTAAATAGACACCAAAAAAGCAGGGGTTTTATTTCCCCTGCTTCAATTCTTTTATTGCCCTATATACCTCTTCCATACCTTCCCCGGTTATGGCCGAGAAACTGATGGCCGGGTGCTTCAATCTCATGATTTTTCGGATGCGAACCAGCTGTTGCGCCCTCCTACCCCGAGAAATCTTGTCTGCTTTGGTAGCCACGACCCGGTACGGAATTTCGTAGTACTCCAACCATTCACTCATCATCACGTCATTTTGGCTCGGGTCATGCCGCAGGTCAACCAGATGCAGCACTCCTGCTAACTGCCTACGCGTCTGTAAATATCCCTCGATCACCTGACCCCACCGCTGCTGTTCCTGTTTGGAAACTTTCGCATAACCATAACCGGGAAGGTCCACCAGAAACCAGCTATCATCGATCAGGTAAAGGTTGATGGTCCTCGTTTTGCCCGGAGTTGAACTGGTATGAGCCAGGCGTTTACGGTTAACCAGTTTATTTATCAAAGATGACTTCCCCACATTGGATCTGCCGGCCATAGCAATTTCCGGTAACCCCGAATCAGGCAATGAAGCAAGATCCACAAAACTCCCCTGATATTCGGCCTTTTTAATTTTCATTATTGATCAACGCTGTTTCCAGCACATTGTCCATATGGTCAACCAAAACAAAATCCATTTTTCGTTTAACGTTATTGGGTATTTCCTCCAGATCCTTTTTATTATCCTCCGGCAGAATAACCGTGCCGATGCCTGCCCGATGGGCAGCCAACACTTTTTCTTTGACTCCTCCTACCGGCAGCACCCGTCCCCGCAAGGTTATTTCTCCAGTCATAGCCACATCGCTGCGAACTGCACGCTTGGTTAAAGCGGATGCCAGAGCTGTTGCTAAAGCAGTACCGGCTGAGGGACCGTCTTTTGGTATAGCTCCTTCCGGAACATGCAGATGAATATCATATTTTTCGTAGAAGTCAGGCTCCAGTTCCTGCAGAGCTTCAATCTTACTCCGTACATAGGACAAACTGGCCTGCGCCGACTCCTTCATAACGTCACCCAACTTACCGGTCAGCAGCAGTTTCCCTTTACCATGCATCAAAGCCACCTCGATAGAAAGGGTGTCCCCACCGCTCTCCGTCCAGGCCAAACCCGTAGCCACTCCTACCTGATCTTCCTTTTCAGCCACTCCATAGCGATATTTCTCTACTCCCAGAAAGCCGGGAACCGAAGAAACAGTTACTCTGGTACGGCGGTTCCTATCCTTGACCACCTCGCGCGCCGTCTTACGGCAAATACTGGCTACTTCACGTTCCAGATTGCGCACTCCCGCTTCTCGAGTGTACTCTCGAATAAGTTTACGAATAGCTCCTTCGGAAAACTTGATGTTCTGGGGCTTCAACCCATGCTCCTTGACCTGTTTGGGCACCAAATAATCCAGAGCAATCCGGGTTTTCTCTTCCTCAGTGTAGCCCGCTATATAGATGACCTCCATCCGGTCCAGCAAAGGCTGGGGGATGTTATGAGGCGCATTGGCGGTAGTGATGAACATCACCTTGGAGAGATCAAAGGGAACCTCCAGGTAATGGTCGCTGAAATAATAGTTCTGTTCGGGATCCAATACTTCCAGCAAGGCAGCGGAGGGGTCGCCCCGAAAATCGCTGTTCATCTTATCCACTTCATCCAATAAAAATACTGGATTACGGGAACCTGCTTGTTTGATACCTTGAATTATTCTTCCTGGCATGGATCCAACGTAGGTACGCCGGTGACCGCGTATCTCGGCTTCATCTTTAACGCCCCCCAGAGACATGCGGACAAATTTTCTTCCCAGAGCTCGAGCTATCGATTTACCCAGCGAAGTTTTCCCCACCCCGGGTGGACCTATGAAACATATAATAGGGCCTTTCATTTTTCGCGCTAGTTTTCTAATGGCCAGGTATTCCAGGATTCTTTCCTTGGGCTTGGTCAACCCATAATGATCCTCATTCAGAATCTTTTCTGCCATCTCCAGATCCAACCGATCCCTGGTTTCTACTGACCAGGGAAGAGACAACAGCCAGTCAAGGTAATTGCGTACTACTACGGCTTCAGCCACCATCGGTGGCATTTTCTCCAGCCGTTCGACCTCTTTGAGAGCTTTTTCCTCCACTTCTTCGGGAAGGCTGGCCTCAGCGATCTTCTCGCGCAGTTCCTGGCCCTCTGCTACTCGATCATCTTTATCTCCCAGCTCTTTTTGGATGGCCTTCATCTGCTCCCGCAAATAATACTCTTTCTGGGTTTTTTCCATCTGTTTCCTGACCCGGATGTTAATTTTCCTCTCCAATTCGAGGACTTCCATTTCCTTGGCCAGGATCTGACAGATTATTTCCAGGCGCTTTTTAAGATCAAACGCTTCCAGTATGGACTGCTTCTCTTTGATACGCAGGGAAAGATGGGAAGCGATCACATCTGCCAGACAGCCTGGTTCTTCAATGGCTACCACTGATACTACAGTTTCGGGAGGTATTTTTTTACTTAATTTTACATACTGTTCAAACTGATAAACCAGGGTTCTCATCAAGGCCTCGACTTCAGGAACCTTTTGCACCGGGAGCTCCCTGAACTCCCTGATACCTACCTTATAAAACGGCTCATAACTAACATACTCCTGAATTTCGGCCCGGTGAAGCCCTTCCACCAACACTCTCATCGTGCCCCCGGGCATTTTTAGTATCTGTTTTATCTCTGCCAATGTGCCTACCTGGTATATGTCATCTTCTTCTGGATCATCTGTTTGTGCTTCTATCTGAGTAGCTAAAAATATTTTTTTATCCTCCAGCATGGCTTCTTCTATGGCATTGATCGACTTTTCCCGCCCCACATCCAGGTGAATCACCATATAGGGAAACACCAAAACTCCTCTCAGGGGCAGCAAAGGAATCTCACGGTAGTAGTGTTGATTGTCTTCGCGCATCCAACACACCTCCTACGGCTAAACCGCAAATATATTCTACTATATGTAAGGGATGGGTGCAACAAATCGGCGGTCGGAAGCAATTAATCGACGGTTACATTAAAGAAAGGAGACCTGCTGGCCTCCCTTGACTTCATTTATTGTATTTTACCAGGTAATTTGTCTACCGTCATGACAAAAATAATGGAAGAAATAGATGATAGGGACGATAAATACTAAAAACCGCCCCCACTTCAATAATTTTAGCACTGAACACAATAGCCGGCATAAAGTTTGGCAGGAAATTGTTCGTTTTCTCCGGTATGCATCAAGGCACATTCCATCACCTGATCCAGATGTTCTACTGATACTATCTCTATATTCTCGAATTTATGGAAAACTTTTAACCAATTATCTCTGGGTATGATGACTTTCGCAATTCCGGCCCGCTGCGCAGCCTCGATCTTAGTCATAACCCCTCCAACCGGTTTTACTCTGCCCATTACTGAAACCTCTCCGGTCATAGCCACCCGGTTATCAGCTGACACCCCGTATATCGACGAATAAATCGCCGTAGCTATTGCCACTCCCGCTGACGGCCCGTCCACGGGCACCCCACCCGGTAAATTAATATGAATATCGTAATTTGATGGATCCAGCCCGTAGACCCGCCGCAAAGCAGTTAAGGCATTTTCCACCGCGCCCCGGGCCATACTCTTGCGTTTTAAAGTGCGGCTTAATCCCGTAAATTCTTCCTCTTCAATCACACCGGTAACGTTCCACCGGCCTTTACCTTTTTTAACCTGGATGGCACAAGCCTCGATTTCAATAACACTTCCCTGATTGGCTCCATAAACAGCCAGCCCGTTTACTACCCCTACTTGCGGCCTATCAGCTACCTTGAACTCGTGACGCGGAGTAAATCGACCATTATTGAGAACCTTCTCTACGACTTCCTGACTGATTTGGTTTAACCCGGCGGTAACCGCCATACCCGCAGCCAACTGCACCATATTCACGGCCTCGCGGCCGTTGGTAGCAAACCGGGTAATTTCCTGTATGGCCCCTTCTTCAATGACCATACCGATTTTCTCCACCGCCCCACGAGCGATGAGATAGATCTCGGCCTCTTCCAGAGAACGAAAAAACACTTCTATACATCGAGAACGGATAGCAGGTGGCAATTCCTCCGGGTTCCTGGTGGTAGCCCCCACCAGACGAAAATCAGCCGGTAAACCATTCTGAAATATATCGTGAATGTAGGAAGGTATGTTTTTTTCTTCCGGACTATAGTACGCACTTTCCAGAAACACTTTGCGATCTTCCAGTACTTTCAGCAGTTTATTGATTTGTACCGGGTGCAGTTCACCGATCTCATCGATAAAAAGAATACCACCGTGAGCCTTGGTCACCGCTCCCGGTTTAGGCTGGGGTATCCCTGCCAACCCCAGAGCACCCGCTCCCTGATAAATCGGATCGTGAACCGAACCGATAAGAGGGTCGGCAATGCTGCGCTCATCAAATCGACAGATGGTGGCATCCATTTCCACAAATTGTGCCTGCTGGCTGAACGGTGAATAAGAATTTTCTTTGGCTGCTTCCAACACCAGACGAGCCGCCGCCGTCTTTCCCACTCCCGGCGGTCCGTAAATTATAACATGCTGTGGGTTGGGCCCACAGAGTGCCGCCTTCAGAGCTTCCAGCCCCTCTTCCTGTCCCACAATATCTTCAAACCTGGTAGGACGAGTTCGACTGGACAGCGGCTCGGTAAGTGAAATTGAGCGAAGTCTACGCAGACGATCCCGTTCTTTCTCCGAATCCCGCAAAATCACCGCTTTGTTTCCTTTCTCCTTTTTAAGCAGGTTCCAGAAGTAAAGCCCGATGACTACCGCAAAGAAGAACTGAACCAGGTAGAAAAATCCACCTACACTTGCCAAGACATCCACCCCATCCTTTTCGTAAAGTTCTTATCTATAGCAGTGTTCATATTATATCCAAAGCCGTCAGTTTGATCAGGATAGGGGGAAAGAAAAAAACGGCAGTTTTTCCTGCCGCTCTTAATTAACCCTTCTTTTTGGTTCTACGGTAACTAACAGGGGATTTTCCTTCTTATGCACTACATCCCTGGTTACCACACACTTGGTTACATCCACCCGGGAAGGAATATCGTACATCACATCCAGCATTATATCTTCTAGAATGGCTCGCAATCCACGAGCCCCCGTATTCCTGCGTGTAGCTTCTTCAGCCACCGCCCTGAGCGCTTCTTCAGTGAATTCCAGCATCACTCCGTCCATATCGAACAGCTTTTGATACTGCCGCACCAGCGCATTCTTGGGCTCAGTCAATATACGGATTAAGGCCGGCTCATCCAGAGCCTCCAGGGTAACCACAATAGGAACCCGGCCTACAAATTCGGGAATCAAACCATACTTCAGCAGGTCCTGTGGCAGAATCTGTTCCAAAATCTCTCCTATTTTCCGTTCCTTTCGGGTCTTGATCTCAGCCCCAAAACCAATGCCTTTGTGTCCCGTGCGCTGCAGGATGATCTTATCCACACCCTCAAATGCACCCCCGCAGATAAACAGAATATTGCTGGTATCTACCTGAATAAACTCCTGATGCGGGTGCTTTCTACCTCCCTGAGGAGGAACACTGGCCACAGTCCCTTCCAGGATTTTCAACAAGGCCTGCTGTACCCCTTCACCGGAGACATCACGGGTAATCGAAGGATTATCCATTTTACGAGCAATTTTGTCAATTTCATCGATGTAGACAATACCTTTTTCAGCCTTTTCAATGTCATAATCAGCCGCCTGTATCAGCTTGAGCAGAATATTCTCTACATCTTCCCCCACATAACCGGCTTCAGTTAGTGAGGTTGCATCGGCGATAGCAAACGGAACATTCAATATCTTGGCCAGGGTCTGTGCCAGTAACGTCTTACCGCTACCGGTCGGCCCCAACATAAGGATATTACTCTTTTGCAGCTCCACATCGTCCATCTTCATGCCCAGATTGATACGCTTATAGTGATTGTATACCGCTACCGACAGGGTCTTTTTGGCTTTATCCTGACCAACCACATATTGATCCAAGATATCTCGAATTTCCTGGGGTTTAGGAATATCCCCAATGTCAAACCCAAAATCTTCTGCCAGTTCTTCCTCGATAATTTCGTTACATAGCTCTATACACTCGTCACAAATGTATACTCCCGGGCCGGCAACCAGCTTCCTGACCTGGTCCTGGGTCTTACCACAAAAAGAACACTTCAGTTGTCCTCTCTCCTCACTATTGTACCTCTGCATGACCTCACCTCTCTTTACAAGAGCTACCTCTTCCCTCCGCGTTGGGCTTCATGGAAAATGTCATCGATGATCCCGTATGCTTTGGCCTCCTCTGCGGTCATGAAAAAATCACGCTCTACGTCCCTTTCTATCTTTGCCAGCTTCTGGCCGGTCCTTTCGGCCAGGATCTGGTTCAAACGCTGCTTGAGATTCATAATCCGACGGGCATGGATTGCAATATCGGTTGCCTGACCCTGAGTGCCTCCCAGCGGCTGGTGTATCATGATTTCACTGTTAGGCAGCGCAAACCTCTTGCCCGGGGCCCCGGCCGTCAGTAGAAAAGCTCCCATACTGGCAGCCATACCCACACAGATGGTGGTAACATCTGGCCTTATATATTGCATGGTATCATATATAGCCATTCCAGACGTAATTGAACCTCCGGGACTGTTGATATAGAAATGGATATCTTTCTCCGGAGCCTCGGCTTCCAAAAATAGGAACTGCGCTATTATCAGATTTGCGACCTGATCATCAATCGGGCTACCCAAAAACACTATCCGGTCTTTTAAAAGACGGGAATATATGTCATAAGCTCTTTCTCCACGATTAGTCTGTTCCACCACCATCGGTACCAGGTAAGACATAACTATTCACTCCTCATCAGAACCATGTTCGATAATTTTATTTTACTCGGCGGGTTTGGTTTCTTCAGCTGCTTCTTCAACTGCTTCTTTTTCCACCACCACCGCTTTTTCCACCATATAATCCAGGGCCTTATCCAGCAGCAGGGCACGCTCAATACGTTCTCCAGAAGCGGCCAGCCTTTGTTTTACTTCATCAACACTAAGGTTAAAATCATCGGCTGCCTTTTTCATCTGTTCGTGCATATCTTCTTCGGTTACTTCTAAATCCAGTTGTTCGGCCGCCTGCTCCAAAACCAGGTTATTACGGACTACCTGCTCAGCCTCCTCACTAAAATCCTCTCTAATTGCCTGTAAGGTACTGCCAGTAGCCTGCAAATATCCTTCCAGATTAATGCCCTGGTACATCAGTTGCTCCTCAAACTGGCCCAGCATAACATCGACCTGATTATTAATCATCTCGTTAGGAATGTCAACCTCTGCTGATTCCGCCGCTTTTTTAACTACTTCCTCTCTTATAAATTGTTTCTTGCGCTCGTCAGCCACCTTCTCCAGGGTCTGCCGGATATCATCCCGTAGTTCTTCCAGCGTATCGAAATCACTTACCTCCTGGGCAAAATCGTCATCCAGCGGACTTAATTCACGACGCTTGGCTTCCTTTACGTTCACCTTGAATACCGCCTCCACTCCCGCCAGCTCCGAGGCATGATAATCATCAGGGAAACTCACCTTGACCTCTTTTTCTTCCCCAATTTTAACTCCTACTAACTGCTCTTCGAAGCCGGGAATAAAGGTTCCGGAACCCAGTTCCAGTGAGTAGTCCTCTCCTTCCCCACCGGGGAAAGGTTCACCATCTATGTAGCCTTTAAAATCAATGGTAAGAACATCCTGCTCCCGAGCCGGGCTATCCGGGTCAATCTCTACCAGACGGGCATACCGCTGCCTCATGGCTTCAAGCCGATTTTCGACGTCAGCGTCGGTAATCTGCACTTTCGGTATAGTTGCTTCTATGCCCTCTATCTGTCCCAGAGTTACCTCCGGTTTCACCACTATCCGGGCGCTGAATATCAAAGGTTTACCTTCTTCCATCTGGGTTACGTCGAGATCCGGTTGACTGACAGGCTCGATACCGTTTTCTTCTACTGCATGTTCTAAAGCCTCCGGAATTAATTCTTCCAGAGCCTCTTCATATAAGATTTCCTTCCCGTAATAAGATTCCAAAACCGGTCTGGGCACCCGCCCCTTGCGGAACCCGGGTAAAGATATCCGAGGGAGAATCTTTTTATAGGCCCGATCCAGTGCTGCCTCCACCTGTTCCACGGGGACCTCAATTTCCAGGTTCACCTCATTCTTCTCTATTCTTTCCAGCCTCGATTTCATTTATGCTTCCTCCTGTTCTAATATATGGTATGTTAGGATGCCCAGGTATTTTACGAACCCCAGATAAATATACCTCAACCCCCCGTGTTATTAACATTCTACAACCAGAGAAAATGTCCTTCCTAAGAATTTACCCTAAAGACAACAAAAATACAACACCTCGGCCTGAGCCGAGGTACAGTTTCGTTTGGAGCGGAAGACGGGATTCGAACTCGCGACCCTCGCCTTGGCAAGGCGATGCTCTACCACTGAGCTACTTCCGCATCAGTCTTACGACACATTATATAATAGAATAAATCCCCGGCTATCGTCAAGTACCACGAACTATTCAATTAAACTATCCAATAAGTTATCCAATTATTTGGGGCGACGGATAAAAAGGATTCTCGCCACGAATGACGAACCATATAATTTGTCGCCAACTAACTAATAATACGGAAAACAGTCTAAGGAGCTGACATTCATGCTAAAAAAAGATAACCTGTTTGAACTCAAGTTTTTGCGGGAGGAAAAACACCTTTCCCTACCCAATCTCACTTCCCTGGTACTGATCAAGGAAATTCACGATATCCTGTATCAATACCTGGTCAGTGCAGAAAAAGAACGCCTGTTGAATGCCTTCCTGGATCGACTCAAGGCACATGTGGCCCGCGACCGCGAAGGATACGGCAATGGCCCCTTTTCCATCCGCATAGATGAACTGCAGTTCCTGGAAAACGAAGGACTGCAGGAACTAAAATATATGAACTGGATGGAAGTCCCGGTTTATGTGATGGAAATCAAACCGAAATTTGATCCGGAAGATGAGAGATACCCCGAATATGAAGAAACCTTGAACTATGTCCTGGATGAACTACTGGTCTACAATTGGGCCCCCGAGCCTAATACTATCTACGCCTATCCCCAGGGGAATATATAGGTATCATATACTGCAGTCGACAAGTCCGGGAGCGAGCGGGTTAACCACACTCCATAACCGTGCTGTTTTCATTCTCTGATGGTGATACCTACGGTATCATGGACGTCTGCTAAGACTATCGACTGGTCGGAGAGCACATGTTCAGGATGTGCTCTCCGGTTTTTGCCCTTTCTCATCTGTGATTTCCTTATGAGCCACATAGCCCAGAATATTACCCGGATTCAGTGCATGCACCATATCACTGGGAACGATAACCAGTGACGCCTTTTCCTTGAGCCCCTCATATAAAATATTCATAGCCCGCAAGCTGAAAGCTTCCGGGTTATCGTGGTACTTCAAAGACGCCTGGGCAAACTTGTCGGCTATCTCCAGCTCCGCCGTCCCCAGGATGATGCGCGCTCTTCTCTCCCGCTCTGCCTGGGCCTCCCGCGACATAGCATCCTGTAATTCAGTAGGTATCATCACATCCCTGATCTCCACCGAGCGTACCTCTACCCCCCAGGGTTCCGTACGCTGATCTATCATGCGTTCCAGTTCCTCGTCGAGCTGCTCCCTCCCCGCCAGCATAGCATACAGCTCGGTCTTACCGATTATATCGCGTAAAGCCGTCTGCGCCGCCCAGAAGACTGCCCGTTGGTATTCCTCCACCTCCAGAGCCGCTTTCATAGGGTCGTTTACCATCCAGAACATTACCGCATCTACATTAACCGGAACATTATCCCGGGTTAAGGTTTTTTCGGCGGCAAAAAAAGTAGTACGAATACGCATATCAATCCAGATGGGAGTCTCGTCGACAATCGGTATAATCAGGAAAAAACCTGGTCCGGCCAGTTTCTGAAATCGGCCTAAACGCAGAACCACTACCCGCTCCCACTGGTCCGCAATTCTGATCGACCAGGCCAGAAGCAGTGCTACCAACCCCGCTATCACCAGATGCTGGATATACCCGGTAGACAACCATATCAGTACCCCGATAGCGGCCACTATCAGAAAAATGGCCACAGCTACACCACTAACCCTTAATACCCCATTCCTTTGTATCCCCGAATGTTCCCTTTCCGTACCGTTCATGCCAACCACCTCCTCTTATTTATAAGTATATCTTTTACCCGTTTCTTTAGCTCTATGTTTTATTCGCCCACCCCAGGGATAACAGGTTCATAATTATTATGCCCCACCCATACAATTTACAAAAACCAAGGAGATGGGCACAGTGATTTTCTTGTATATACCTCGAACCTACCTGCGGGTGAGCGGAGTAGTTCTGGTCGTCCTGTTGATAGCCGGACTCTTTACCTCGGCCCTGGGGTTTAATCTGAGACTGGCACGAAAAAACGAAGTAACCCTGGCAGCAGTAGGAGATATAATGGTGGGCAGAAATGTTGCCGAAACCATGCAAAATCAGGGTTCCAGCTACCCATTTGTCCACACAGCCGAAATCCTGAAAAAAGCCGATATCACCTTCGCCAACCTGGAATCCCCTCTGGGGCTGCCCGATAAAGAATTTCAGCGTCATAGCCTGTTTGCTCCTAATCCAGAAGCAGTCGAAGGCTTGAAATACGCCGGCATCGATATCGTTTCTCTGGCCAATAACCACGCGTGTGACTGCGATAAGCCTGTACTCCTGGACACTATCGAAAACCTTACGCAGAACAAAATTCTCTATTCCGGTGCCGGTCCCAACCTGGAAGAAGCACGTAAACCAGTCATCATCACCAAAAATGGCCTGCGCATCGCCTTCCTCTCCTACTGTGACTTCTCTTTTATTTGGAGCAAGCTTCATCCCATGTTCAGAGCCACAGCTGACG
The DNA here is from genome assembly GCA_012799365.1 of Syntrophomonadaceae bacterium. Taxonomy (GTDB): domain Bacteria; phylum Bacillota; class Syntrophomonadia; order Syntrophomonadales; family Syntrophothermaceae; genus JAAZLJ01. Next base: position 34,043 of record JAAZLJ010000087.1, on the reverse strand, counting down.
AACCCGGCATCGCTCCTCTGGAAAATAACTACCTGGTCGAAGATATCAAACGAGCAAAAAAAATGGCCGACATAGTGGTAGTCTCCCTCCATTTCGGCCAGGAATACAAAGACCTCCCCAGTCAGCCTCAGATGGAATCCGCCCGTCTGGCAGTAGACAGCGGCGCCCACCTGGTTCTGGGCCATCACCCCCACTGCCTGCAGGGAATAGAGAAATATAAGTCCGGAGTCATCTTCTACAGCCTGGGAAACTTCGTTTTTGACCTCAAGCGAGAGAAAACCAAAACCGGGTTGATTATGAAGTGTACCCTGACTCCTGACGGAGTTAAAGACATCGAATTGCTCCCCGTCTATATCTCCAACTCCCAACCTCAGCTGCTGGAAGGCAGTTGGAAGGAATCCGTGCTCAAGCGGATAGAAGACTTATCCCGTCGCATCCCCTCTCCTGATGTAAATTAGGGACGATTCTTGCCTGGCATTTAAGGTAAAAACCGTCCCCAACTCGCAACCGTATAATAGTTATAGTTGCCGTCTCACCCGGGCATGATATAATCGGTTTATAACGATGAAAGGCTGGATATGGTATGATCCCGCTGCGTGACAATGTTCCCGGGGAACGTTTTCCCCTCATTATGTGGACTATCATCATTCTTAATGCTCTGGTATTCTTCCACGAACTGGGCCTTCCCCACGACCAATTGGAAAACCTCTTTTATACCTATGGTCTTATCCCTGCCCGGCTTAACCTCACCACTATCTTTAGTTCCATGTTCCTCCACGGCGGCTGGATGCATATCATCGGTAACATGTGGGCCCTGTTCCTTTTTGGTAACAACGTAGAAGACCGCATGGGCCCTTTACGTTTTTTGCTGTTTTACCTGCTCTGCGGTATCGTAGCCGCCCTGACTCATTATTTCGTCTATCCCGGTTCCACCATTCCCACCGTAGGTGCTTCCGGGGCCCTGGCGGGAGTAATGGGTGCCTATCTCCTGCTCTTCCCCCGCGCTCGCGTCTTAACCCTGATACCCGTATTCGTATTCTTCTACTTTGTAGAACTACCTGCCGTTATCTACCTGGGATTCTGGGCCTTGAGCCAGCTCGCATCTGGCACGATGGCACTCTTCGCTGCCGAAGGCGCCTCCCAAATTGCTTTCTGGGCCCACATAGGAGGCTTCGCCGCCGGCATGCTGCTCCACCGTTTCTTCCTCCGTCCTCGGGAAAATTGAAACCGCAGATGAGCCATTAGACGCAACATACACTAAATATTATGATAACGCCAAAAATTAAAACAACCCTGAAGGGAATGTACCATTTACATGCCAACACCCTGATACCATCGATTTTATGCACTCTATTACTATCTTCGACTTCCTACTTCTTTTCATGGGTCAGAACCTCAAAGAAAGCCAGCAGTTTGGCCACCATAAAATCATCGTAATTCTGATAGGGGGAACCCTCTTTTAAAACCTGCAGACGTTCGGCAAAATTATTGAGCGCCGGGTGGGCACCTTGCCCCTGCAGATACCGGGCTGCAGCCGTAGTTGACTCCTGACGGCCAAGCGCCTCCTGCCATAAGCGCTTACCATCCCTCTCCACTTTCCCCGGCTGTTCGGCTTCCTTCTCCCGGCTGGTACGCAGGCAGGAAGCCCCCAGGTCCAGGTAGATATCTACCATCTCACCTTCTATATCTTCCCGACGGGCAGAAAAGTCCAATACCAGAGATTCATTGTCAATTCTGATCCTATCAACCGCTTCTTCTCCACCCTCTTCGCCCTGATACACCCTGATTTCGAACCGTTCATCCTCCCGGCCCAGATTGTAGGCAGAATCAAAAGGAACCGAAAATAAGCGGTAGATTCCGTCCGGATCCAGCTCCAGGTTCGCGGTATCGAAAGAAATAGCTTCCAGGACACGGGAATCAAACTTCCCAGTTTTCCGCTTCTCAATATAGAAACGGAATGGGAAAATGACTCTCATCTCCAGACCACCCGGACCGTCACTGGAACCAACCAGAGCACTCAATCCCCGGACCACATAAAACTCGGGTTCCCGGGGCTGCAGTATCTTCACTCCCAATTCCGCCAACACCTCCCTTACGCCCGGCAACCGGGAAGCACCTCCCATCAAAACCACCTGGTCAAACTGCCAGCAACCCCGGTTATAGAGACCCGCCTGCCGGGCACGGTCTCTAACCTCACTTTTTATAAACTGCCTGAGGGTACGCAGCGTGCTGTCCAGGGCTGGTCTCATATCTTCCTGCATCAAAACAGTATTCAACGACCTGCCTCGATAGAAATCGGGTATATCAACCCGTATCTCATCTTTTTCAGCCAAACCAATTTTAATCTCTTCCGCCCGGCTCAACATCCTGGCGTACCGGTACCCCTCCCCACCCTGTATACCCTTTTCCTTTTTCAGATGGGAGGCAATACGCTGCCCGGTCTCCAACTCAAACCGCGGTATCAACACCTGCCTCAGAACAGCCTTATCTACCTCGGCTCCACTGAAAACGTCGCTGCCACTCTGCAAATGAGCCTCCAGAATGGCCCGGGTTCCCTCCGACCGGCTCAGATGAACAAAACTAACATCAGCCGTACCACCGCCAATATCCACCACCATCAGGTTACCCATCAAGGAAGCCTGGTCCCCTACCACCCACTCCCGTAACAACCCTACCAGAGCCGCCAGAGGCTCCGGCACCAACCGGATGGGAACCCCAGAAAAAACGGTGTGGGCCGCCGCCAATACCACCTGGCGCGCTTTTAACCCAAAATAGTTCGGTATCCCGATGTTAACCGTCTGCACGGGTTCTGCCTTTTTCGCCACATACTGCTGGTAAAGCCATTTTAGCAACTGCGTTATAATCTCGGTTAAATTAAATGGTCCCAGATGGTAACCCGGGTTGCGCTTGATCTCCACCTTGAAGAACTTCCCTGCTTCCATCCCCGGCTCGCGCAGGCCCACAGCCTCTGACCCAAAATACAACCGATCGGTGCGGGGTACATAAACCGCCACTGTAGGAATCATCCTTCCCGCTCCCAATAAATTTATAAAGCGACCTTGCCGGTCGATCATACCCATTTTAATACTGCTGGTACCCAGATCAATACCCAGGTGCACACCTATCACCTACTCCTTCATTCCTACCACCAGATGAGGTATCTCCCACCGAACCAGCCCATCTACCTCCACCCGAAACAGATCACCTTTTTCCTCCAACACCGTCAGGTATTCCTTCTCCGGTACCAGTCTACGTTCGATACGACCTTCCTCCAACAAGTGAACACATTCCGACGGCAGCTGCTCTCCCCGTATCAGCGGATACCGATTCACTTCCACCGTAAGGTCTCCCCAGGCCCGGCGCAGACTGCGTGGAGATAACAACAGCTCGAGATCATCCTGAAGAACATCAAAAATCTCCCCGTGTCGGCGCAGCAAATCGGTTAGATGCCGGTATCGATCTATCTCCTGCAGACTGTGCTCCAACTGCTCCCGGTAATACCAGAACTTTACCGCAAACAAAGACAGCCGCCCCCGGAACCCTTCGTTTTCTAACTGTAATCGCATGGGGACTTTAAACTCTGCCCGCCCCATCCGTCGAGTTAGCTCCTTTTCAAACCGAAAGACCGCAGCTTCAGCGACCTGCTCCAGTTCTCGTGGATTCAAATCCCTGCCCTGGCGCAGCTTTTCTGCCCCATTTCCTAATTCACACTCAAATTCGCGCAGCAGCCGGGACATACTCTGAATTTTCTCCATATCCGCCGGTTCGACATAACCAGGCTGAGCCATCAGCTCCCGGCACCGCAAGTCGCGTCTTAAAGCCAGGATACGTTCCAATACAGGCTGGATAGAAGCCACATAATCTCTGACTTCTAGAAAACCTTCCTCATCATCTTCTACCAAAGCCTGGTCTGAATCTAACATCCTTAATTTTAAGCGTAATCCTACCAATGCTACCTCTGCCTGCAGTCTGGGTACCAACCCGTAGTGGATAAAATCCTCCACAAAACCCGGTACTCCCACCGGTACACGGAACAGGTCGTTAGCTATGGCCTGCCAGCTTTTACCCACTTCCTCCGGTAACATGGCATCCGCTTCCTGCGCTAAAACCTGCAAAGCCTCCGCACTATTTGCCATAACAGCCAACCAACGTCCCACCGCATCCCGATGTCCGGTATCCAAATCCGGGGACTCGTCTACTTCCCTATCACGCAGCAAGAGCTGTAACTCTACATACCGTGCGACCAGTTCCAGACAATGCGGCTCGGCCCACAGCTTCTCCAGACTGCTGTACCACCCCTGCAATTCCCCCACCGCTTCCTGCAGTTCCACCAGCGACTGGTAAAGGAAGTGATACACCCCTTCACGCGACTGCTCCAACTCCACCTGCCGTTCTTCAACCTCTCCCACCAGTCCCCTCAGAACCTGAATTAAATGCTTCAGGCGGTTGTATAATTGAGCATAGCGGATAAGATTATTGGCTATTTCTTCCCGCAGGGTATCCACCTGCCGACTGACCTGGTAGATCTCCGCCGTTTCCGCTTTAACCGTATCCCGGTAAGCTGGAAAAAATCCCTGGTGAAAACTACGATAATAGAAAGAATTAACCTCATGCAGGTAATCTTCCCACACCTCGGTCGGTATAATGCTACCTTCCGGTGTCAGATCAGAGTAACCAAACTCGACTGCCTGCCGTTCACATTCCCGCTGAATTTCCTTCAGGAAAGCTTCCAGCATCTGCTCATAATGCTCATTTAATTGTGACAGTGATTTATCATCCATTATTGTACCCCCAGTAGTTTACCAAACACCGTTTCCAGAGCCACCAGGCTGCCTTGAGTTCTGGCCAGATCCGGCTTATCACGGTAGAATTCTAATATCTGGTTTGGCTCTCGACTTAACCACTCCCGCACCTGGGATACCTGCCGCCGCCACTCAACACCCAGCCCGGGAGTCAGGCTGTCCAACAAAATCTGGTTGAGAAATATCCGGGAAGGAATCCAGTGCCACAGTTCCAGATAAGTCTGGAACAATTCCTCACTCCACCCGGGTCCGACTTCCACCCGGCCTTTAGCCACCAGGCCCCGAACCAATTCCAGGATAACAAAAGTCTCATGGGGCCGGGACTTAAGCCTTTCGCGGGCTATTGCTGCCAACCTTGATAAATCAGAACTGTCCAGCTCCTCCGCCTGCAGGATACGAATAAATTCATCATCTATTCGTGAGTGGCCCACCAGTTCACAGAAACCCCTTACCTCCGCCTGCAGGTGTAAAACACCCGTAGAACCCACCCGCGGCAGCCCCACCAGAAAATCCAGATAGGCCACCGAAGCTTCCTCGTACATAAGCTGGGGTAAAGACCATCGATATATTTCCCGGGCTCGTCTCCCCGGTTCGGTAGGATATTCCAACAAACAGTAGATGGGGATCAGCATTCGGGCCATCCCATCCAGGTCACGGTACAAGGCCTGCGCGGTCGCTGGATCCGGCAGGCGGCTGCGGGCCATGAAATCCTGGTAGGTTTCCACCAGGAGTACCAGGCTGTCCTGTACCCAGCCCAGGCAATACAGGGCTTCCACCGCTCGCACCAAAACCGTCAAGCGTTCACCGCTGTACGGATGGGCGAAATTATCTACCCTGGCCTCCTGCAAAACAGCCAGAACCTCCTGCCCTAATTCCACCTTATTACCATAGAAACTCTCCCACCCGGGAACTCGAATAGCCTCCAGGTCCAGACCCATATGAGCCTTTTGACGTTCTGCCTGCAGCTGCTCCCGCCGTTCACGCAACAGCCGCCGCAGCTCCGGGTTCGCAGTTCGTCCCATCAGATGAGAAACCGTTTCCTGATTCAAACCCAACAAAATGCGGCGATAAACCTCCTGTAAAGAACTGGTATAGATATTTATCAGGAAATCCAGATTTTGCCCGGGCATCGCCTGCAGCAGCAGCGGTAACCGGGTCAGAAAATCCATCTTGATTCCCCGAGGGCAGGACATCAACCAGCGAATCACCGGCATGGTATGGGAATTTATCAGCAGATAACGATAGAACCAGTTGCGCCGGGCGGTAGGGAAAAAAGCGCGAAATAAAAAGTCGATGGTTTCCCGCTCCGGCTCGATTCCGCTCAGTTCTTCCCAGGTTCTGGCTTCTCGCACCTGTTTCCGGGCCTGAATTTCCCCTTCCCAATATAAGAAAATATCTTTTCCACTGCTCTTATTAAGTTTCTCAATAATCCCGGCAATACCGGACGACATCAGCCTTCACCCCAATTATTTATTAGTTGATCCCACTGCAAAAACTATTATTTAACCTCCATACTTGACTAACGAATTACCCGTAAAAAACTTGATTCAGCAGCTTGCACGCATTTTCCGCTTTACCGGCATCAGCCTCGGTCAAATAGACCAGGTAGTAAATCGATTTTTCCCGATTGGTAAAAATGCCTGATAAGCAGTCATCACCTCGAACCTTAAAGCCATCAGCCCGCGCCTTATTCCTGGTCAGGTAGCGTATACTTACCACCCGGGTCACAAAGCTACGGCGGGCAATATTTTCAAAATGCTGTTTTAACCCGGTTTCCTTATAGGGATTACCCTCTTCATACACCAGCACTGCCTCGCCTTCCCGTCCCCGAGGCAGGCCGACCGCCGTAATCCGCTCCCGCCGCAGCCAACTCAGGAGGTCACCGATCTGACCTGCCTTCAGGTATAGCCCGTATTCGTTCAGGAGATAATCCCGCAACCAGGGAGGAAAACTAGCCACCGGTACCGGTTCTTCCTGCATCGCTCTCACCACCGATGGGTTGGCGGCCAGGTATTCCACCAGATCCGCACCCCCGGCGGAATAGCGGCTCAGATAAAAGCCATAATCCCGTCCTAGCTTGGTACCATAATTTTCCCGAAAAACCCGGTAAGAATCCCCACCCACCTGGCGCAATTCTTCGATGTATGCCAGCAAACGTTCATATTCCCCCGCCTTCAGGGGTACTCCATCGGTAATTTTTCGTAGAATCGGTCTCATGAAAATCTTCTCCCTACGTAAACCAGGTGCGAACAGGTTTCTTGGGCTGTGCTATACAGATCCGTCCATCAGCATTCATCTGCGGTTTCAAATCTATTCATCAAAGCCATCCACCTCACGCACCACTACTTATCATTATACCTGTCTTTGTATGCATATAGTTTACATTTTACGCCAAAACTGTACACAGAAAGGAGGGAACCATGCGCTACTTACCCCCAAAGGGACAGCCGGAAGAACCACTTACCGATGCTCAGATACTGACTCAGAGCCTGGCCTATGACCTGCAAACCAACCATACATACCTGGAACAGCTCCTGCAGGGCTGTTCCGATGCGGTGATGAGGAAGTTCAAATTCGGTAAGGATAGAGACACCGACGCACTCCTCGTCTATTTTGACGGTTTGGTATCCAAGACCGAAGCGGAAGCCTCGATTCTTTACCCCCTTATGCTGGAAATGGATCAGATAGAAGACGCCGTCGAAACGCAAGCAGGTAACATTTATGAAAACACCCGAGATCGTTTGTTGGCAGTAACTGACCTGCTGGAGTGCGACACTTTCGAAGAAGTTATGCAACATATCGCTTCCGGTGATGGCGTGTTGATAATTGACGGGTATAATCAGGGCCTGGTAGCTGGCATCAGGTACTGGCAGGGAAGACCGGTAGAAAGCCCGGATCAAGAGGTTATCGTCAAGGGGCCCAACGAAGGGTTTAATGAAACCCTTCGGATCAATACCGCGCTGCTGCGGCGGCGGCTGAAAACTAACTGCTTTAAAATAGAATCCATTTCCATAGGTAGGTATACCAAAACCAATACCATCATCTGTTACATAAAAGGAGTGGCCGATGAATCACTAATTCAGGAAGTGAAGAATCGGTTGGAAAAGATAGATATCGACGGGGTATTGGATACCAATTACCTGGAAGAACTTATGGAAGACCACCACTATTCCGTCTTCCCCCAGGCAGAACATACCGAGCGCCCAGACCGAGTGGTAGCCCACCTCCTGGAAGGTAGAGTGGCCCTGATGGTGGACGGTTCCCCCTGGGCCATGGTGGTACCCGCCACTCTGCCCCAGTTCTGGATTTCTCCAGAAGACTATTATTCGCGTTATGTTCCTGCCAGCCTGATTCGTTTGCTGCGGCAATTGGCTTTTCTGATTACACTCCTGCTCCCCTCGCTTTACGTGGCTACCATTACCTACCATCAGGAAATGATCCCCACTCCTCTGCTTTTAACCATAGCCGCTTCCAGGGAAGGAGTGCCATTCCCCGCCCTGGTAGAGGCATTAATGATGGAAATAACCTTCGAATTCCTCCGCGAAGCCGGAATTCGCATGCCCCGGGCCATTGGTCCCGCGATAAGCATCGTAGGAGCCCTGGTAATTGGAGATGCAGCCGTCTCAGCCGGCCTGGTCTCCACTCCCATGGTGGTGGTGGTAGCCTTCACCGGTATCGCTTCCTTTATTTTTCCGGCTTATAACGCTGGTATGGCTATACGCATCGCCCGGTTCCCCATGCTCATATTGGCCGGTTTCCTGGGTTATTTCGGTATCATGATCGGACTCATCATGCTCCTGGTCCGTCTGGCCTCCATGACCTCTTTTGGAGTCCCTTACCTGTCTCCTCTGGCCCCCACCAACCAGGGAGATCTCTCCGATACATTGGTACGCCGACCCTGGTGGGCCATGCGGCAGCGCCCTCAAAACATTTCCCCTGATAACCGGGTCAGGCAGGAATAAAGGATGAATGACAAGATCTCTGGCTTTCAGCTCTACTCTATCAGCATCTTTATAATATTTGCCACTGCTATTATATACGAACCACGCCATGTTATCGAAATCGCACAGAGCAATGGCTGGATACTGGTACTCTTGAGCGGAATCTGGGGACTGCTCCTGGCCTGGTTGTACTCCCAACTTATAAAGCGGGGTCAAACCGGATTCGTGCCCCTGGTCGAGTCCCTGATGGGGAAATGGGTGGGCCGGTTGATTATCCTGCTTTACCTGGTGTTTATATTATTCCACTGTGCTTTATCCCTCCGGCTGTTTACTGATTTCGTCATTTCGGTAGTAATGGTAGTTCTACCGATAAGTGTACTGGTTGCCGCTTTGCTTCTGGCCAGCGCCTACATCGCCCGCCAGGGGATCACGGCCCTCGCCCAACTGTGTCAGATACTCATCTGGGTTAACTCCATTTTTGCTCTGTTAATTCTTCTGGCGGTCACCGGACAGGTGGACTGGAATAACCTCCTGCCAGTACTACCTGAAGGTATTCTGCTTCTGGCTCGGGCCTCCTGGAAGCACACGTACCCCTATACAGAAGCCTTCTGGATGGTACTGCTGGTTCCATTCATACATGACAAAAAGCGGGCCGGCATACCCCTGTTGGTCAGTGTGCTATTCGCTATGTTCTGGTTCAGTTCTTTCATACTGCTCATAACCGCCTATTTCAATCACTACCTGGCCGGTATATTCACGTTTCCTGCTTTCTCTATGGTTAGAGGTATCTACCTGGGGGAGTTTATCCAGCGATTGGATGCCTTGTTGATTGCCGTCTGGATAAACAATATTGTCATCAAGACCAGTTTACTCTTATTTCTTTTTGCTCATACCGGTGCCGACCTGTTACGCCTGCAAAACCATCGCCCCCTGGTATTGCCCGGGACCCTGATAGTTGCTCCATTAAGTATCTTAATTTTTGATAATGTAGCGCAAATTCAGAACTTTCATGACCAGCTATTCCACCTGGTTCTGCTTTTCTTTACCGTAGTGCTGCCCCTGGTTTTTTTCTTAATATCCCTCTGGAAACGAGGTGAAAACCGTGCTCAAAAAATGGACAGCCATACTACTTGCAGCTAGCCTTGGCCTCTCGGCCGGCTGCTGGGACCGCCAGGAAGTAGAGGAAAGCTTCGTGACCATTGCGGCGGGCGTGGATACCTGCCCCGGAAATAAGCTGCGTTTTACCGAGCAAATCCCGCTGCCACCCCCTGAAGCCAAAGGCAAAGCCACCCGAACAGAAAAGACTGCCCCCACCGGTCCCAGCTTTGTTACCATTTCCACGGTTGCTGACACCTTTACCGACGGGGCTCGGAAAGTACATTTAAACACCCCCCGCGGCCCCCTCTGGCAGCACGCTGCCTGTTATGTATTTGGGGAAAACTTTTCCCGGCAGGGTTTTGCGGGAGAAATTGACTGGTTACAGAGAAACCGTCAGATCCGAAAAATTGGCTACGTTTTTATCACCAGAAATGCAACTGTTTCAGAAGTCTTAAAAGTCCCCACCGAGGTGGAAAGAATCCCGGCGGTGGCCCTGGTATCCATGATAAAAAATCAGGACACCAGCCTGGGTATTTATACCCCGATTAAACTTGGGGATTTCCTTGGTCAGAGCATCACTCCCGGTATAGAACCCACGGCCCCCGGGGTGGAGATAGTAGAAGAAGGAGGAAAAAAGCGGCTGCGCATCTCCGGAACCGCGGTGTTCAAACAGGCTAAACTGGTGGGGTGGTTAAACGAAAAGGAATCCCGGGGCTACCGCTGGCTCAGGCCTACAATGATTATAGGGGGCACCAAAGTTATTAAATGCCCAATATGCGATAAGCCGGTCCTGCTGGACACCCTGCGTTCAACCAGCAAAATCAAAGCCGAAATAAAAGACGGAGAAATCATAATGCACATAAAGATCCGTGAGGAAGGCAACTTCTATGAACAAAAGTGCCGCCACCAACTGGTTACTCCCGAGATGATCCCGATACTGAACCGAGAAGCCGAGCAGCTTATCGCAGAACAAGTCCGGGCGGCAGTTACCAGAGCCCAGGAACTGGATTCCGATATTTTCGGCTTCGGCCAAGCCCTGCACTCTGCCTATCCCCGGGAATGGACGCGGTTGGAAGAACACTGGGAGGAAGTCTTTCCCACCGTCAAGATAGAGCTTGATGTCCAATCGGAGGTACGAAGAAGCTACCTTACCACCAGAACTCTGGAATTCAGGTATTAAGAAATATTAAGATCAGACGCAGATTAACGCTGGTTTCTTTTCAATTATTATTGATGCTGAGAAGGAAATATGTTAACTTGGTGAACCGCGAAATCGGTCCTGTATGGGTCTATATCAATCAATCATAGGAGTGAAGAGTTTGCCGAAAAAATTCTGGCTTATCTTTATAATTATTATCCTCACCCTGGCTTCCGGCTGCTGGGGACGAATAGAAGTTAACCAGGCGGCAGTCCTCATCGGAGGCGGGTGGGATCGGGCTACCAGCGGCCGCATCATGGTTACCGCACAAACAGCACTTGCCAGTACAAACCAACCATTTACTACGGTTACGGCGGTTGGTGATACCGTTTCAGCGGCCTTCAGGAATACCACCCTTTTTTCCCCGCGGAAACAGCTGCCCCATCACATAACAGTCCATGTCCTGGGAGAAGATATGGCCGGGCACCTGACTGACGTGCTAGACCTTCTGGTCAGAGCCGAAACCATAAGAGAAACCGGGGACATCTTCATCGCCCGAGGAGCGACCGCCCGTGAGGTACTGGAAGTACCCACCCCCATCGAAAAACTACCGGCCCAGGGTCTGGTCTCCATGATAAGGACCCAGGACCCCGGTGTCGGCCTGTACACTGAGATTACTATAGGCGAATTCCTGGGCAAAATAGCCGCCCCGGGCGTGGAGCCGGTTATCCCCGGGATAGAAATAGTCGAGGAACAACCCGGGAAAAAAAGACTTCAGCTCTCAGGAATGGCCGTCATTAAAAAAGGGAAGTTGGTAGGCTGGCTGAATGAACCGGAATCCCGGGGTTACCGCTGGTTAAGACCCAAAAGAATTCGGGGCGGGATAAAAATTCTCCCCTCTCCAGTCGGAGGGAAACCGGTAGCACTGGAAACCCTGAGAGCTAAGAGCAAAATAAAACCAGAAATAGATAGCAAGGGGAGGATAATTATGTCTATCGATATCCGGGAGACAGCCAATTTCTATGAGGAGAGAGATACTGATAACCTGCTTACCCCGGAGAATCTTAAACGACTGGAACAGGCTGGCAGCCGACAAATTGAGCAAGAAGTTTTGGCCGCGGTAAAAAAGGCCCGGGAGCTGGACTCCGACATCTTCGGCTTTGGACTGGCCCTCAGCCGCACCTATCCCCGGGAATGGAAACAGATAGAGCCAGACTGGGAGCACATATTCCCCACCGTAGAAGTAAAGGTCGATGCCCAATCAGAGATAAAGCGAAGCGGTTTGCTCACCAGGATACTAACTTTCAAGAATTAGGCAGAAGGCATGAGGTACCCAAACCTACTATTCTTTTGTCCATATATTTACCAATTTGAATAAGGGGTTTCGAAGGTAGAGTATTACAAAACAACTTTTAAAGAATATGTGTTAACCCGGCGAAGCGACTTACGAAGCCGACGATGTTTCGGCAAATATTAGCGGAATTAAAGGCGAAGCCGGAGGCGGTGAAAGGGAGCGAGAAACAGGAGGTTTCGAGCAGGGAGATAATGTAGAGCAAAATAAAGGGGGATGCAGAATGATAGTTTTGCTGGTACTGGTATTCGTCATTATCATCCTGGTCGACGTGCCGCCACTGATAAAACAGCGCATGTGGAGGGAGCTGGCAGCCTTCTCGGTGTTATTCATCATTGGGGTGGTCTACAGCCTGGGTCAATTCTACCACTGGCCTCTGCCCAACCCGGTCAAGGGTTTGGAAATGCTGTTCACCATCAAACCTTGACTTAACTGCAATAAGTTATTAGAAGCTGATTAACGCAGATTGGTTAAGACCCGGTGGGGGGGTTATCTTGTTTTTTCAGCGTTTGGTAATATTCCGTGTTATTGCTTCCCCTGCGTTTTCAGTGTTAAAAGTAATTAAGAAATCAGCGTGAATCATAATAATCAGCGTCCATCTGCGTCTAATTTAAAGTAGTATCATCTGCGGTTACAAAATTTTGACTCCTGGGGTGATTGCGATGGGTTCGGATAAGCTTACCAGCAAAATGAAAGTATCCTGGGTACAGATCTGTCTGCTGTATATTTCAGCCAAAATCAGCGTGGCGGCGGTTGCTCTACCCGCCCTTACTGCTGCTCCCTATCCCAACCGCGATCTGTGGCTGATACCTTTTCTGGCAGCGCCGGCTATCCTGCTGGTAGGGAATATTGCTGTAAAACTGGGTGAATATTTCCCGCGAAAGACCATCGTCGAATACAGCAAAACCCTGACCGGCCCCTTTATCGGCACCCTCATCGCTATTCTTTACTCCTGGTGGTACATTTATATGGCTGCCCTGGGTCTGAGGATCTCCTCCGACTTTTTCTTGACCGGGTTTTTACCCGATACACCCATCAGCGTACTTATCGGTGCAGTAATGTTGACCTCGGTTTACGCCGCCCGTCGGGGCTACCAGGTGGTAGCCCGGGTTAATCAGGTGCTGTTTCCGGTTATAGTCAGTCTGATATTGATATTGTTTTTCCTGGCCTTACCACAAGTAAGGCTCACTAATCTTACGCCGGTAATGGCAGGGGGCCTGCCGCACCTGGTGCTTAACAGTATTACCCCTATCGCCTTCTTCTCCGACATAATTAATATAGTGATGATTGCCCCCTTTATAACCAATACCACCCAAACCCCCAGGATAGTTAAATGGGGAGTATCGGCCAGCACTTTATTCTTATTGATAATGCTCTTTTCTGTTATAACGTTTTTAGGGATTGATGTGGCCCGGGGTCTAATATACCCCGGCCTGGTTGTGGCCCGACAGATAGATATAGCTGACTTCATTCAAAGGGTTGAGGTACTTCTGGTGTTGATCTGGCTGGCAGGAATTTTTGTCAGTATTACTCTGGGGTTAATTTGGGCGTCACTGGCACTGGCGCAGGGTTTTAATTTGATCAGTTATGAACCTATGGTTCTACCCCTGGCCCTGGTGGTTACAGTAACAACTTTTCTTCTGGGAGATAATGTGCTTGAATACAGTGCATTATTCCACCCGGGGTTTATCGCTCCTTATTACCTGACCTATTCACTGTTCATACCCCTGATACTGCTGATACTGGCCCATATCAAATATGGACGCCCCTCCCGACCCGATACACCAATCAATTCAGAAATTGATGCCAACGCAGATACATAACATTCGTCCATGGTAGCGAAGCTATCACCATCAGGGGCATGAAAACAGCATGTTTATCGGAGTGTGATAACCCGTTCGCTTCCCGGCTCGTCGACTGCAGTACATCAGCATCTAACTATTCATTCAGCGTTTTCATAATATTTAGCGTTGTCTGCGTCCATCAGCTTGCATCTACGGTTTCAAAGTTATTTTCAAGTAGGGGTGAGATTTTGTTTAAAAGGCTGCTGATATCACTGCTCATACTATGTCTGCTCCCCACCGCCGGGTGCTGGGATCGTAAAGAGGTGAACCAGACCGCGGTAGCCATTGGGCTGGGGCTGGATTCTTTCCAGCAAGACCAAATACTTTACACCATCCAATTTCCCCAAACGGAACAACCCGGAGGAGAAGGGATGCAATCTGCTTTCGTCACTGTTTCTGCGGCCGATGATACCTACACCACCGCCGCCCGCAAAATCTCACTCAAAAGCCCGCGCAGCATCCTGTTTCAACATTCTACGGTACTGGTATTGGGAGAAGATCTGGGACGAAAAGGGTTATCTGGACTGGTGGATTACCTGGCTCGCAACCGTAATATAAGAGAAAGCGCAGACGTTTTCATGGCCCGGGACACCACCGCCGCCGACGTCCTGTCGGTCCCCACTCAGGTAGACAAGGTTCCCGCTACTGCCCTAGCTTCCATGATTAAGAAGCAGGATCGTCTGGCCGGTATATATACTCGTACACCCGTATCTGACCTGACCTCCAAAACGGCGGCTCCCGGGATGGAACCGACGGTACCGGGGATAGCCATAGTGGAACGCGAAAAAAACCAGAAACACCTTGAACTGTCGGGAACCGCAGTCTTTAAGAGAGGGAAACTGGTAGGATGGCTGAACGAAGAAGAATCGCGGGGATACCGATGGTTAAGACCTAAAATGGTAACCGGGGGCACCATTACCATCTCATGTCCGGTAGGAGGTGAACCAGTACTGATCGAAAATATCAGAGCCCAAAGCCAGATCAAGCCGGAAATCCGGGATGGACAAATCATCATGCACATCAAGGTCAGAGAAGAAGGCTTTTTTTATGAACAACGATGCCTGCACCAGCTGGTCACTCCGGAAATGCTGCCCGTGCTAAACCAACACATCGAACAGGTAATTAAGAAACAGATTACGCTGGCCGTCCGCCAGGCGCAAACCCTCAACTCAGATATCTTTGGTTTTGGTGATGCACTTAGAAAAAAATACCCCGGACAGTGGGCCGAGCTGGCCCACCGCTGGGATGACATCTTCCCCACCATCAAACTGGAGATCGAAGTAGATGCCAAAATAAGGAGAGTTAATCTGGTGTCTCAAACTACCAGGCTGAAATACTAGACTGTCATGACAAAGGAGTTACTGCTATGAATGACAGGGTTTCTACCCGACAGGCGTGGATGATGCTCAGTATCTCGGTTATCACCAGTGGCATCCTGTACTTCCCTACCTTCTTAATGCAATCTTCCGGCAGGGATGCATGGTTATCGGTTATTCTAACTGGTTTAATCACTTTACCGCTTTCCATTCTGGTGGTACTACCGGGACTACGCTTCCCCGGGCAAAATCTAATTCAATACTGTGGGATCATCCTGGGGGACATTCCCGCCCGGATGGTGGGCCTGGTTTTCGTATTCAGCTTGCTGGTACTTCTGGCCACAGCTGTAAGAGAGTTTACTGACCTGTTAGCTCTCGACATACTACCGCTAACACCTATCGTTGTTGTAGCCAGCCTGGCCCTGCTGGTAGCTGGCTTCTCGGTCTACCAGGGAATTACGATTATAGGAAGGGCCGCTGAACTAATTGGTGTCTTAATGTTCCTTTTGGTAGCAACCATTACAGTTTTTTCACTACCCCAGGCTGACTTTTCCAATCTGACTCCGGTGCTGGAAAAAGGGTGGCAGCCTTTATTGGCCGGGACGGGAATTCAGCTAAAACTGGTAACCCAGGTAGCCTTGCTGGCTTTTATCCTGGAAAAACTTGATTCCCCTGTATCAGCATTTAAGGCCGGTATCGGGTATGCAATAACCACCACTGGAGTTATATTTCTTACCGTAGCGACTGTCCAAATCGTTTTCCCCACCGAATACGGTGCTCTGCTTAGTGACTCTGTCCTTTCGGCCATTCGCCAGGTCGCTATCGGTGGATTCATAACTCGCATAGAAGCAGCCATAGTAGCGATTTGGGTTTCCGGTAACTTCGTAAGATTTAGCTTAATTTATTACCTGGCCGTATCTATTCTGGCACAGGTCCTTAACCTCAAAGACCACCGGTCTACCATCCTTCCGACTGGACTCCTGGCGGTGTCATTATCACTGATGATGTTCCCGAATATCTTTCGGCTGTTCGAATTTACCACCCATACTCTTCCAGTTTATCACTCTATTATCTACGTAGTTTTCTTCGGGTTTCTATTGGCCGTAGCTGTGATCCGTAAAAAAGGAGAGCCTACCCTCCCCCTTCTTAAACAGAGTTATAAACAAATGACCTTCGAGCTGGCTTCCTTCGTTTCCTCGGTCAAACGAGTTTACTACTCCATCGTCATGCCCCAACCCCCGGCCTCCTGAGTGTAGACCCTCATGTCGGTCTGAAAACAGCATATTATTCGAAGAGTATTAACCGGCTCGCTCCGCTTCACCGCTCTCGGCTTTGCTGTTGCACTACCACCGCCTTCGTAGGTTATTCCACCCGGTTTACCGCATTCCCTATAAAAGTTATTTTCATAAGTTTTCTGTGTATTCTACGTCCATTTCGTGGTTAATCTGCGTGCATCTGCGTATATCTGCGGTTCCAAATATTTCCCGTCACCTCACTACCAGTTAACGGAACAGGAGATTACATATGTATATCGAAGCCAGGAGGCCGGTGATGTCCGCGGTTAACCCGGTGATAATGGAATAACGGTAGCGGGTTATCCCTACCGAACCAAAGTAGACCGTCAACACAAAGAAGGTGGTATCGGTGGTACCCTGCATAGTAGAAGCCAGACGCCCAATAAAGGAATCTGGCCCATAGGTACGCATAAGCTCCGTGGCCATGCCCAGTACTCCGCTGCCAGATAGCGGCCGCATAATGGCCAGAGGCAGTACCTCAGCCGGAGTGCCGATAGTTCTCAGGGCCGGGCCCAACAGCTGGGACAGAGATTCCATGGCCCCGGAAGCTCGGAAGACGGATATGGCCACCAGCATCCCCACCAGGAAAGGTATGATCTTCACCGCAGTGGTAAAACCCTCCTCGGCTCCTTCTATAAAAGCCTCATAAACCGGCACCTTGCGTAAAAACCCATACACGGGTATAACCAGGAGCAAAAAAGGTATCGCCCAACGGGAAATAACAGTTAAAACATCAATCAGCACGGTCATCCCTCCCCCAGCGGCTCCGGGTACGGAACAGGTAGTCCACGGTAACACCCAGGGTCATGGCACAGGCCGTAGCAAAGATGGTAGGTCCTACTATTTCAGTGGGATCAGCGGAATTAAAAGAAGCCCTGACCCCAATAATGGTGGCGGGGATCAAGGTAATACAGGAAGTGTTCAAGGCCAGAAAGGTACACATAGCCACGGAGGCTTCCTCCGACTTGTGATTTAGTTTCTGCAGTTCCTGCATGGCTCTAAGCCCGAAAGGGGTGGCCGCATTTCCCAGCCCCAATACATTGGCCGACAGGTTAAGAATGATGGCTCCCATAGCCGGATGTTCAGCAGGTACCGACGGAAACAACTTGCTCATCACCGGCCGTAAAGCTCGAGCCAGAGCTTCGACCAGCCCGGCTCTCTCCCCTATTCTCATAATCCCCAACCACAAGGCCATTATTCCAATAAGGTCAAAACAGACCTCCACCGCTCCCCGAGCCGCCCCCAGGGCCGCCTGGGTAGCCACCTCTACCTGTCCATTAATGGCCGCAATTATAATTCCTGAAGCCAATAAAACCAACCAGATTACATTTAGCAATTCTCCTCACCCCCGGGCTTTTCCCTTATAAGTTTTATGAATAAAGGTGAGGAATAAGAACCAGCCACAAAAAAAGGGTGCTCAATGCACCCTTACGGAAACGAACGGATCATCGCTCAATTTGATAACCCAGGTTATGGCTGCCGGCGGCATTCCAAAGCCTGTTCGGCACTTTAGTTTTCAACACGCTGACCATAAACATAAAATTGAAATTGTTTTTATACCACATTATTAGGGTTGAAGTTGGGCCGGTTCAGCATCGCCTCGATTTTGTCCAGCAGCTGCGGAGCTAAATCCACAACCCTCTCAGCCAACTGGTTACCTTTAACTGCGAGCAATCTGATATCATTGTTCGGCCGAACCACCAGAAACCCGATAGGCTTCAAAGATACCCCGCCCCCGCTGCCGCCTCCGAAAGGTAATTTCCCCTCGCTTCCCCCACCGGTCACCTCATATTCGCCGCCTCCGGCGGCAAACCCGAAAGCCACCTGAGAGAGAGGAATTATCACCGTGCCATCGTTGGCTTCTACTGCGTCGCCTACCACGGTATTTACGTCCACCATCTGTTTAAGATTCTCCATAGCCGTAGTCATTAACCCTTCAATGGGATGGTTTTGCGGCGGCTGTGTATCGCTGGTCGGCATGTTTACTCCTCCTTGCCAATCTTATAATCAAGCTCGTAATAATAATATGGACTACTTTTAGCTGGAATATGCAATAAAATGAAGTCGTAAAACCCTCACGATTGAATTGGGGCACAACATTCAAGAACACCTCTCTCACCGGTATTTTATTGCTGATATAGGCCATAAGAACCCCTTTGATGCTCCAGGCTCCCCCGGCTAGAAGCCCGGTCTGCATGGCATCCACGCTGCCGATACACGTCTCCCACCTGAGTTCCTTAACCTTTAATGTGCGAAAATAGAATTTTTTAAGAAGCGGTATTTCATCCAGCTTGCGTTTAATATCCAGTACTTTATCCAGGTATTCTCCAGCCTCCCGCAGCCCGATGAGCAGACCCCGCTCATAAATGTCATCACCCGAGCCTTCTTCGACTTCCTTTTTAACCCCTATAAAAGGCAGGAAACGCCGCAGTCGAAAACCGGTATGGGTATAACTGTATTCTTTTTTAAACCATCGATTAAGATAGAAAACCTCCAGAAAAAGGCCATTTTTATCTCCGTCTTCCTGGTATTTGGCCACTACTTCAATATTTAATAGCAGAAAGACCATAACCAGTATGCCCCCGATGGCTATATAAGCTGCCAGCACTAACCAATCGCTCCCGTTTTTTCCTATTTTGCCCCGACCACCCCCCTGCTTATACCCAGCAAAAAGGCGGGCCTCTCCTGCCCCGCCAGAAATTACTTATTGATATCAACTTTCTCCCTGACTCGGTTAAGACTCTCCTTGCAGATTGCCGCATCTTTAATGTATATTTTTAGTATTATCTGCGTTAATCTGCGGTTTCAAATTCATAGCAGACCTCCATGATACCGGAGGTATCACCATCAGGGACATGAAAACTACATATTTACGGAATGTGGTTAACCCGCTCGCTCCCGGACTCGTCGACTGCAGTACATCAGAGTGTATCTGCGGTTTCAATCTTCACAGCAGAATGACTTTACCGTAACCCTGCCTTCCTGGCCGCCTCAACGATAATCTCTTCGACCTCCTGCACCATCCTGGCGTATTCCTTTTCCTCGTCCAATTTCTCTCTCCCCAACCAGAACATGGGGTTATGTATATTGTAGTTATCGATCTTCTGGTTGAGCTTGGTCAGCCTGAGCCGCATATCCTCGTAAAAACTGTTCTTTTTCTGTACAAAACGACGCCGCGCCATTTTGCTCATCCGTCCATCCAACACCACCCGGATGTAGTTCTTGAATTTATCTACATCCTCCCAAAAAGCCGCCAACTCGGCATCTACATCTTTGCCTAATTCTACCCAGTAGGGCGCATACCCAGCATCTTTTAACATCTTAAAGGCCAGGCGCATGTCTGACGGTTCAAAAGGATTCTCATAGAGATGCAGAGGCTTTCCAGCCCCCTCGAGGTTATCAAACGCCCCTTGTTCCCGCGCCTTACGTATACGCTCCTCTACCAGATCATCTATACCGGCCATGTACCTGGCGGTTTTACGAACTTCCTGAGCCTTGAGCTTAATTTGTTCTTCCAGGGACTTCTCCTCGGCCACGACTACTCATGCCTCCTCGTCTTTCCGCGGTAGGTCATCCAGGCTGGTAATTCCGAATATCCTTAAAAATTCGGCAGTAGTGACGTATAACAGCGGCCTTCCAGGGACATCTTTCCTCCCGGCTTCTGCCACCAAACCCCGGTCTACCAACATATTCAGCACCCCTTCGACCCGCACACCGCGAATGGCCTCGATCTCCGGCCGGGTAACGGGCTGCTGATACGCAACAATAGCCAGGGTCTCCAGGGCGGCCTGTGAAAGCCTTCTGGTTACAGACCGGTTAGTATTATTAACGTAACGGAAATATTCGGGCTTGGTACACATCGTGTACCCGGCATCCGACTCTACTACCTGTATTCCGTGTTCACTTCTATTATACTCCGAAATTAGTTCTTGCAGTATCTCCCTGGTATCCTGCACTGAAACTCCCAGGGCTCGAGAGAGCTCCTCTATATCTATGGGTTCCGCTCGGGTAAAGAGTACCGCCTCTATGGCCGCTTTAAGTTCCTGCCTCAACAACACCCGATAACACCTCGCATCATCTACGCAAAAAATGACAATAACCATGCAGCCGCAGATACACGAAGATGGCCGCCCATGATTATCAACCTGCTGCCAGGCTCATTACGCAGGACTGTCATCCTCTGGCTGCAGCCCTACTACTATGCAGCCGAATTGTTCCTCCTGTACCGCTCGTACCCGCCGCTGCCTGACCAGTTCCAGCAAAGCCAGAAAAAGAGCCAGGGCTTCCCGCCGGGAATGTACATCCCAGAACAAATCCTGAAACACCATGGCATCAGGAAGAACGGGCAGGCGCTGTAAAAGCTCCGCTATCTTCTCACCCACATCCACATCTCCCTGCGGCAGTGGGTAACTAAATTCATCCGTTTTCTCCTGCCAGAGTGCCTGAAATGCCTTAACCAGCTCAGAGATAGAAACCTCCAGCTTTACCTCGACCGGAACTACTTCCTCCTGTTCATCGGCCGGTATCTCCCGGTAGTAAACCCGGGGCTCTTCTCCCTCTTCCCGAGCCGCCAGATGAGAGGCCAGTTCCTTGTATTGGCGATAAAGGGCCAAACGCTGTACCAACTGCTCCCGCGGATCCTCTTCCGCTTCTTCATCCTCGTCGACAACTTTACGGCGCGGTAAAAGCATCCTTGATTTTATGCTGACCAGGGTGGCCGCCATCAGTAAAAAATCAGCCAGGTTTTCCAGATCAGCCTCAACCGAATCAGCGATAAATGCCAGGTATTGGTCAGTGATAACCGCGATCGGAATATCGTAGATATCCACCTTATTCTTTTCAATCAAGTGCAGCAGTAGATCCAGAGGCCCTTCAAAGGCCTCCAATCTAACCTGGTAATCCATAATCTTGGTAGTCCCTCTGTTCCTCGCTCCGCTTCGCGAGCCCGGGAGCTGCGTGTGTACTGCGACGTCGCCTGCGACCAGCGCTCAGGCTCCGCCTTCGATTCCGCCGGCACTCGCCAAAACATCGTTGGCTTCGTAAGTCGCTCGACTCGGTTAATACTCTCCGGATTGATATTTCCACATCTTTCAGTGTATATTTTTATTTTTTATTAAATCTACGCCCATCTGCGTTCTCAGCGTCAAAAATAATTTAAAAGAAATCCGCGTAAATCATAATAATCAGCGTTAATCTGCGTCTAATTATTCATAATTATCAGAGTTATCTGCGTCCATCAGCATTCATCTGCGGTTTCAATTTTTCTAGCAGAGATTCATAACCTCCCGCACTTCCTCCATAATAGCAGAGGCTGCCGCACGGGCCTTCCGGGCGCCATCTTCCAACATATCTCGAATATCATCCGGTCGGCGGGCCAGTTCCTCCCTTTTCTCCCGAATGGGCCCCAAAACGTCATCCAGGCACTCGGCCAACCGGGCTTTGCAGGCTACACACCCGATAGCACCCTGGCGGCATTTCTGTTCGATCTCATCAACTTCCTCCGGGTTAAACAATCCCTGATAGACGAACACTGTACAGACCTCGGGATGCCCGAGATCATCCTTCCTGATGCGAGCCGGATCCGTAATCATCATTTTGGTCTTCTTTTTAAGCTCCTCGGTAGACTCGGACAGGGATATATAGTTATTATAGCTTTTGCTCATCTTACGCCCATCGATACCGGGAACCACGGGAACGTTAGAAAGCAGCGCCTGGGGCTCGGGAAACACGTTCTTATCATATAGATAATTAAATCGGCGAGCCACCTCCCGGGCAAACTCCAGGTGGGGCAGCTGATCACGGCCTACTGGTATGGTATCCGCCTTGTAGACCAGGATATCCGCCGCCATGAGCATAGGGTAACCCAGAAAACCATAGGTAGAAATATCCTTACCCGCTTTACCCAGTTCCTGAACCTGCTCCTTGTAGGTCGGACACCTCTCCAGCCACGGCAGCGGCGTGATCATGGACAGCAGCAGGTGCAGTTCAGCATGTTCTTTAACTTGCGACTGAACACAGATGGTACTCTTGGCTGGATCCAGGCCAGCACTGAGCCAGTCCAGTGCCATATCCTGTATATTTTCAACTATGATTTCAGTCTCATCAAAAGCGGTAGTCAGGGCATGCCAGTTGACGATGATAAAAAAACACCGGTGGTCTTCCTGCAGCCTGACCCAGTTCTCCAGGACACTCAAATGCCCGATATGCAGTTTTCCCGTCGGCCTCATGCCGCTCATTACCGTACCCTTCACGTTACCTCATCTCCTCAGAATTTTATTACCATGTTTTAATTAATGTTCATGTCCCGCTATCCCAATTTCCTCATACAACCAGGCGTAAAACACCCATAATCGCGTAAATAAACGGATACAGCACGGTTCCCACCGTACCGGTCACAATTAATAGTAGAAGAATAATGGTGCCATAAGGCTCCAGGCGATCAAAAAATTCCGCCCCACGTGGAGGCAGCAGCCCGGCCAGGATCTTAGAACCGTCCAAAGGCGGTACAGGTATCAAATTGAAAGCGGCTAATATAACATTTATCCACACCAGCGGCTCCAACAGCCGGGCCAACATATACAAATTTTCTCCGGTCATAACCAGAGGCAGGTATTTCAGGAGCAAAAGCCCGATAATTGCCAATAAAATATTCATCAGCGGACCGGCCAGGGATACCAGCATCATGCCGGTTCGCATATTTACTCCTCTAAAATTCAAGGGATTCACCTGCACCGGCTTGGCCCAGCCGAAATGGACCAGTACCAGCAGCAAAAACCCTATCCAGTCAATGTGGGGCAGGGGGTTAAGGGTCAACCTCCCCTGGTAATAAGGAGTATCATCTCCCAGTACATCTGCCACCCGGGCATGAGCATATTCGTGAAAGGTTAGCGCTATCAATATAGCCGGCAGCCAGATCAGCAGCTCATACACCTGATTTGCCAAGACCAAATCTCCCTTCCGCTATCCAGGTTCGAACCAGGTTAAGCTCGTCTTCATAGTCGTTAACCAGCCCGTCCAGGCAAGCACCATATAACTCATCCAGTATTTGCTGGTACACCGGCCCCTGTTTTATCCCCAATCTCTTTAAATCGTAGCCGCTTACCTGTATCCTGACATCCTCTCGCAGCTCCAGGTACTGAACCACCTTTTCCCAGGGTTCGGTACTGGTAAAACACAGCAGCAGGTAGACAATATTTTCAATAGAAAGTCTCCTTACCTTGTGGTCCAGTTCGCTCATGGCCAGACCAGGGTTGGCCTCAATCTCTTCCGCCAGGTACGGCACCTCCCGGGCCATTCTGATGGTACGAGCAACCTCCCGATCAAACTGATACCGGTTCAAAACCTGCTCTATCTGTTCCTCGGTTAGAGGAGATAGGATAGCCAGGATGTAAACCACGGCAGAGCGAGGGCTGGGTTCCAGCCATCGCTCTGCCAACCATCCCAAAATATGGGGGATGCGGCGCAGCATGATCCAGACCTCATTATCCAGTTTAACCTCGGGGAGTACGTAATGCCATACCCCGATTTCATCCATGCGCCGCAATGCCGGTACCGGGTCTTTTTCTTCTAATATCAACCCCAGTTCCTGTTGTATGCGATTATATGATAATCTGCCCAAGAGCCTGCGAGCAATCGCCTCCCGCGCAAACCGCAAGGTCTCTGGTTCAATCTGGAACCGGTACCGCTGTTCAAAACGAATAGCCCGCAATATACGAGTAGGGTCCTCGATAAAACTAAGATTATAAAGCACCCTTATCAACCCGGCCTGCAGATCCTTACGACCACCAAAATAATCGATCAGCTCCCCAAAACGATCAGGATTCAAACAAATCGCCATGGTATTAATGGTAAAATCGCGCCGGTATAAGTCCTCTCGTATGGAAGATTTCTCCACCCGCGGCAGAGCCGCCGGAAATTCGTAATACTCGGTACGCGCAGTAGCTATATCCAGCTTAAAACCTTCGGGCAAAACCACCACCGCAGTCTTGAAACGGTCATGAACCCTGGCCCTTCCCCCTAATGCCCGAGCCAGATTGTGAGCCAGCGCTGGACCATCTCCTTCCACCACCAGGTCCACATCAAAATTGGGTACCTGTAAGAAGATATCTCGTACCACTCCACCCACCATATATACAGTATAGCCCATGTCAGCAGCGATCTTACCGGCCATCTCCAGGATAGATACAATACGCACCGGGAGCCTGCGGATTAAAAGCTCGTAACAGTTATCATACCAGGCGCCCCCATCGCTCTCGTACAGCACCTCATGGATTCCCGGCTGGGTACCATCTCCATGCAAGGTACGTAAAATATCGGTACGAGAAACGATACCCACCAAACTACCGTTACTAATAACTGGTAGACGGCCAACATCCTTTTCTACCATCAACCTCTGTAACTCACTTACCGGAGTATCAGGCGTAACGAAAATAACGTTACGAGATATGAACCCCTTGACCGGCGCATGGGCCAGGTTATGTATATGAGCCTTATCTACATCCCGCCGGGAAATAATACCCACGATTTTATCACCATCGACCACTGGCATTCCAGTATGTCCGTAACGTAACATGATACGCCCGGCTTCCCCGATGCTGGTATCAATCGAAAGAGTTTTCACCGGACTGGACATGATCTTCTCAGCCGTCAGGATGGGGCCATCGATTTGTTCCAGGTTGGCGACGATGGTCGCTGTTACTTCCTCCAGACTCCGATCCCTTACCACTGCCGACGCGGCCCGGGCATGTCCTCTACCTCCCAACGGTGCTAGAATGTCGTTTACCGGTATACTGGTACTGCGACTGCGAGCCACTATATTAACCTTGCCTTCCATCATGACCGTTACAAACACAGCATCGGCTGGTTCGATCTCCGTTAAACGATGGGTAACTAAATCCAGCCCGGGGACAAACTTTTCGACATAAGAAGTCGCTATTACGATATCCAGACTGTTAATCCTATGGTACTGGGAGGTCTGCAGCAGATCTTGAAGAATAAGACGCTGGCCTTCGGAGAAAGGCTCCTCGATAAAGTTAGCTACTACTAAAAGATTGGCTCCCCGTCCCAGTAAAAAAGCTACCACCGCTGCATCCCGGGAAGTGGTAGAAGAAAAAAGCAGGCTCCCGGTGTCTTCATAGATACCCAGAGCGAAAATAGTAGCCTCAAAAGGACTGATCGGTATATCATTTTCTATTATCTTCTCCACCAATACAGTAGTAACCGCCCCTACCTCGTGCACCTCATTCACCGACCCTACCAGGTCACCCGATGCATCAGGATGATGATCATAAATGTGTAAATCCACACCTGAACGCTGACATAACTCCTTCAGGCTTCCCAGACGTTGGGGACTGCGGGTATCGACCACCACCATGTGATCGACTTCTTGCAGGTTAATCTGTTTGGGGAATTTTGTCAATACATGGTCTTTGTACAGGCTCATGAACTGCCTTACGTTGGTCGATAGGGTACCACAAAAAACCTTGGTCGCAGAAGGATACAGCTTACCGGCGGCTACCATCGCCGCCAGGCCGTCAAAATCAAGGGAATTATGGGATGTTATGATTTGCATATATACTCCCCCATTTTATCTGCACAAACGCATTATACCATACTCTGGTAAAACCCCTCAATCAGGCCAATCTCGGTGAGGAAGCATACCCATAGTGTACGGTTGAGCCCACGCCGAAGTCATAAATATTTGACGCAGATTAATAATTCCATCCCCGAGTATGCCACGTAATTCAGAGTTCAAAGATTGCTTCCTGCTGCCAACAGCATGGCTTCTTACTTTTTACCTGCAGCAATTTTTATGACTTTCCCCCGGGCCAGGTGCTCCGGGATAATATCATTACGGATGAGATCATCATAGGATTCACGCCTGACTATGAGTTCAGCCTTGCCCTCCCTCACCAACACCATAGCCGGTTTACCGATGCGGTTATAATTACTGGCCATGGAATAATTATAAGCCCCGGTAGCCAGAGTAACCAGAATGTCTCCTGGTCGGGGAGACGGCAGATTAATATCCCAGAGCAGCATATCCCCCGATTCACAGCACTTACCCGCTACCGAAACCAGCTCATTCGGCTCAGCCTGCACCCGATCTGCTATGACTGCTTCATATTGGGAGTCATACATAGCCGGTCGTGGATTATCGGTCATACCCCCGTCCACAGCGATGTATTTCCGTATCCCCGGTATCTCCTTATACGAGCCAATGGTGTACAGAGTTACACCGGCCGGCCCGGCAATAGCTCGACCCGGTTCTACAATAATCCGGGGCATCTTCAACCCTTTCTCCCCGGCTTTTTTCTGCACAGTTGTCATTACCGCTCGAGCCCATTCTTCCGGAGAGCGAGGCTCGTCCCCGGCATAGTAGTAAATGCCGAAACCCCCACCCAGATTTAACTCCGGCAGTTCCAGACCCGTGTTCTCCTTAATCTCTGCCATAAAATCCATCATCGTACCCGCCGCATGGGCATACGATTCCATATCAAAAATCTGAGAACCGATGTGACAGTGCAAACCCACCAGCTTTAGATTCCGGGTGGTCAGCACCTGCTGTACCGCTTTTAATGCGTCACCGTTGGACAAGGTGAAACCGAATTTAGAATCTATCTGCCCGGTCTTGATGTATTCGTGAGTATGAGCCTCAATCCCCGGGGTTATCCGCAGCAGTACTTCCTGGTTTCTCCCCAACCGTTCGCAAATACGGTCCAGTACCTCCAACTCATAGAAATTGTCCACTACTACCCGACCCACGCTGGACTCCACTGCCATTTTTAATTCGGTCGGGGTCTTATTATTACCATGAAAATAGATACGCTCAGGAGGAAAACTGGCTCTCAAGGCAGTGTAAAGTTCACCACCGGAGACCACATCCAGCCCCAGGCCCTCTTCCTCCACCATGACGCACACCGCCAGGCAGCACAGGGTTTTACTGGCATAAAGCACCATCGCATCCCCGTACTTTTGGAAAACCTCACGAAAGGCCCGGCAGTTGGCGCGAAACCCTTCCTCATCCAGGACATAGAGGGGAGTTCCGAACTCCTGCGCCAGATCAAGTACATCGACTCCGCCTGCTTCCAGGTGACCCCGGGAGTTAACTTTTATGGTTCCCGTAAACCGCAAATCGTTCACCTTCCCTGTTGTTTATGCTGAAATAAAGAAAGGCTATTGTAATCAATAGCCTCTTAAGATCATAATGCAAATATTACTTGAATCTTATCATTTGCCCAAAAATTATGTCAAATATCGTCTGTTGTGTTTCTATATTTGGGGCAGGTTTTTTATACTAACCTGAATATCCTGGTCAGATAATTCTATATCCTGAACGTTACCGCTGAGGTAGTTATCATAGGCACTTAAATCAAGATGTCCATGACCACTCAGATTAAATACGATACTACGGGCTGCTCCTTCTTCCTTACCCAGTAAGGCCTCGTCAATGGCGGCCCTGATGGCATGCGAAGATTCTGGAGCCGGCAAAATCCCCTCCGTCTGAGCGAACAATACGGCTGCTTCAAATATGTCATTCTGCAGCACAGTTCTGGCCTCAATCAACCCGTCATGACAAAGCTGGCTCAACAATGGAGCCGCACCATGATAGCGCAGTCCTCCAGCATGAATTCCCGGAGGAGTAAAATCATGACCCAGGGTATACATTTTCATCAGAGGAGTGAAACCAGCAACATCACCGTAGTCATAGGCAAAAACTCCCCTGGTCAAGCTGGGACAAGCCCCCGGCTCCACCCCAATCAACCTTACTTTACTTCCCTTTAGTTTATCTGGAATAAACGGGAAGGCTATACCTCCAAAGTTGCTCCCGCCTCCACAACAGCCGATGACAATATCCGGATAGTCATCAACCATTTCCATCTGCAGCTTAACCTCCTGGCCAATTACCGTCTGATGCAGACATACATGGTTTAAAACACTACCCAGAGCATAGTTGGTATCATCTCGACCAACCGCATCTTCTACCGCCTCACTGATAGCTATGGCCAGCGTACCCGGAGTATCAGGGGTCTCAGCCAATACCTTGCGCCCGGCTTCCGTAGTATCACTGGGACTGGCTATACACTCGGCTCCATAAGTCTCCATAATCGAACGCCGATAAGGTTTCTGCTGATAGCTTACCTTTACCATATAAACAGTACATTCCAACCCGAAGATCTTACAAGCCAGTGACAACGCCGTCCCCCACTGTCCGGCCCCGGTTTCCGTAGTTAGACGCTTAATCCCCGCGGCTTTATTGTAGTAAGCCTGGGGCAGCGCGCTGTTTAGCTTATGGCTCCCTACCGGGCTCACTCCCTCGTATTTATAATAAATACGGCAGGGGGTGTCCAGAGCCTTCTCCAGGCGACGGGCCCGATACAGGGGCGAAGGTCTCCATAACTTGTATATTTCTCTTACTTCTTCTGGAATCTCGATATACCGCTCCTGGGAAACCTCCTGCTCGATCAGCCCCATAGGAAATATCGGTGATAGATCGTCAGCAGTAAGCGGCTTTTTGGTTTGGGGATTAAGGGCTGGTGCCAATGGATTCGGCATGTCGGCCTGAACATTGTACCAGAATTTCGGAATCCGGTCCTCAGGCAGAATGATCTTGGTGAGTTCGTTTTTACTCATCTTGACTCCTCTCTCCTCTCCTCAGCTAATCTCAGCTGATATAGATGTATTGTAACGCTCATTATTTTATCAAACAAAACTCGGTTATACAACTGCTAAGGAAATAGTTTTTGAAACCGCAGATAACGCCTCACCAGGCCAGAGCCGGGCGCTGTTCCGTGAGCGACGCTTCCCAGCGGCGGCAGCGATCACCCCAATAGGCCAAAACCTCCTCATCGCGCTTGATGGTTACCACCTCGCACATATTAGGACAACCATTACACTCAAAACTCCGAGTAGTAAAATCGCCCTCCAGTACAAAGCCACACCCTTTAAACCTGCTGCCCTTCCGATGGGTAATTGACTCGGAGGCCAGAATGGCAGCACCCAGAGCACCCATTACGTGATACTGCTGCGGCACCATTACCGGCTTCCCTAACAGCTTTTCAAAGGCCTGCTTCATTCCCATATTGGCAGCTACACCACCCTGAAAAACTACCGGTTCCTGAATATCCTTGCCTTTGGCCACATTATTCAAAAAATTGCGTGCCAGAGCTTCACACAGACCGGCGATAATGTCCTCTACCGGATATCCCATCTGCTGTTTATGTATCATATCCGATTCCGCAAATACCCCACACCGGCCGGCTATTCTTACCAACTGCTTTGATTTTAACGCCTGACGGCCGAAATGTTCGATGGGTATATCCAGGCGCATAGCCTGCTGATCCAAGAATGAACCAGTACCAGCCGCGCACACTGTATTCATGGCAAAATCTACTACGATGCCGTCACGCAGGATAATAATTTTGGAATCCTGACCTCCGATTTCGACCACGGTCCGTACCTCGGGATAAAACTTGCTCGCCGCTACTGCGTGAGCAGTTATCTCATTCTTGACCACATCGGCCCCCATGATGACTGCCGCCAAACGTCGGGCGCTTCCCGTAGTTCCAATACCTCTTATAGTCGTTTCCGGGTACTTCTTCATTACCATACTGAGCCCTTGTCTGACCGCTTGCACCGGGTTTCCCATAGTCCTCAGGTAAATGGCCTCT
Source organism: Syntrophomonadaceae bacterium (assembly GCA_012799365.1). Classification (GTDB taxonomy): domain Bacteria; phylum Bacillota; class Syntrophomonadia; order Syntrophomonadales; family Syntrophothermaceae; genus JAAZLJ01. Next base: position 3,588 of record JAAZLJ010000087.1, on the reverse strand, counting down.
ACCACCTCACCTCTCGGATTGGTGAGTACAAAATTACTGCTGACCGAACCGATATCTACTCCCAGATAATATTTCACCTTACCTGACCCCTTTCACCCCCCCGATATTTCCCTCTCCCAGAAGTGTATTAACCGCTCGCTTCTCGACTCGCCAACTGCAGTACATCAGTGTCCATCTGTGGATTCAAACAAAGATAGTGTATTGTTAAAGTCACCTGGCAGCCGCGAACTGTTTCCTGCGCTGCACCATATCCAGAAAAGCCTCCAGTCGGGTCATCACGCCGGCCTCCCCCGTCTGCTCATCAAAATACATGGTCATCACCGGTATACCCTCTTTTTGGCTCACCTGTCCCAGCACCGCCTGGGCCACGATTTCCGGCATACAAGTAAGCGGCCCGATCTGGATAACCCCGTCAAAACCCTCTCGTCCATATTTCACTGAATAGCCTACCGTCTCCCGCCCATGCCCCCCTACCCAATCATTCAGATAGGGACTGGCACACTCCAGTGCTTCTTGAGAACTATCCACGCGCAGGATGCCGCCCAACAGATGGTCATTAATCCATTGAGGCATGGAAACCGCTCGATGTACTTCAGCCCCGAGATAGCCCAATTTTCTTTCTATTTCGCAATTGCTGGATGGCTCCAGCAGAGTATATATCTCGCCCACCAGCCCTATTCTGGCCACCGGCTCCCGATTATAAGGCAGCCCTTCCAGGCGAGAACGTCCCATTTTCAACGCCTGGCGAATCTCCCTGGCGGTAACCGCTGCTTCGATGGCCTGCAGCCCCTCATGCAGCACCTTCTCAGCTTCTGCTGGTCGGGTAACCCGGGGCAGGCAATAGCGCAAAGATTCCTCCAACTCGTCGACTGCTTTTAGTTTTTCCCAGGCCCGGTAAATAGCTCTAAGCATTCCAGCATAGGAAATATTGACCCCCAGAGCCCTGACCTGATTCGCCAGTTCACTTAGACGCGAATCGGGTGCTTCCAGTACGATTAGATCAAACTGGTAACCCAAATCGGTTAAGATGTCCCGCTGTACCTGAGCATAATACCCAAAACGGCACGGTCCCCAGCCTCCAGCTGTTACTATGGTATCAGCCCCGGCCTTCAGCCCCTCGATAAAGTTGCCTACATTAATTTTCAACGGTAAACAGGCAAATTCAGGAGAGTGGCGCACCCCCAATTCCAATGTCCGCCGGGAACAAGGCGGAGGCACCACTACCTCCAGATTTAGTCCTTCAAACAGAGATTTGATAGCGATCCAGGCCCGGCCCATATGGGGAAAGGTTACCTTCATACCGCATTTTTCCTCCTTGCCACCATGTCATAAAATGCTTCCAGTCTGGTTACCACTCCCGCTTCTCCGGTATGTTCATCCACTATCATCATCATAAAAGGAGTGTTAACCACCCGACGGGCAATTATCTCTCCCACCAGGGAATCAGGCCCACATCCAAAGCAGGCCAGATAAATGATGCCATCGACTGCCGGCTCCTCATCCATCCATAGAGCACTGCCTATATTCTTCTTACCCAGAGTCCAGAACATGCGCTTGGGCAGAGTGCTGGCATATGCTTCTACTTCGTCAGTTTTCAGCATTTCTGCCGTAACTACCCGTGCCCCCAGTTCCTGTAACTTGCGCACCAACCCCATGCTGACCATGGCGTCACAAAGAGAATAGCCATGACCCAACACCCCAATAGTCAAGTCTGAAGATCGGGGAGTAGCTTCCGAAGCTTCTCCACCTGTCCGTATATTTTCCCCACCAGGATTCAATCTGGTCTTATCACCAGAAGCCATTGGGGCTTCCCCGGCTCGCTCCCAGATCGTTACTGCCTGATTCAGCGGAAAGCCCACTGCTGCTATACGCCGAAATTCCTCCAGCTCTTGCTGCCCCGCAGCCCAGGCCGCTTTCACCTTGTAACGGTCACTACCAAAAAGTTTACCCAGTTCAAATACATCCCGCTCTAACTGCCGCTCATCACGTGATAGATCCACCTTGATGTCAATCAAAGGGGGCAGATCCGGGATCTGGGCTCGTAACATATCCGGAATGCCCATGAATTTAGGGCAGATATATCCTCTATATTCCACACTCACCAACCGGGGAGCAAATATATAGTCAACCCCCCTGTGGCACAAATCCAGTACATGTCCGTAATACACTTTGACCGGCAGGCAGGCCTCGTTAACCGCCGTCAACAATCCCTGATCCACGATACGCCGGTTGGTAGGAGCGGAGACTACCACCTGTACCCCCAGTTTCTCAAAAAATGTTCTCCACAGGGGGTAATAATAGTAAAAGAAGAGTCCTCGCGGAATCCCAATTGTTTTCATCCTTATCCCTCTCTTTGGCTCAGTAAAATTGAATATGCGGTCCAGGAGAGTATTCACCGAGTCGAGCGAATTACGAAGCCGACGATGTTTCGGCGAGTGCCGGGCGTATCGAAGGCGGAGCCTGAGCGCCGGCCGAAGCCGACGATGTTTCGGCGAGTGCCGGGCATATCGAAGTCTATGGCTAATCATTATCCTGCTTTCTTTTTTTATAAGCCGGACCGGGCTGCCGACGCGAATCCAACGGTTTCAATGCCTGTGGACGCCAGTTCTGTATGGCCACCGGTTCCCGAATCAGGATCCCCTTTAAGGCCGACCAATTGAACGGAACCAGGGGCCACAGGTAAGGGACTCCAAAAGAGCGAGTAAACACCAGCAGCACTGAAACGGCAATCAGGCCAACCACCAGTCCCGGCAGACCAAAAAAGCCCACCATCACCAATAGCAATAGCCTGACCAACCGATTGGCCATACTCAGTTCATAGCTGGGTGTGCTGTACATCCCCACCGCTACCACCGCAGTATAGAGAATAACCTCCGGGGTCAGCAGTCCTATTCGGGCCGCCAGATCCCCGATGAGCAATGCGGCCACCACCCCCAGAGCGGTGGCCATAGGGCTGGGGGTATGTATGGCCGCCATCCGTACCATGTCAATAGCAATCTCCGCTAGAATGAACTGGAGGAACAGCGGCACATAGCCTACCTTCTGCGGCCCGATAAACTTGAGCGACTCCGGCAGCAGTTCGGGATGCAAAGCCAGAAGCATCCACACCGGAGTCACCAGGATGGAGCCCAGAATAGCCAGCATCCTTATCCACCGAATGTACACCCCAACTACTGGTTCCTGCCGATACTCCTCCGCATGCTGGATATGATGAAAATAGGTACTGGGTGCGATTATCACGCTGGGTGAAGTGTCCACTATTATCAACACATGACCTTCCAGAAGATGTACCGCTGCCACATCCGGACGTTCAGTATATCGGACAGTGGGAAAGGGGTTCCAGCGACTGGGAGGAGTTATCAGCTCCTCCACCGTTTTTTCCGCCATAGGCAGACCATCGATAGTGATAGCCGATAACCTGCCCTTAATATCCTCTACCAGATCTGGATTGGCTACGTCTTTGATGTAGGCTACACAAACATCGCTCTTGGAGCGTTTACCTATTTTCATCAGTTCCAGCCGCAGCTTGGGATCCCGAACCCGCCTTCTGAGCAGGGCCGTATTAAAAACTATCGTCTCGGTGAAGCC
>JAAZLJ010000086.1 GCA_012799365.1 Syntrophomonadaceae bacterium | reverse complement strand
ATTACGGGGTGGTTTTCTGTAGTGTTAGAACCGATAACAAATACGGCTCTCGCGTCTTTTTCCAGTTCACCAATAGAGTTGGTCATTGCTCCACTTCCGAATGCTGCCCCCAGACCGGCGACAGTAACGGAGTGTCAGAGACGGGCACAGTGGTCGACATTGTTGGTCCCCAACACCGCCCTGGTGAACTTCTGAGCCAGGTAGTTTTCTTCGTTGGTAATCCGGGCCGAGGTAAAAACAGCCATGGAATCGGGCCCGTGCTCTTCCTTGATCTGACCCAGACGGCTGGCTATGAAATCCAGTGCCTCGTCCCAGGAGGCTTCCTGGAGTTCGCCATTTTTCCGGATCAATGGTTGAGTCAGGCGTTCCGGGGAATTGATAAACTCCCATCCGAAGCGGCCTTTGACACATAGAGCCCCTTTGTTGACCGGGCTCCACTCGGCCGAACGGTTGGAGGTGACCCCCACTACCTGATTGTCTTTTACATTTAGCTCCAGGGTGCAGCCAGTACCGCAATAAGTACAGGTGGTCAGCACCTTGTCTACTTCATAAGACCGGCCTTTACCGGCACTCACCTTGCTGGTCAGGGCCCCTACCGGGCAAACCATGATACACTGTCCACAGAATACGCAGGGTGAATCAACCAGGTCACCGTCAAAGGCGGTGGATATTTTGGCCTGGTGTCCCCGGTTTTTAACGTTAATAGCGCGCGCCATGGTTATGCCTTCACAGGCACGGACACAGCGGGTACACATGATACATTTATTATAGTCCCTCTCAATAAAGGGATTGGGATCTTCAATCGGGTACCGGGGTCGGCCCCCATCGGTAAACCGGGTGGTAGAAACTCCGTACTGATAGCAGTAGTCCTGCAGCCGGCAGTCACCACTTTTTTCACAGGTAAGGCACATGCCGCCGTGGCGGGCCATCAACAGTTCCAGGATGACCTTCCGAGCCTCTACTATATCAGGGCTTTCGGTCTCAATCACCATACCATTGTCTGCTGGTGCCACGCACGCAGCCAGAAACAGCGGACGACCTTCAGCTTCTACTATACACATACGGCAGGAACCGGCCAGCTTTAGCTGTGGATCATAACACAGAGTAGGCAGTTCTATACCGTTCAAGCGGCAGGCTTCCAGGATAGTACTACCACGGGGAGCCTGAACCTCTCTCCCGTTTATAGTTAATGTAATCATTTGTCATCCTCCTTTCTTAAACGAGCTTACGCTCATATTCATGCCTGAAATGCTGCAGGGTAGTCATGATGGGACCAGGTGCTGCCTGTCCCAGACCACAAAGAGCCGCCTTCTGCATCACTCGGGCCAGGAGGACGATATTGTCAATATCCTTGGCGGAAGCTGCTCCCCGGTTGATCTTCTTCATAATTTCATAGCACCGGAAAGTACCTTCTCTGCATGGATTACACTTGCCACAAGATTCATGTTCAAAGAATTTGGAAATCCGGGTTACTATATCTACTATATCCCGGGTGTCGTCCATGATGAATACTGCTCCGGTACCCAGTGTGGCACCGATACTGCTCATGGAATCAAAATCTATTGGGGTGTCCAGTAATGATTCGGGTATAAATCCTCCTGAGGTGCCTCCGATCTGAACCGCCTTGAACTTTCTGCCATTCCTTATGCCACCGCCGAACTCATAAATGACTTCTCTGATGGTGGTATTGGTCGGTACTTCAATAGGCACGCGGTTCACTACGTCTCCAGTCAGGGTAAGCACCTTGGTGCCCGGATAGTTGGGTGCTCCGATGCTGGCAAACCAGTCCGCTCCCTTATTGATAATTTCCGGCAGGTTGGCAAAGGTTTCAACGTTATTGACTACGGTTGGTTTCGCCCATAAGCCCTCTACTCCTGGAAACGGGGGTTTAAACCGAGGCTCACCACGATGCCCCTCGATAGATTCGATCAAGGCTGTTTCTTCACCGCATACATAAGCTCCTGCTCCCATACGGACTTCAATATCGAAATCTCCCAGTACGCCTTTGGCTTTCGCCTGGTCTATGGCCTGGTTAAGTTGTTCTACCACATAGGGGTACTCGCCCCGACAGTAGATGTAGCCCTGCTTTGAGCCAATGGCATGGCCACAAATAGCCATCCCTTCCAGGACGGTCTGGGGATCCTTCTGGACTATGGTCCGGTCTTTATACGTGCCGGGTTCACCTTCGTCCAGGTTGCAGACTACGTATTTTACATCGGCCGGCGGTACAAAACTCCATTTCAATCCGGCATTAAAGCCAGCCCCGCCGCGACCTCTTACATTGGCCTTCTTGACTTCTTCGATAACCGCTTTAGGATCCATGCCGCGTACTTTCTCCAGGGCCTGGTATCCGCCAGCATTAATGTAATCGTCGACGTTGTTCGGGTCAATTTTATCTGCATTCCTCAGCACTATACGTACTTCTTCAGCCATATTCTTGCCTCCTTTCTATCCATATTTATTTGCATTTTTCTAAAATCATGGGGACTTGATCCGGGCTGATGCCTTCATAAGGCACCCGGTTAATAGTAATGACCGGAATTCCCTGACACTGCCCTATGCATTGGGTCAATTCCAGGGTGAACTTTCCATCAGCAGTGGTTTCACCCACCTTGATACCCAGATGGTTTTCAAAAGCTTTGATGACCTCGTCCGCACCAGCCACATGGCAGGGCGCGCTTTCACACATACGGATAATATACTTGCCTCTCGGCTCTACCGACAGGTAGGAATAAAAGGTTGCTACTCCGTATGCCTGAGCTTCTGATACTCCGAATACCCTGGCGACTTCGTCTATTGCTTCTCTGGGGATATAATTGAATTCTTCCTGCAAGGCATGATAGGCCTCGATAATCCCGCCTGGCTTATCCTGATAACTAGCGATAATATCCCGGTAGTTTGCCACCTCTCTCACCTCCTCCCCTGAGTTATTGAACTTGAGGGAACATGGTATTTGTGCTAACATGCAATACCGCGTATTGATAAAGGAGCTATTCCCTGAACTCCTTTATCAGGGTAATACTTGACAACCGTCAGGACAAACCAACCTATAAAGTAAAGCAGGTCGGAGCCTTAATTATGATAAAATTCTTTTTATCTCTGTTTACTTCGATGTAAGTAAGAAAAAACCTTTGTTAAATCTCATTATATAACTCTGGGTTATGTATAGTATTCCTTTATGTGATGGCGGTGGCGGTATGTAAATAATATACCATTGGTCTTGTTTATAAATGGGTCCCATGCTATAGTAAGGAAAAAGATATATTTACCTGACGACAAGGAGCCTTTCTGAGTCCAAGGGAAAATTCGATATCCTTTACCCTGCCAACGAGGGTTCTTAGCTCCCAGGGGTAGGGATGAGGAATGATGGTGACCCTGTGACTTGTCTGGATTGGTTCCGGACAAGTCTTTTTTATGCTGCTAATTGTCTGCCTGGGTCGGCAATATACGTTCCCGACAAGTTATTTCAAGGATAGATTAGCACAAATACCTGTTGGATGAACACCGTTAATTATAATGATGGTACCTGAAAAATAACTGCCTGAGTGAATAATGACTATTAATTTTAGACTATTACTACATACGCGTTTTTTTCGAATGTATGAATAATCATAGAAATGGAGGATGGAAAAGGAAGTGAATAAAAGACTGGGTGTGGTGGGTATTGTAGTAGAAAACCGGGACGTAGCCCCGGACTTGAACCAGATTCTGAGCAGCTATGGCCACCTGGTCATCGGAAGAATGGGGGTACCTTTCCGAGAACGAGATATTGCGGTGATCTCTCTCATCGTGGAGGGGACTACTGATGATATCGGGGCTATGACCGGAAAGCTGGGCAATCTCCCGGGAGTCCAGGTTAAAAGTGCCCTGGCCAGGAAAGGGTGATTTTTTGAAACCGCAGATTAACACTGATGGGCGCAGATAGTTACAACTATATTTAAACCCGACTTTTACTGACTCAGGTTAACTGAACCCGGTAATTCTTAAAATGACTTCTGACGGGTTTTTCAGGTTAGTCTTCGTCAGGTCGCTTCACCGGGTTAACACACTCCTGGTTGGGGTTGTATCTCTAGCTGGAGGAAAGAGATGATGGTTCTGCAAGAAATTATTAATAACTACCGGGCGACTGGTGAGCTTTCCCATGAAGAAATTGTTTTTCTGCTGGGATTGGAAAAACCGGACGAGGTAGGTGGTTTACTGGCTCTGGCCAATGAAGTACGTGAAAAACACCTGGGCCCGGATGTGCACCTGCGGGGTATCATCGAATTTTCCAATCACTGCGTCCGCCGCTGCGTATACTGCGGCCTCTGCTACGGCAACCGGGAATTAAAACGGTATCGTATGCACCCCTATGAAATCCTGGATACAGCAGCCGGAGCGGTAGAAATGGGGTTCCGAACCATCGTTTTGCAGTCAGGTGAGGACTTTCATTACACCAACGATATGATTGCTTGCCTGGTGGCTGCCGTTAAAAAGATGGGAGCGGCGGTTACCCTCAGCCTGGGTGACCGTCCGCAAGCTGCTTATACCAGCTGGAAGGCCGCTGGTGCCGATCGTTATCTACTCAAGTTCGAAACCTCGGATACTCTACTTTACCGCCAGCTGCACCCCGAAAGTACTCTGGCCCGAAGGCTAAAAAACCTGACCTACCTGCGTGACCTCGGTTACCAGTTAGGTTCGGGTAATATGGTGGGATTACCGGGCCAGACGATAACCAGCCTGGCTAACGACATACTATTAATGAAAGAATTGAGCCTGGATATGGCGGGCATCGGCCCTTTCCTTCCTCATCCGGCTACCCCCCTGGGGAAGGCCCGGGCCGGAACCATGGAAATGACGCTAAAAGTATTGGCAGTAACCAGGTTGCTGCTGCCCAGAACCCATCTGCCGGCTACCACGGCTCTGGGTTCAGTACAGGAGGACGGACGTCGGGCTGGACTCCTGGCCGGGGCCAATGTGTTGATGCTGAACCTGACTCCGGTAAAGTATCGGGCGCTTTACGATATCTACCCGGCTAAAGCGGAGGCAACCTCAAAGCCGCAGCAGCTAAAAGAAGAAGCCGAGAAGTTGGTCGATGAATTGGGCCGCCGGGTATCATCCGGTTATGGACATGCTGTAAAGATTGAATATCAATAAAGAAGGTTAAGAGAGGAGGACTATTAATGGCGTATCAGGCGATGGATTTTATCAATGAAGAAGAGATTTGGGGGCTGCTGGAAGAAGGCCAGAAGGCTTCCCGGGAGGAAATCCAACACATAATCGCCAGAGCCCGTGAGGCTCAAGGATTGGAACCAGCAGAGGTAGCGGCCCTTATCCAGGTAGAGGATGATGAACTGCTGGAGGAAATGTTTTTGGCCGCGCGGGAGATCAAAGAGAGGATATATGGTAAGCGCATGGTGTTTTTTGCGCCTCTGTATATCAGCAACCACTGTGTTAACGACTGCGTGTATTGTGCCTACCATAGTTCTAACCGGGAGCTGCCGCGCAAAAAACTGACGATGGAGGAAATCAAGGAAGAAGTGCGTATTCTGGAGGAACTGGGACATAAACGCATCGCCCTGGAGACCGGGGAACATCCGAAGGAATGCCCCATCGATTATGTACTGGAGGCCATGGAGACTATTTACGGCGTACGGGAGGCCAATGGTAACATCCGCCGTATCAACGTTAATATCGCCGCCACCACCGTAGAAAATTACCGCAAACTTAAAGAGGCGGGTATCGGCACCTATGTACTTTTTCAGGAAACCTATCATCACGATACATATGCCCGGATGCACCCCCGGGGACCCAAATCTGACTACCTGTGGCACCTGACCGCAATGGATCGGGCTATGGAAGGCGGGATTGACGACGTGGGTATCGGAGTATTGTTCGGGCTGTTTGATTACCGTTTCGAGGTAATGGGTATGTTGATGCATGCCCGGCACCTGGACGAAACCTGTGGAGTGGGACCCCATACCCTGTCAGTGCCACGCCTGCGCCCGGCCGCTGATATCAACCTGGAGACTTTCCCCCACCTGGTATCAGACCATGATTTTCGCAAGATAATCGCGGTACTGCGGATGGCAGTACCTTATACGGGAATGATTATGTCGACCCGTGAACTTCCCGGGTTTCGGGATGAGCTTTTCGCACTGGGAATTTCCCAGATAAGTGCCGGTTCCTGCACGGGAGTAGGTGGATACGCAGAACAGGTACACGGCTGCGAAACTTGCGGTACCACTGCTCAATTCGTGGTAGGGGATGACCGGTCACCGGAAGAGCTGATCCTCGGCCTGTGCGAAAGTGGCTACATCCCCAGTTACTGCACTGCCTGCTATCGGTCCGGACGGACCGGAGACCGGTTCATGCCCCTGGCCAAAAGCGGCCAGATCGGGAATGTATGCCAGCCGAACGCCATTCTAACTTTCAAAGAGTATCTGGAAGACTATGCATCACCTGAGGTTAAGGAGATGGGAGAAAAGACCATCACCAACCATCTGGCACTGATTAAGAGCGACAAGGTACGGGCTAAAACCATAGAAAGGCTGCAAATGATCGAGGAGGGTGTTCGTGACCTGTACTTCTAGCAGATACCGCTGGCCTTAGCATATTATCGGAGAGTAGTAACCGGCTCGCTCCCCGACTCGTCGACTGCAGTACATCAATTTACGCTGAGCCCTAACCCCGTAGCGGAAGCTTCAGCTTCCACGGAGCAATTTATGGCGGAGGCTTCAGCCTCCCCCTACCAATACCCCAAAGACCTTCGCCAGGTTTCATACTCCTTACAGAGTTTATTATCTGCGTATTTCTGCTTTCTCTACGTCAACAAAAGAAATCGGCGCTAATCATAATAATCAGCGTCTATCTGCGTCTAATTTTCCTTCAGCGTATTCATAAATATCAGTGTCATCTGCGTCCATCAGCGTTTATCTGCGGTTTCCAGAAGCCGCCAGCTGCCAGATGATGCCCTCCAGGAGATCACTTTCGCTGACGGTGATCTCCTTTTTTTGCAACCCTTCCATAATTAATAGGATAATAAGAGTACCCTTGACCACGATATCGGCTCGTTCCGGCTGCAGGCCGGGCAGACGCCGACGTAAGTTTAGAGGCATGCCGTCTAACATCGCATAAAGGTCCTCCACTTCTGGTCTGGTTAAAATATGACCGTGTACCATTTCTGCATCATACTCGGCAAGAGATTCTTTAATGGCCACCAGGGTAGTGGGAGTTCCCCCCACCATTACCATAGGATGGTCACGTATTTCTTCCCGCAAGGCCAAGCCTTCCCGCAGCTTGCTCCATATTTCTCCTGCTGACCAATCACCTTCCGTAGCTTTCACCGCTCCTACCGGCAAGGTCTTTACCGTAAAAGGATCCCCCGGACAGATGAATTCGGTACTACCACCACCTACGTCAATTACTAACGGCGGTTGGGAAAACTGCAGGCTGCGTTCTACTCCCAGGTGGCTGAGAAGAGCTTCTTCTTTCCCGTCAACGATATCGAGCTTTATTCCCGCTTCCTCAATTATGGCTTGAAAATCCTCGCGATTGGCAGCTTCGCGTACAGCACTGGTAGCTATTATACGGTAGGCCGATACCCGGTGAGCTTTGATGAGGGCCTGGAAATCTAACAGACAATCCAGGGTTCTGTTGATAGCTGATGGACGCAGCCATCCGCTATCCTGCTGCCCTTCACCCAGACGGGTAGTAACCGTTTCCTTCAAGATTGTCGAAAGCTTTCCTCCGATAGCCTCGGCAATCAGAAGACGGCAGGAATTGGTACCTACATCTACAGCCGCCAGCCTCATAATACCCCTCCAAATAAAAAAGCACTCCAATCAGGAGTGCTGTTCTCACTCAAATTAAGAATTCCTGTTTCTCCTCTTAGGATCACGCTTGAGCTTCAGCGTCTGCAGCTTTTCATCGCTTTCCTTGAGAAACTTGCTTAGTTTATCCTCAAAACTCATCTCTCCACCTGAGTGTCGTCGGGGCCGTTCTCGCTCCTTTGCCTGTCGAACTGATAACCCCACTTTGCCGTTGTCTTCCACATTGAGAACTCTTACTTTTACCTTCTGTCCTTCCTGCAGGAAATCTCTAATGTCCTTAACATAGGTATCAGCGATCTCCGAAATGTGAACCAGGCCCACCTTGCCATCCGGAAGTTCAACGAAAGCTCCAAAGCGGGTTATGCCCTGTACCACTCCTTCCACAATTGCACCTGGAATAACTGTTTGCTGCTCTGTCGGCATAGAAATATATGGCCCCCCAATTTTTGTTATGATATGCTATATCCTATTGTACCCAGGTAACAGCGTTAATGTCAATATGCCTTATCTGGTTCTTGCTCAGGAATCACTTTTATTATGACTTTTTCTTCAGGTTTGATCATACCCAGCTCTTCCCGAGCCAATTTCTCTATCATCTCCTGACTCTGCAGCTTTTTCTCCATCTGTGTCAATTCTGCGTTTCTCTTCAGTAAAGCCGCCTTCTGATTTTCTAAAACACTTATGTCCTGTTTTAGATCCCAAATGCTTCTCAGCCGCGGGCCAAACATGATGCCCACCACCAATAATGCCAGGAGTACAATTACTCTCCTTTTTTTGCGCCTGGTCTTAATCTCATTTGAGCTTTCCCGCCCCATCTTTTTACTCCTCGTCATCATCATCTACCCCTAGAATCCCCAGAGCATCACCAGGTATCACGATCACCACTTCATACCCTTTGCGTTTAGCCCGGTTCAAAAGAGTGGAAACCGTACTGGCAGTAATGCCCAAAGTACGGGCAATGGTTTCGGTATTGCTGCCCATCTCCTTTAATGTTACCACCTGGCGTTCACGAAAGCTTAATTTTTCCGCTCCTCTAATTTCAATTCGCATTTATCAACCATCCGTTAAGGGTTATCCACAGGTTATCCACAGATTGTGTATAATTTGTGGACATTTTAAGTACATCACTAGTTCTGCAAAAGACCCTGGAATTCCTGCCTGGATGGGAAAATAATTTGAAACCGCAGATGACGGTGATAGATGCTGATTACACTGAATATTATGAAAACGCTGAAAACACAAAATATTAAATCCGACTGTAACTGACTCTACTGACTAAATAAACTCCACAACTGCGTAAACAGATAAATAACGAGTCCGGAGTAAACGGGTTAACCACACTCCAATGAATGTACCATTTTTCATGCTTTCGCTGGTGATGCTTCGGTTATCATGTACGTCTTTAGTTTGGTTTGTCCTCGTCATCTTCGTCACCCTGGCCCTGGCTGGCTCGCAATAAGAGACCGCTTAAGAATCCGCTTATACGATTTTTGAGTTCTATTACGGGGCGTAACAGCAGCCGCCCCAGAAAGCGGCAGCCGCTTACCAGGGAGCTGGCCCCAAACTTGAGAGGTTTAGCGGTCAACCGGGACAGGTATAGATAGTAACCCAGTCCCCCCAGAACCAGAGCAACCAGTACATATACCCTGACTTCCCCGTGGTTAATTAGCAGCAAGGCTAGAAAGACCAGGACTATGAGAACCAACCAGATAAGAAAGTCCAGAAAGTATAGTACAAAACGGCCAACTCCAGCCATCCTGATGACCAGGTGGTAGAAATGAAAAACCAATCCCACCAGAAGCCCAAGGACCGCGGTCGAGAAGAAGTCCTGGAACTGAGTCATCAGGCTGTTCAAGCTTCCACCCCCATGTGAGTCTTATCGTCCCTATTTCAACAGGCGACCCAGCACATTACGCCCCCGGTTCTTCATGCTGTGATTGGGGGGCCTGTATTCCATGCTGTTGATTTTTCCCTGGATGGATACTTTGCCGCCATCTTCGAGGTTCAGGCGAGTTATGTGCAAACCTTCCCCTTTTAGTATCAGAGGGCCCTGAGAAGTTTCCAGTACAATCTCCGATACGTCGAAACTGCCTACCTGGTTAACTCCGCTCAACAACAAGAATTGACGGTTATTCATGGTGAGGGAATGTTCAGCAGCCATGCCTACACCTCCTCAATGTTTAATCATGGTAAATATATGTATACTCATGCTGAAATAGAACTGCAGACCACTTTGAAACCGCAGATACACGCTGATGAACGCAGATGATAGAATATACATTGGAGATACAGATTCTACCAGGAGAGTGTTAACCGAGTCGAGCGACCTGCGAAGCCAACGATGTTTTGGCAAGTGTCGGCCGAATCGAGGGCGGAGCCTGGGCGCCGAGCGAAGGCGACGGGGTTTGCCAGTGCCTGGCCCCAGGAAACCAAAAAGAAAGACCGCCCTGCAGCAAGGCGATCTCGCATTTTAACTATGTGGTCAGGTTCTTTTCCCCTACGCGCATTTTCAGGGGAAAGCTAGGTAATGACCCGGTAAAGTCTCCCGGCATCGCTGGCCCTCACCGAGTCTTTCAGTTCCAGAACCTCAACTACCAGGTTCTTACCCCCCAGCCGTACAGTTATGATATCTCCCGGGGTAACCTCGGTAGCAGGTTTTGCCACCCGTCCGTTCACCAGTACCCGTTCGTTGTCAGCCAGATCTTTAGCTACAGTTCTCCGCTTAATCAACCGGGAGACTTTGAGGAATTTGTCCAACCTCATTTATACAACTGCATCTTTAAGGGTTTTGCCCGCCTTAAAGGCAGGAACGCGCGTAGCCGGAATTTCAATTTCGTCACCGGTCTGAGGATTACGCCCTTTTCGAGCCTTTCTATCCCGTACTTCAAAGGTTCCGAATCCAACTAATTGGACCTTTTCTCCTTCTCTGAGCGTCTCTTCGATGGTACCGAAAAGAACGTTAACCAGTTTCTCGACATCCTTCTTGCTCATTTCTACCTGTTCAGCTACCTGTGCCACCAATTCTGTCTTGTTCAACTCTCTCCCCCCTACCTTTCTGTTATTTATGGGAAAAACTATATTGCTATTCGCTATTAAATTGAGTATTTCCTGCTTATCTATAGAATTATCTTAATTAGTTGACCGCGGTTCCTTGAGGGTCCAGCTTTTTATTAAAAAGTGTTAACTAATCCTGGCTAAAATCAGTTCTATTGCGACTTGGCCTCATCCCAGATGGTGTCCATTTGTTCCAGAGTGACTTCTTCCCATCTTTTCCCTTTATCCTTGAGAACCTGTTCTACATAACCGAATCGATAGGCAAACTTATTATTCGTCTTCTGCAGGGCATCTTCTGGGTCTACGCCCAAAAAACGGGCAATATTGACGACGGCAAACAGCACATCCCCCATTTCCTCTGCCACCTGTTCCTGATTCTCTGCCCGGGCCAGTTCCCGTACCTCTTCCACCAGTTTATCCATCGCACCATCGATAACCGGCCAATCAAACCCTACCCGGGCGGCCTTGGCCTGCATCTTCTCCGCCCGCATGAGAGCGGGGAGATGCTTCGGTATCCCTTCTAACACCCGCCGCTTACCTTCCTTTTTCTTGAACCCCTCCCACTTATCCAGAACATCGTCACTGGTATCTAACTGCATAGTTCCGAATACATGGGGATGACGATTAATCATCTTTTCGGTTACGGTTTTGGTCACCTGGTTGAGATCAAACGCTCCCTGCCGTGCGGCCAGGGCGGAATGGAACACTATCTGTAACAGCAAGTCTCCCAGTTCTTCCTTTAATTGAGCCATATCATTTTCATCGATGGCCTCTACCACTTCATAAGTTTCTTCAATGAGGTACCGGGTCAGGGAAGCATGAGTCTGCTCCCGATCCCAGGGACATCCACCCGGCCCCAACAGCCTGTCCATCACTTCTACCAGCTCGTCCAACGGATACTTGCTCAATTGCTAAACCCCCTCTTAAAATACCATCGCCCCCATGACCCCTGGGCCTACCGCTGAAGAATAACTTTCACTCGTTGGAGTGTGGTTAACCCGCTTGCTCCCGGACTTGTCGACTGCAGTACATCAGCTCGCTTCAGTGTGAAGCGGACCGGTCGAAATTCGGCGTCCATGCACTCAGTTCTCCCTGCTCGAAACCTCCTGTTTCTCGCTCCGCTTCACAGCCTTCAGCTTCGCT
>JAAZLJ010000016.1 GCA_012799365.1 Syntrophomonadaceae bacterium | reverse complement strand
TCTGGCCCTGTAACCAACTCACGATATCTACCTATCGTCCGGACGCTGTCATAAATCAGATCTATGAAATGCACACATCCCTGTCCCGTCCCCAGCAGTTCGGCCATTTCTTTTTTCCTCAGACCTGATAATTTTATACCCTTCAGGTTATTCAGGTACCTGCTCGACTCCCGACATACATCATCAGGCACCCGGATAATTTCCCCTTCTGCCCTAACCACCTGTAAACCCTCGCCCTGTATTTCCAGCCAGGTACTCATATGGTGAAACGAGTCCACCAGTGTACCGGTTACCAGATAATTACCCGCTGAATTCCGGTACAACTGCTGGCTCTTGAAACGGTCAAACAGCTGTACCTCCCGAATATTATCTCCTATGTAATCACCCCAGGAAACCTTAGTTTGGTCCAAATTACTATAAAATCGACAGGATCCGGCATAAAACTGGTCCCAGGCCTGACTGTAATCGCTTAAAGAGGTGTATCCCCGCTCCCGATATAAGAACGTCTCTGCCTGCACCAGGCTGGTTACCGTTTCATTTACCACGGAACGAACCAGTGAACGGGCGCCTTCTCCTGGAATATTATTGAGACCCTGCCGGAGTTCGGAGCCGCTGCCCAGATAGGCCGATACCCCTACCAGGCCGGGCAAAGGAATGCGCCTTTCCGCCATATTCCCCGGTCCTCCCAGGCACCTCAGATAAGCTTCCCGGATGACAAAATCATGGACATCCACCTTAAAAACCATCGCTATTTCCTCACCCGAGTCGCTGTAAACTGCTGTAGATTTTATATACTTTTCAGCTTCCCGCACCACCGAAATATGCCAGAATCGCTGTAACAAAAACTCCATTCTAATCCCCCCATCTAAAATTATGAAAACAGTGCGTTGTGGAGTATGGTTAACCCGCTCACTCCCCGACTGGTCGGCTGCAGTATATTAATTTACGGAGTTCTAACCCGCAGCGGAGGCTTCAGCCTCCCCTACTGCCATTTCGCTTCGCCGGGTTACCACAATCCCGTATAGAGTTGTTTTTATCATCGGCGTCCATCAGCGTATATCTGCGATTTCAATTTCATAGCACACAGAAAAGAACCCGGTAGAGTGCTTACCCCACCGGGTCCCTGGTGGATTTCGACCACTTGTTTTCCATACTTCTGATGGTGATACCTCAGGTATCATGCACGTCTCAAGTATTTGGGGTCGATATGTTCGACCAACCAGACCTGGTGGTTGCCCTGGTAAAAATCAATGCCTTCCTCATGAGCCTTCCCGGCGGCTATGTGGAGAATAACCGGGCGGTGGTCGTGCCGTCTCCCCACTTCCATGGCCGTTTCTACATCGGTAGACAGATGTACATACTGCCTGCCCCGCGGCAGGAGCCCTTTCTCCATTATTGAAGACAGGAATCGCCGGGCAGTTCCATGATAAAGAACTTCGGGAGGAATCCTGGGTTCTTTTACCACCTGGCGGTGGATGGAGTGCCCGTATAAGGCCCTTATTTTGCCCCCGGATATTTCAAAACGCTTTTTATCAGAACTGGACATCATCGCCTGAAGATCCGATTCTTGAAGATTCCGCCACACCTTTCTGGTTCTCAAGGAGTTCAGCAGTTCGTCAACTTCCACCCAACCATACTCATCCAGTTCCAACCCGAACTTCCAGGGTGCATGCCGCAGGGCATATGAAATCTGTTTGCTCAGTTTCTTATAATTCATGCTGGGCATCAAACACCCCTGTAGTAAGATATCTTTCCCCCGAATCCGGAGCAATAGCCAGGATTCGAGTGCCTGGCTGCGTCTGGCGAGCGATATGACAGGCTGCATAAACAGCAGCTCCCGAGGATATACCGACCAGGATGCCCTCCTCCCGGGCCAGTCTCCTGGTGGTATTATAAGCATCCTCATCACTTACAGCTATGATCTCATCAATCAGCTCCAGCTGGAGAACATCTGGTACAAAACCGGGCCCGATTCCCTGAATCTTATGAGGACCAGGCTTACCTCCTGATAATACCGCAGATGCTTCCGGCTCTACCGCGATAATTTTAATACCAGGCAGGTGTTCTTTCAGGTACTGACCGGTTCCGGTCAGGGTTCCGCCCGAACCAACTGTGGAAACGAAATAATCCAATTTCCCCTCTGTATCTGCCAGTATTTCCGGTCCTGTAGTCCGGTAGTGTATGGACGGATTAGAAGGGTTGCTGAACTGCTGGGGCATAAACCAGCCTTTTTCTCGACTTAGTTCTTCCGCTTTGCGTACCGCTCCTTCCATTCCTGCGGTACCCGAGGTCAGAATAATATCCGCCCCATAAGCCGCCAGGAGCTGGCGCCGTTCAATACTCATAGTCTCCGGCATCACCAGTACCAACTTATAACCACGTACTGCCGCTGCCACTGCCAGGCCAATACCAGTGTTACCACTGGTGGGTTCAATAATCACACTTCCGGGCGCTAATTCCCCTTCTTTCTCGGCCTCCAGAATCATGTTGAGACCTACTCGATCTTTGATACTCCCACCCGGGTTAAAATAATCCAGTTTGAGCAGAATCTCACTCTGGCTGCCATCCACTACTTTGCGCATTTTTACTATCGGAGTTTTACCGATCAATTCGGTAATATCGTGTGCCAACATCTCTGTCTCCTCCTTGAACCTTAACTCAATCACTCAGTTTATCCAGCAGCAAAATGAATTCATCGCCCTCCTGCTCATAGAAGCGGTAACTGGAATACAGGTAATCCTCGGGATCTTTCACCAGCCCATGACGTACAGGCTCACGATGGATATGATCCTGAACCTTTTTCAAGGTATCATAGTCTTCCAGCGGATAGGCGTAATAATCACTGTCCCAGAACGGAAGCAGTTTGCCCGTGATTTGATGATAATAGCGGTCAAAGTTGCCGATAGTTTTACGAACGACCTGGTAAAGTTGTACGAACGAAGAATGGAAAATAATATGCAGGGAATCGGGCATGATAACCATTCCAAATACCCTGTAGTACAGGGCATACTTGTTATAAGTAATGATATTTAAAAGCAGTTCACAGCTAAACCTTTCCTGAAACAACGGCTGCTTTTGATGAGTAAGTACAGTTATATAGTGTGGTTTAGTATACGAAAATACCGTAGACAACGAGATGGGCTCCTGCATTGATAACCTCCCTCAAACCGGGGTAGGCCCCGGAAACGGGGATAACTCCGGCCACCTCCTTGCCGCCTGATGCTAATTCATACAGGCAGAAACATAAGCCAACCTCTGATGTAAGCTATTCGCCAAAACGCGGCTCTTTCCCGGGCTCCTCGATGGTTGCCAGCCTGTAGCCAATATCAGCCCTAATTTGCTGGATATCAGCACCACAAACAGGGCAGCAGATCATTTCGTAGTCGGGCACTCCTATATCGTTAACGGCCACTACAGTCACCTGGGTCTGGCAATCAGGACAGACCAGTTCACTCCAATCCAACTGCTTTCCATGGGACTCCAGGAATCTTAGTTCGTACTTAAGATCCTCCGAGATTAGCATTCTGCACCCTTCCTTCCGCATTTTGAGGCTCGGCCACAGCCTGTTCCTATGCCATCTAGCAATAAGAAAACTGTATCGGCTCGGCCTGGCCTTTTTAATCTCAGTATTCTACATAGACAAGAATATCCCTTTTCAATTATTAAGTCTAACTTGGCAGCCAAAGATATACGCTGATTAATAAAAATATAACCGTAAAGATGCAGAATCTTTACCAGGAGAGTATTAACCGAGTCGAGCGACTTGGGAAGCCGACGATGTTTCGGCAGTACCGGTGTGATACCTTCGGTATCATGGACGTCTGCTAATAACCTGCAGCCAGGCTGATAAATTTAATTGTAGACACCAAAAAGGCTTTCTGATAATCAGAAAGCCTGTCGTTTTCTGGTGGGCGATGCAGGATTTGAACCTACGACCCCCTGCTTGTAAGGCAGGTGCTCTCCCAACTGAGCTAATCGCCCTGATTGGTGACCCCAAGGGGATTCGAACCCCTGATACCGGCGTGAAAGGCCGGTGTCTTAACCGCTTGACCATGGGGCCACATGAAGTCGGATACTGGTGCTTGGTCAGGGAATCGCACCATTATTATGGTATGCACCCGCGGCCTTTCTGTCAAGTATTTATTTAACACCTGACATCTGCCCCAATCTCTGACTTCTGTTACATCCTTTATGGTGGGCCTACCAGGACTTGAACCTGGGACCAACCGGTTATGAGCCGGTGGCTCTGCCAACTGAGCTATAGGCCCAAAATATTGGCTCCCCGAGCAGGATTCGAACCTGCAACCCTCCGGTTAACAGCCGGATGCTCTACCGTTGAGCTATCGAGGAGCGCCATCGGCAAATATTATTATAAGGGGTAACCCGATCAAAGTCAACACCATCTATCGAGTAAACCCCTGTAAATATAGTCTTATATGCTATTTAGAATAATCCTGCCCGCCAGATTCCCAAAAGTTCCTACTCGATATAGTCCTTGAGCTTCTTGCTTCGGGAAGGATGGCGTAATTTTCTCAGTGCCTTGGCTTCAATCTGACGGATCCTTTCCCGGGTAACTCCAAACTCCTGACCGACCTCTTCCAGGGTACGAGGTTTACCATCATCGAGACCAAACCTCAATCGAAGTACCTTTTCCTCCCGGTCAGTCAGGGTGTCCAAAATGCCATCCAGGTGCTCACGTAAAAGTACAAAGGATGCAGACTCTTCAGGGGACTCGGCATCTTCATCAGTAATGAAATCTCCCAGGTGGCTGTCATCTTCTTCACCTATGGGAGTCTCTAACGAAACTGGTTCCTGGGCCACCTTCATTATTTCCATCACCCGTTCTTCAGGGATTTCCATCTCCTCTGCTATTTCTCGGGGTGTAGGCGTTCTGCCCAGCTTCTGTAACAAAGAACGTTCGATGCGGGATAATTTATTGATGGTCTCGACCATGTGAACCGGGACTCTAATAGTTCGGGCCTGGTCGGCAATGGCCCTGGTAATGGCCTGCCTGATCCACCATGTAGCGTAAGTGCTGAACTTGTAGCCTTTTCGATAATCAAACTTTTCTACGGCCTTCATAAGCCCCAGGTTCCCTTCCTGAATCAAATCCAGGAACAGCATACCCCTGCCCACATAACGTTTGGCAATACTCACTACTAATCGAAGATTGGCCTCAACCAATGCCCTTTTGGCTGCTTCGTCACCGGCCTCGATTTTCTGGGCCAGATCGACTTCTTCCTCGGCGATTAAAAGGGGGACCCTGCCGATTTCCTTCAGGTACATCCTGACTGGATCTTCGACATCAACACCTTCAGGTGGTGCCACAACCTCTTCGCTCTCATCAGAACCGGTTTCCGTATCGTCTGAGGCTTCATCTGTTATCTTTATGTCCTTGGATTGAAGATGTTCAAATATATCTTCTATTTGCTCTTCATCCAGTTTAAAATTTTGCAGTTCAGTGTTGATCTCATCATGAGTAAGGCTCTTCTTTTTCTTACCCTTTTCTACCAGAGCACTGACTGCTTCGGCAAGTTTCTGATTTTTCATCTATTTCCCCCCTTCCTCAATTTTAAGGTGGCTGTCTGCACGAAGTATAATGGACAAAAAGTCGTAAAAATCCCCTTTATCCTTTAAGGAACGAATATCGTTGAGCATTTTGTTTCTTTTTTTCTTTCTAACCAGCATCTTAACTTTTTCAACAAACTCCTCGACATCTTTATTAGAAGGATAGCTTTCTTCTTCCAATTGTGATAGTCTGGCACAAGCGGCTTCCAACTCGGGTTCTTCCCAGGCCAATTGTCCAAGTATAGTTCCCGACCCTTCTCCGCCTTCTTCCAGCCCATCGCTGCATAATTCGGCAATCCGACAAAACCCAAGGTCAGAAAAAAATGCGATACCGATAGTTTGCTGGACATATTGGAAGATATCCCGGTCATTTATCATTCTAGCCAGTAATCTTTCCTGAAAACTCAGGTTTTTATGATTTTCATTGCCTTCTTTATTATTTCTAAATCCTGAGTTTCTATTCCTATTAATGCCAATTGTGCCAGAATGATTCTGCCATGTTCGATAATCCTGATAAATGGCCCGTTCCTGCAATTCCAGCTTCCTGCCCATCATTACCAGATAACTATCAAACTCGATTTGACTGTTAATCTGGCCCAGTTCGGGATAAAACTCCTGCAAAATAGCCAGCTTTTCCATTAAAGTAAGCTTTCCTGCGCCTTTAAGACGCCTTTCTAACTTAAACGCCAGCGGATTCATTTTATAGTTCTTGATATAGGTTAAAAACTCCTCTTTTCCTAGCAATTCAATATATTCATCAGGATCCTGGCTGCCGGGCAGCGTAACCACTGCGGCTTCCAAACCTGCTTCTTTCATCACATCCAGAGCACGTTCTGTCTCTCTCTGCCCAGCTTCATCACCATCAAAGATTATGATGACCTTCTCCGCGTATCGCTTCAACAAACGGGCCTGCTCTGAAGTGAAAGCAGTCCCCAGAGAAGCTACGGTGTTTTCTATGCCGTACTGGTGCAGCTTTATACAGTCCAAATAGCCCTCCACTAAAATCACCTGGTTCAAACGCCGCACGGCATCTCGGGCCTGAAACAGCCCATAAAGCTGGTTGCGCTTGGAAAAAACCCGGGTTTCAGGGGTATTTAAATACTTGGGCAGGTTAACCTCGTCGAGACTGCGCCCTCCCATTCCTACTACCTGCCCGCTTATATTACGAATGGGAAATATAACTCGGTGCCGAAACAGATCAAAGTAGGTATCCTGGTTACGACTGCGTTTAACTACCCCGGAAGCCAACAGGTCTTCCGTAGAGTAACCCCGTCGCAGGAGAAGGTTAAGCAGCTTGCGCCAGTCGTCGGGAGCATAGCCTAACTCAAACCGGGCCATCGCATCCGCACTTACTCCTCGATTCTCCAGGTAGGCCAGAGCCTGCTGACCTTCAGCCGCTAGGAGCCGTTGATGATAGAATTCAGCCGCTGCCTCGTTTATCCTGGATACTTTTTGCAGCTCTTCCCGCTTCCGACCGTATCTACCGGAATACAAGGAGGAATCTAATCCAGCCCTGGCGGCTAAAATCTCCAGGGCTTCCCTGAATTCAACATTCTCCCGCTCCATTACAAAGGTAAAAATGTTGCCCCCGAGGTGACAACCAAAACAATAAAACAACTGTCGATCCGCTGAAACCGAAAAAGACGGCGTTTTTTCAGAATGAAACGGACACAGCCCCCAGTAGCGGTTGCCCTTACGTTTCAGCTCCGTGGTTTCTGCCACCAACTCCACTATATCTATTTTATTTTGTATTTCCTGAACCAGATCAGTTGACATTTAGCTTCACTTCCGATTACATTCAGCATATTTCGACGATATTTTCTATAATCCTGCTCTGTATATGAAAATTATTTGGGAACCGATGATACTCCGGTATCATGGGCGCCTATATTCAATCACTGGTTTTCATTCGAATAGTAGTTCTCGCAGTAGAATCATTCTTTAATCTCTATTCCGGGAGTGTAATGGGGTACAAACACCTCGTTAAATACCGCCATACAGTAGTTATCCGTCATTCCCGAAATATAATCAGCCACCCCTAGGGGCAGGCCTTCTTCCCGTGCGATCTCCCGGTAAAAAACCGGTAGTTTGTCGGGATGGGCCAGGTAGTATTTATACAGATACTCCACCAGTAATGCGGCCTTATCTTTCTCGGCCATACAGTAAGGCCCATTGTAAATGGTCTCAAACATAAAGCGGCGTAACCCGGCCAGGGCGTTTCCCACCGCAGAACTCATACCCATCACCAGTGTTCCATCTGCGGATTCCTCTGCCTTTTGGCGGGTATACGTAATGATATCGATCACCTGGGTGGCAATGCGCTGACTGTGCGTATAGCCAAGAACGTCCAGGTATTCCCGTGGTATATCCTCCATCGCCAGTAAACCGGCCCGAATGGCATCATCTATATCATGCTGGACATAGGCAATTTTATCGCTGAAAAAAATCGTCTGCCCCTCCAGAGTTCCTGCTTTGGGCCCTTTTTTATGATCAAAACCGCTGTGGTGCAGCACTCCATCCAGTACTTCATGGGTGAGATTGAGACCGCGTCCGGCTTTACCCTCTTCAATACGAGTGAGGACCCGGACACTGTTTTCATTGTGTCGAAAACCCCCGGGCACCAGTTCATTTAGAACTCTTTCGCCCGCATGAGAAAAAGGGGTATGTCCAATATCATGTGACAAAGCTATGGCCTCTATCAAGTCCAGATTTAAGCCCAGACCACGGCCTATGGTACGAGCAATCTGGCTAACTTCCAGGGTATGGGTCAATCGTGTACGAAAATGGTCACCCACCGGCGATATATAAACCTGGGTCTTGTGCTTGAGACGACGAAAGGATTTAGAATGCACAATCCGATCCCGATCCACCATAAAACAGGTACGAACGGGATCCGGAGTTTCCGACTTCACCCGGCCGCGGCTGCGGGTAGAAAAGCAGGCATAAGGGCTGAGCATCAGCTGCTCTTGTTGTTCTATTTCTTGCCGTATTTTCACCCTTCTCTCCTCCCTGCATAATGGACACTATAAATGCTTATTATGTTCCAGGTCTGGAAATCGGGATATCATGATTTACTATCGCCCGACTCCTCTACGACGAATACCCCGCGTGGCCTGAGCCACTTCAAAAACCCTTTTGGCTAAAATAATGGTTCGGTTAATTCCATTCTCGTCTTCTTCGGCCGGGCGTTGGGCCGCCGCTCCTTGATGGCCGCAATCATCCTCACCATATCCGTCCCCTACCACCAGCATACCCTGCACCAACATCAGGTCATGGATAGCTCGGATGGTGGTCTCCTGTCCCCCGAAACGAGAACCGCCCACCGCCAGAGCTCCCCCGGGTACATTTAAGAGGCTTTTATCCGTCCGCAGGGATCTGGTTTTATCCCAGAAAGCCTTCAGTTGGCCAGAAACCGTGCCAAAATAAACCGGACTGCCGATAATCAGGCCATCGGCCCGACGCAGCAGGTTCAGAGCATTTTCAAATGAATTGCCCCGGGCACACTTGGCCGTACAAGGACTCTCACAGTTAATACAAAACTTATTCCTTAATTCTTTCATCGCTTCCCGACACTGCAGCATTACGGTATCAGCTCCCAGGCTCCGGCAGGTATCCAGAGCCCGATCAAGCATAAAAAAAGTGTTGCCATCTTTTTTCGGACTTCCGTTCAGGGCAACTATCAGTAAGTTCGACAAAATTTACACCTCCTGGTCTAATGTATCAAGGACTAATTAATTATATACGACTACCAGACTTATGTTCCTGCTTTGAAGACTGTAATCACAGATAAACGCTGATGGACGCAGAATACAAACCAGCACCCAAATTCAAACGTACTCCGGGCACTGGTTAATCGTTATGGCGTTTGGTATTGATAAATCCGCAAACACCGAACTTCAGGCTTGCTTTAGAGCTTATCTTTGTAGGAATAATTTATAGGTCAGACTATACATTTTAGCACATGTTTGATAGAACGGCAAAAAAAGAGACAGGACCTGGTTTTGAATCCTGTCTCTAATTGAAACCGCAGATGAACCCAATAAGTCCGGGGATTACCCGGACTTATTGCGTAATATCAAGATATCACGGACATCTTCTAATTCTAAAGTGCTGTTTAAAAGTTATGTGGTCACAGACCCGCGGCTTTGCGCACCATTGCCTGGTGGGCAGAATCAACATGGGCCGGACTTGATGCCCACTGGTTACCGCCATGGGTCTTACTGCCCAGGAAGTGAATACAGAAATGGCCAGGGAAATTATTGTTGCCGATAGATGAACCTCCGTGCGGCATGCCGTGCTGGGATGCAGCCAGGGTACGCCCGCCTACCTGTACCAGAATGGCATGACGTGTCCAGCTCCATGACCCACCATAGGCCTTCTTCATCTTGGCGGTATCAGCCGCCGTTAACGGTTCAACATCAGCGTGGTTGGAGCCACCTCGACGCTTGACCTGATAGGTCAATCCTGAGTCCATATCGGTCACTGTGGCGACCGCTCCGCGGGCAAATAACTTATTGGCCTGACTCCAGGGAATCGGTTCGCCATAACGTCCTTGCCGTGACGGAGGATTGGTAACTGGCGGTTTTGCAGGCGGCTTAACCGTGCTCCCCGCCGGTATGGTTAACTTCTGCCCCACATCTATGATGTCTGAATTCAGGTTGTTGGCTGCCTTAATCGCCTCGGGTGTGGTATCATAACGCGAGGCTATAGTGAACAGGGTATCCCCTTTTTGTACTATATATACAGTAGACCCGGAAGAACTGCCTTTCTTGGCTGCCACTGCCTGGGCCAGGGCCGCACTGGTTTCAGGACCTACTATGCCATCCACTTTTAGCTTGTTGGCTATCTGAAATGAAACCACCGCTCGTATCGTATGGGGACCAAAAGACCCATCAAGCTTTTCCGTGCTGTATCCAACTGTGGTCAAGTCGCTTTGAATCTGTTTAACCTTTTGAAATAAGACCCACTGAGTCTCGGGTCCTGCTATTCCGTCCACATTCAAACCATGATTGCCCTGAAACTGGGAAACTGCATTGGCCGTATTATTACCATAAACTCCGTCAATACCCTGAGTATCGTAATTGACGTGAGTCATAGCTCTCTGTACCTCTTTCACATCATCACCATATGTACCTACGTTAAGCAGGCGTTCGCTATAGGCTCCTGCGGTATCAGTTGCCGCCATAGCAGCATCTGCAGCTACAAACAGGCTGCCCATCAAAAGAGCACCGCTTATCAACATAACTGCAATTAGTACGCTTCTCTTAAGCACACAAACCCTTCCCTTCGTATAAGTATTAACACCAGTCTAACCTTTTCTTTACAATTAAGACAAATGGCCTGGAAGGGCTTGAACGTGTACAAGCTATACTGACGGAAAACCATACAGTTGACAAAAAGTTTTGACTAATAATCAGCTATAATCATACCCAATGGTAATGATTGCCCCAAAATAAGTCGGGGGACGGTGATCTATACTCACCATCCCCCGATTACCCGAAATTACCACGCCACCTGGGACGAAAACCTATATACTTGTTGGTTATTACTGGCGTTCTTTAACCGCCGCCTGGGCTGCCGCCAATCGCGCCACCGGTACCCGGTAAGGAGAACAGCTCACGTATTGAAGCCCAATCTCGTGGCAGAACTCCACTGAAGAAGGTTCACCGCCGTGCTCCCCGCAAATACCAATGAGCAGATCCGGTTTTACCGAACGGCCTTTTTCCACTCCCAGTCGCATCAAACTACCAACTCCCTGGCGATCCAGAACCGCAAAGGGGTTATCCGTTAGAATCTTGTTTTCCAGATAAATCGGTATGAATTTACCCTCGGCATCATCACGACTGAAGCCCAGAGTGGTCTGAGTAAGGTCGTTAGTACCGAAAGAAAAGAAATCAGCTTCACTGGCGATTTCGTCGGCCATTACGCAGGCCCGGGGCAGCTCGATCATGGTCCCGATCAGGAACTCTAATTCAACTCCCGTCTCCTCTTTGACTTCCTGGTAAACCTCCAGGACATGCTGTTTTAACAGCGCCAGTTCGCTGATATCCATCACCAGAGGAATTTCTACCTCGGTAAATACTTCGACTCCTTCACGCTGGAGCTGAACCATGGCTTCAAATATAGCCCGTGCTTGCATGCGATAAATCTCGGGATAGGTAATACCCAGTCGGCATCCACGCTGGCCCAACATGGGATTGAATTCGGCCAGATCTCGAACCTCACGCAGCAGGGACTCTTTCTGCCTGATAGTTTCAGCAGAGCCTCCGGTGTACTGCAGTTTGGTAATCTCCCTGACCAGCTCCTCAGCTTCAGGTAAAAATTCATGCAGCGGCGGATCCAGGAGCCGGATAGTTACCGGCAAACCCTGCATGGCCTTCAAAATACCGTAGAAATCTTCTCTCTGCATAGGCAGCAGTTTATCCAGGGCCGCCTGCCGGTCCGCTTTGTTTTTAGATAGTATCATCTCCTGAACGATAGGCAGGCGATCCGTAGCCATAAACATGTGCTCCGTCCGACACAGCCCTATACCTTCGGCTCCAAACTCCCGCGCTCTGGTAGCGTCTACGGGATTATCGGCGTTGGCACGTACCCCCAGGCGTTTTACTTCATTAGCCCAATTCAAAAGGGTCTCAAAATCCCCTGACAGCGTAGGCTCGATCATGGGTACCTGCCCCAGTATCACGTTACCAGTCGAACCATCGATAGAGATGATGTCACCTTTTTTAACCACTTGACCCTTTATAGTAAACTGTTGGTTGGCATAGTCGATCTTGATAGCATCACAACCGCAGACACAGGGTTTACCCATACCCCGCGCTACCACCGCCGCATGGCTGGTCATGCCTCCCCGCGAAGTAAGTACCCCCTGGGCTTTCACAATACCGTGTATGTCATCCGGGGTAGTTTCGCTTCTAACCATCACTACCGGTATTCCTTCATCTCCCAGCCTCTCTGCTTCATCCGCATCGAAAGTCACCTGACCAGAACCAGCCCCAGGTGAAGCCGGCAGCCCCCGAGCCACCACTTCCAAACGAGCATCAGGGTCGATCTGCCGGTGCAAAAGCTGGTTGAGCTGATGGGGATCTACTCGTAAAAGAGCCTCTTCTTTACTGATCAGCCCTTCCTGCACCATTTCCACCGCAATCCTGACCGCAGCACTGGCAGTCCGTTTTCCACTCCGGGTCTGCAGTATATAAAGCTGTCCCTTTTCTACGGTAAACTCAATATCCTGCATATCACGATAATGCTGCTCCAGTTTATCGCAGGTCTGCACAAACTGGTCATAAACCTGAGGTAATCCTTCCTGCAAGCGAGAGATGGGGGTCGGAGTTCTGATACCAGCCACTACGTCTTCACCCTGGGCATTAATCAAGAACTCGCCATACAGCTTGTCTTCTCCGGTGGAGGGGTCACGCGTAAAAGCTACCCCGGTTCCGCAGTCATCGCCCATGTTACCAAAGGCCATAACCTGGATATTCACCGCCGTCCCCAGCTCATCCGGGATTTTATTGAGCTGCCTGTAAACGATAGCGCGCTGATTGTTCCAGGAGTCAAATACCGCTTTAATGGCCAGAATTAACTGGTCACGAGCATCCTGAGGAAAATCGCGGCCCGCTTGTTTCCGGATCAACTGCTTGTACTCATCAATGACAGTTCTAAGGGTCTCGGCCGACAGCTCATAGTCAAACACCAGACCCAATTTCCTCTTGTATTTTTCAATTATATTATCAAAAAGGGCATGTTCTATCTCCAGTACTACATCCGCAAACATTTGAATGAAACGGCGGTAACAGTCATAGGAAAAACGTTCATCTCCAGTCAGGACCGCCAGTCCTTCTACCGTATCATCGTTAAGCCCCAAATTCAGAATGGTATCCATCATCCCCGGCATCGATACCGGTGCTCCAGAGCGAACCGAAACCAGGAGGGGGTTCTCGCGATCACCAAAACCCTTACCGGTCTTTTCTTCCAGAGCATTTAAAGCCTGAAAAACCTCATCCAGGGTATTACCGGGAAATTGTCGGTCCAGTCGATAATACTCGTTGCAGGCCTCGGTGGTGATGGTAAAGCCGGGCGGAACCGGCAGACCAATTCTCGTCATCTCTGCTAGGTTAGCCCCTTTTCCGCCCAGCAAAGACTTCATTTCTGCGCGCCCTTGATCGAACAGGTAGATATACTTCGTACTAGACATGGCTTAACCTCCTATAGTATATTTCGAGTATTTTCCCGGCCGTTTCTTCAACAGCCTTATTGCTGACGTCAATGATGGGACACCCCAGCTTCCTCATAAAACGTCTGGCAAAATCAATTTCATAGGCAATCCTTTCCGGATTGGCATAATTTGCATCTGACATCAGCCCCAGAGCTCTCAACCGTTCACGCCGGATAGTACAGAGGAGTTCCGACTGGATAGTAAGGCCGATTACCCGACCTTTCTGGACGTCAAACAGCTCTTCCGGAGGATTAACTTCTGGAACCAGGGGAATGTTGGCCACCTTTATACGCTTGTGAGCCAGATACATGGAAAGAGGTGTTTTCGAGGTTCGCGAAATTCCGATTAATACAATGTCAGCCAGATTGACCCCCCTCGGGTCCTTGCCGTCATCGTATCTAACCGCAAATTCTATAGCCTCAACCCGCCG
>JAAZLJ010000085.1 GCA_012799365.1 Syntrophomonadaceae bacterium | reverse complement strand
GATAGTTTGCCATAGGCGGGGTTAGCTCTATTTCGGGGCCGGGGCATACCTATATCGATTAACTCTTTAATCTTGCCAGGACCAGCCGTCATAACTACGATACGATCGGCTAAATAAATAGCTTCATCAACACTGTGGGTTACAAAAATTATAGTCTTACGATTGGCTTCCCAGATATTTAGCAGTTCTTTTTGCAGTATGATGCGGGTATGAGCATCCAGTGCCCCAAAGGGTTCGTCCATCAGCAAGACATCAGGGTCATTGGCCAGTGCTCTGGCTATAGCTACCCGCTGACGCATTCCTCCGGATAGTTCATACGGATAAGAACCTGCGAATTTCTCTAATCCTACCATTTTAAGATATTCCAGGGCTACCTCCTGGCGATAGCTGGCTGGTTTCCCTGCAAACTCCAGTCCCAGACCGACATTATCGAGTACCGTCCTCCAGGGAAGCAATGAATATTCCTGGAAAACCATTCCCAGCCTTCTATCCGGTTGGGAAACTTCATTTCCTCGGTACAGAACCTGTCCGGAGCTGACCTGTTCCAGCCCCGCCACGATGCGCAGAAGAGTAGATTTCCCGCAGCCGGAGGGCCCCACCAGGCAGATAAAGTCGTTTTCTTTAATTTTCAAGGAGATGGTATCCAGGGCATGAATTCTCTGGCCTTTTTCAGTTACAAACACCTTGTCTACAGCACTTATGTTAATTACCGGTTGTGACACAGTTATTACCCCTTTTATCTGGCCAACCTTTGCCATTTGAATTTTCTATTTTCCAAGATTCTAAAAACGGAATCCAACAGGGCTCCTACTGCCCCAATACTTACCATTCCTGCAATTACCACATCAGTATGGGCGATAGTATAGGCATGGGTGATAAGATAACCTACCCCGGAGATACTGCCCGGGAGCATTTCGGCTGCTACCAGACACATCCAGGCAAAACCAAGCCCGGTGCGCATGCCGTTGACAATAGAAGGAGCTGCAGCGGGAATAAGGATTTTGCGAAATATTGCCTGGTTATCTGCACCCAGGACCAGGGCTGAATCGATCAGGGTTTTATTGACACTTCGAACTCCATAAATTGCGCTGGTGACTACCGGGAAAAAAGCACCAATAAATATAATGAATACCATAGAGATTTTCAAACTGCTTAACCAGATATAAAGCTGTCCTTGTTCGACGCCAAGAAGGGTAGCGAAACTTGCTACTCCAAACCAGGCCAGAACCAGAGGCACCCAGGCCAATGGGGGTATAGGGCGGAATAGGCCCAGAAAATTATTGAAAAGATTAAAAACCGTAGAATAATAACCCATCGCTATTCCTAGTGGTACGGCGATCAGCACTGCCAATACATAGCCAACAATAACCCTTACAAGACTTACCAGGATATTGCTCAATAATGAGCCCATGCTGATGAGATTTTCTGTGGGTCTGATCAAGAGAGCAAAAACCTCATTAACCGCAGGAAGTATAACAGGATTATTAACTCGTATGGCACAGAACCACCACATTAATAAAAAAAGTAGGGGTACTATTAAAGAAATTAAAAGCCCATGCTTATTCTTGGTCATCTTAATTTGTCTCCTTGATTGAACCAATACAGAAAAAGGTTCCCGCAAGACCAGTGTCCCCGGGAACCTGCAGCCCGAAGTGTATTTTTACTACTGCACGAACTGGAAGTCAAAGAGCAGGGATTCTGCTTCTTTCAGATCTTTTCCTTTTAATTGGCCGTCAAATTTATTCATGGTATCTAAAGTTTTCAGGTAGACACCGATTGCTTCCTTCCAACTGTCGGAGGGGTCAGCGGTGTATTTAAGTTTGGATTTTTCGGCCGCTTCTTTCGATATTCCCATCCATTGAGAAGTTATGTCAGCGGCTTCTTCCAGGTTATGGTTGCACCAATCGCTATTGTGGGCCAGTAGTGTCATCAGAGCCCTTAATTCTTCGGGATGGTTGGCTATGGCTTTATCACTGGCTGCTACCACACAGCAGGGAGTATCATGCCATTTGCCCTCGGGAGGGAGATCGCGCAATTGGACAACAATCTGCCCTATACCTTCATTAAGTGCTACCTCCGGAAAGGGAGAAGGTCCCACCCAGCCGTCAACTTGTTTGCCGGTTAAAGAGGGAATCAGGTTAGAAGTTTCTTTCAGATCAACCAGCAGAATATCAGCGGCGGTATCGTTAGCGTCCTGGGTTATTTTCATACCCGCGTCAAAAAGAGCAGCCTCAAAGACCATTTTGGGTGCACTGGTGGGGGAATGATAACCTATTTTTACCGGCTGTTTGGAGCTTTTAACGTAATTTACAAATGCATCCCAGTCTGTTACTTCGCTTCCCTGGGGAAAGACCAGGGCCAAACCTTCGGTTTGTACGGGGGACAGTATTTTAATCGGGGTTCCGCGGTCTATTGCGCTTATAACAGCGGTGGCTGATGCCAGCCCAACATCTATATGTTCCTGAGCAAATAGGGAGGCAGTTTCCGAACCGCTTTTTGCAGCAATCACGTTAAGCTTGCATACTTTTCCGTTTTCAGAATATAATTCGTATTTCTCTTTAGGTACAACTTCCTTTAAATAAGTACCCTTATCTTTGAATTCTTCACCCTTATACATAGCTGATACAAAAGGAGTCTGATGGTTGGTAAAAATATAACTGATGTTTAATGCGGGAACCTCCCGGGCCCCATCTCCAGAAGTATCGGCATTCTGGTTGCCGCAGCCGGTTATCGTCAGGGCAAATATCAGCAGCAGTGCTAAGACAACGCCTACAAGATTTCTTTTTTTCAAAACTATACTCTCCTCTCCTTAATATGGTTGGTGGTTTAAGAACCGCGCACATAACCCCATATAATATTGTATATTACCCGAGGTTATGCATAGATTTAATTCTATTTGTATCCGGATGTACTGTCAACCGAGCTATTTCCTGAATTTATAACAAATACTTCCGAAATTCGGAGTATTCCTGATATGTGGAGAATATACTCAATATTTGCTATGAAAAATGGAAACCGCAGATGAACGCTGATGTACTGAGTCGAGTAGAAGTCCGTGAGCAAGCGGCTTACCCACCTGGATCCGCAATAAAAACCAAAGAACAGGCTGATCAGCCTGTTCAAGTCCAGGGGATTCATATCTGTCTCTCTTTTATCTATAAAATTGAAATGCCCTGCAGCGAGTGCAGGGCATAAACATGACGTATTTGCAGACCCACAGGTGTTGGTCTTAGTAGAATTCGATGATATTAGTACACTTTATTTCTAGTACTTATCCAGGTAAATATCGAACACCTGTGATTTACCTCGCCAGGCGGTGTCATTTATTACAAAGGTATTATCGTCGATTACGATACGGGCATTTATGAGATCATAAGTGGTATTATCGTAACGGAAGTGAGCCGGGTCACTGATGGTGACGCGGTTGAATGTTTCCCAGTACCCACCGGCTCTGATTTCAACCCCTCGGGTACCTTCCTGATACACACTGCCTTTATAGTAGAAAACGTATCGGTCAGGCTGGGTATAGTAACGGGAAGTGGAACCCAGTTTAATGGTGGTTACGTTGTTCCTGGTGTCGAAATCAATGGTATCAATATCGTAGATCTTACCTTCATAGCGGCACTTGATGGACGAGTCCAGGTCATACTGTCGTCCTCCCAGGCGTACCAGGTTGCGCCTGGGCACCACGACATTGGCCACTTTATACGCTATGTCGTCCTTCAAGATGTAAATGTCGTCGGCATCGACATATTTATCATCTACCTTTACCCAGTCAATTATCGTGCTGCTGTTGCAGTAGAAGACAAACTTGCCGTACCAGATCATAGCATCGTTTACTTCGTAGGTTTCACCATCAATTATCATGGTGACTTCCTGGGGACGGTAGGTAGTGCGGCCGACGATGAAGTTACCGGAGGCGTCCAGAGTTACTTCAGATAGGCTGTATTTTTCCCCGTCAATGATAAACTCAATGTCTCTAATCAGGTCCAGGTTCAGCTGATCTGTACCGACATAGATGGTTGAAATATCCGCCATTTCTGGTCGGTCAATGATGATCGGGTCCGTTTTCCTCAGGTCCAATTCTACCTCCTGGCTGCCAGGAATAATTCTCAGCAGATCGTAGTACTGGTCAGAGAGCTTGATGGTCAGGCGATCCCGGTTCAGGCTATAGGTTCGACCTCCTACTTTTATGTTGTATTCATCGATTATCTCTGCATCTCCCAGATAATAGTCGGTGGTCTGGGAATCGATATACAGCTTGACATAATCAGGATAATAACGGTAGCTGCCGAAGGTAAACGATGTAAATTTGTTGGGCATTGGCTCCTGCTGGACAGGGGGACGCACTATGCTTCCCTGACCTGTCGTCAGCCGATCCAGCAGCTCCGCCAGAATCTTACAGACCTGAGCCCGGGTTAAGTCGTCAAAGGGTCGGAAGTCACCTTCCGGGAAGCCTGCCATGATGCCCTCGACATAGGCGGTGCGTATGTAATCACGGTATACGCTGCGTTCAATTATGTTGTTATCAGTAAAGGGCAGCGGGCCGGTTGAGGGCTGTTTACCCAGGGCTCGTACCAGCAGGGCTGCTGCTTCACATCTGGGGATATACGCGTCTGGCTTGAATCCCGACGGATATTCACTGCTAACGACGATATTCTGTCTAACCGCTTCGTTAATTTCCGGGCGGGCCCAGTGGTCTACGATATCGCTGAAGGCGGCGGAGGAAGTCTTACTCCCTCTGTTCCCCAGGCAGGCCATCAGGGTTTTGACAAATTCGGCCCGGGTCATAGGCTCATCAGGCCGAAAGGCTCCCAGTTCGTCTCCCTGTACATATCCCAGACTGGCCAGGCGATTAATATCGGCATAAGCCCAATGTTTTTTATTCAAGTCAGGGAAATTAGGAACTGCAGCTGCTGCTGGCATAACGGTAGTTAATAACATTAAAGCAACCAATAAACATGTTAAGTATCTCCTCATCAAATACCCCCCTAGAGATTTGTCAAGGCAAATAAATCCTGTATTGGGTCCCAGAAAACTGTTATCGTAATTATATCCCAATTTGGTATATTTCGCATCCGGATATATCTTACATAATCTCTGTATTAAGCGGAGTTTTCGGGTCAATACTGGCGGGAATTACTTGAGTTATATTTTCCGGCTACAATACCCAGAGATCAGGCTGGGCGGAGTTTGTCCCGGTATACGATAGAAAAAGAGGAGCCGGAGGCTCCCAAAGATATTGAACGGGCTGATTTGTTTATTATACAACGCGAGTGATAAGAGTTATCTGGCTGATCGGGATGTAGCTTACCGGAGTCGTACCCCCGGCAACGGTTATGAACTGCGGGGTCACACCTACCAGGAGTCCTACGACCGGTGCCACGTCTCCTTCGGTTAAAACTGATACATTAAAGTTAAGCAAGCTGAATAACAACGAGAAAAAACTTTGTCTGGTGCCATCGAATCCGCAGAAGCCACCGTAGCCCAAGCCTTTAGAACCTCCCAAACCGCCAAAGGGAAAACCGCATTCCTGCCCATAACCATAACCTGCACCACCACTGTATCCGAAGCTCATCAATACCCCTCCCCTCATTTGGATGCAATTGGTCAGAAGTAGCATCTCCGTATTTAATCTTATGTTAGTTCATTACCAAATGTTACATATAGGGGAGCTATCTGTGCTTGGTGTTATTGGTGTTATAGGACATGTAGGAGGTTAAGAGCAATAGATTTACGCTCAGGGTTATTTTATTAGAAATAGGTGCAGGAAAACGCCGGAATTCATTCCAAGGAGTCGTCACAGCCAGGGTATTTTATCAATATCATCGCCCCGCAGTATGGGGGTGATCTTGGATTTCAGAGGTTCCGGGACCTCCTTAAGCTTCAGGTGGTCGATTCTATTTATCCTGGCCGGGTTAACCCTTATTTTCGCGGCTAATTCCCGGGCAGTTAATCCTCGGTTTTTACGTAATTCCTTAACCGTTTTTTTTGAAAAGCCCCATCTCCAAAACATAATACCCTCCAGAAATTATTTAACCTGGTTAACATTCTTAACTTCTATATCGGGTATCTACTTTCCTGTTATGGAAATTGAAACCTTTAACCACACTCCAATAAGGTGCTGTTTTCATCCTCTGGTGGCAACCGACATGAGGGTTGTTCTATAATATCCATACGTAAACCGAGTTCGTTTTTCGGGGTAGCTTGATAGTCAGGTACTTAATTCAGGGTTAACTGGTATGTTGGATAAATGAGTTTTTTATAATGTTCAACCTGGTTGAGCTATAATTATTTATGGACAGCGCTAATATTTTATTGGTTAAATTCAAGGGATGAATTGCATGAACCATGTAGGGTATTGTATAATATCTGAGGTGCCGGGTACTGGATTAAGGCTTGGTAGTTATTAACAAATGTGCAGGCGTGGCGGAATTGGCAGACGCACCAGATTTAGGATCTGGCGGGTAATACCATGGGGGTTCGAGTCCCTTCGCCTGCACCAGACAAAACCGGCTTTTGCTCAGATTCTGAGTGAAGGTCGATGATTTAGCGCCGGTTGGTGAGTCATCACTGCTGGCGCTTTTTGCGTTTACTTAACTCTAATGCTTCACCACTGTCTATTTCTACGGCGGATTCGAAAACGGCAGCAAAAAAAGATACCGGGGTGAATTATCCCCGGTATCTGGCGGGAGCGCGAACTAGTGCCGTACGGAGGGACGGAACCGATCCAGAGTTCCCAGCATTATGTGAGCCAGGCCAAATCCGACCAGGCCGGCTCCCAACCGGGAACCCTTTAAAGCTGCCCCCAGGGCCGTAACGGCCGTCCCCAGTCCGACCACCGCTTTACTGGTACTAGTCCGTTGCATATAAGCACCTCCCGTTTTAGGTTTCCCCAAAGCAGGCAAAAATTATCGGGTGAAAACTGGAAGTTTGAAATAAGTCAATCCCCGGACTTATTCATGCCCCGATGGTGACACGACCGGCATCATGGATGTCCGCGAAGGAAATAATCCATCAATTGGTGGCCTTCTGCTACGTAATTACCGGAGTTTTTGGCTGATTCTTCGTTGTAACCGTTTTTACTACCTTGAACCGGCTGCGATTTTTGATAAATGAGGAAGGGCACTTCCTCACCGGTATGGGTACGTACACTCAGCGGTGTAGGGTGATCGGGGAGGATCATCAGGCGGTAATCTTCAAACGGCTCCAGTTCTTCCAGGAGGAGGCCGATAACTTTTTCGTCGATCTCTTCGATGGATTTAACCTTGGTGTCAAGTTCTCCCCGATGACCAGCTTCATCAGGAGCTTCGACGTGGACGTAAACGAAGTCTCGGCCCTGCTCTAGTTCGGCTATGGCTGCCCGGGCTTTGCCGATAAAATTAGTGGTGATGTTGCCGGTAGCGCCTGGAACTTTGACGGCTTTCAGGCCTGCACAGATGCCCAGTCCTTTGGTTAGATCCACGGCGGAGATGACCGAGCCGGTCAGGCCAAATTTATCGTTAAAAGAAGGTAAGGCAGGTTTTATACCCTGGCCCCAGAACCAGAGCGAGGTAGCGGGGCGTAGTCCGCGGTTGACTCGAGCCTGATTAACTGGATGAGAAGGTAAAAAACGGCTGCTTTCTACCATCAAAC
The DNA here is from genome assembly GCA_012799365.1 of Syntrophomonadaceae bacterium. Lineage (GTDB taxonomy): Bacteria > Bacillota > Syntrophomonadia > Syntrophomonadales > Syntrophothermaceae > JAAZLJ01. The sequence goes on along the minus strand of JAAZLJ010000085.1, from coordinate 19,684 downwards.
GCAGCAAAATCTCACTGTGAGGGCCCCGGGGTAGATGGTCATTTATCTTGCGCTCCGATATATCATGAGGTGGGGTCAGGTTCACATCCAGGGCCCCATTTTGCCACACCATCAGGTGGCGGTAGCTGATACCGGGATAGAATTTAATTTCTGAGCTGCCTAACCGGTTCTTGACTTCTTCTATGAGTTGGGCCGACTCTTCACTGGATATCTCATCGGAGCTGTAATCAATCATGGTTTTGGTGGCATAGTCAGATTCCTCGGAAAGGGTGACCAGGTTGCACCGAAAGGCTACGTCGGTGTCTTCCAGTTCTACTCCCATAGCTACCGCTTCCAGGGGTGAACGTCCGGTGTAGTAGAGACGTGGATCATAACCCATCACGGATAAATTGGCGACATCGCTGCCTGGAGGCATACCTTCCGGCACTGTTTTAACCATACCCAGCTGTCCAGCTGCAGCCAGCCGATCCAGATTCGGAGTTCTGGCATACTGCAGTGGGGTGAGGTTACCAAGTGCGGTGATAGGGTAATCGGCCATCCCGTCTCCCAGTACTACAATATATTTCAAATCCCATTCTCCTTCCAATTACATAATAAGCCTGCCTTCAAAAATTCTAGAAAGCTGTTATGAAAAATTGAAACCGCAGTTTTATAAACCATAATGACTCTGCGTAAAAAAAGCAGCGTAAATCATAACTATCAGTGTTAATCTGCGTCTATTAATCGGAGGAATCGCTATTTAGATTTTACTCTACTGTCGTCATCTATGCCACCGCCAAAAAAATTAAGCCGCGTTTTGCGGCTGGGGCAGGCAGTTTTTGTCCCATAGACGTAGGTTTCAGGTAGGTAGTTTTAGACTGGCTTAACCACGCCTCGCATGAACAGCTGGTTTAGTTGGTTTTCAATCTCCTGCCAGGGGACCGGCTTGTCCTTGTTAAGAAAATGCAGGGCTACGACCACCGTCATACCAAAGATGGCGGTACACAGAACTTCGCTGTTTTGGGGATAAAGCACTCCCTCTTTTATCCCCTGTTCGATTATGGTTCCTACCACCAAGTAGTAGTCATTTAGAAGTTCCTGCAGTTTTTCCTGTCGGGAGGAAATGCCCCAGACATCAGCCAGTACTATGCGGCATACGTCCTGGTATTCGTGTAAAAAACCCAGCTGAACTGCAAATAACTGCTGAAGGGCTCTGCGGGTATTATCTTGATTATCTTGCAGGGCATCGGTGACCCTGGTTTTCAGAATGGCTATACCTTCTTCTACCAGAAACAAGAAGATATCTTCCTTGCCTTTAAAATAGTAATAGACGGTACCTTTGGCTACCTCGGCGCTCTCTGCAATCTCATCCACGGTGGTTTTGTCGAACCCTTTTTGGGCGAAGAGCCGGGTGGCTGCTTCAAAGACTTTTCTTTTCTTATCGATGTCTTTGCTTACGCTTTTATTCATGGTATCCGGTCCTCCATTTAAGTCACTGTTCCAGCGGTGCTGCCGGGACCGGGTGAAGAAGTTGGTACGTTCTTGTTTCCGGGGGAAACCTTTCTTCTTAAACGCCGGGTCGAGAAGATTGCGCCGCTGACAAAGAACAACGCCATAATCGATAGTATGAGAATATCACACCCCACTATATCCCACCCACCAGCCTTCATGGTGATAGCACGAGCCGCATGCATCAGCCAGGTGGCTGGAAACAGATAGCCAAGGTATTTTAATATTGGTGCCATAGAGGCAGTGGGCCAGGTAAAACCGCTGCACAGGACCATAGGAACGTTAAAAAGACATATTATCATCGTAGCCTGGGTCACATCGTTGCAGTAACTGGAGATCCAATATCCCAGGCTGACAATAGCCAGAGCAAAGACAGCAAAGACCAGCCACAACAAAAAAATGCTGCCATGCATGGGGAGCCTCAAAAAGAGGTAGGCACCTGTGAGAACAAGCCCGGCATTGGCGAGAAGTATCAGGTAGTACGGCAGCACTTTTCCCAAGAATATTTCGGCATTACTCATAGGAGAAAGGGCGAACTGAACCCAGGTATTGAGTTCTTTTTCTCGGGCCAGAGTCAAACCTTCCCCCAGGAGACAGGTCTGTTGTACCGCGATAACCACGAGCATCAGATACAGGAAGTAACAGTAGTTAAAAGTCGGGTTGTAGCGGGATTCGCTGACGAACTCCACCGATCTAAGCAGGTTTTCGACCCGGGTGGGTTCCATCCCGGTGCCGACCAGGGTCCTGGCCATGATTTCCGCTCCGAGTGAACGGTTAATATCGATAACAGCTTTACGCAGGTTATAGGTATAGATGAGGTTGGATCCATCTGCTACAGTTGAAACCCGTACCGGTTGGCCGCTCTGGATATCCTTTTCAAAGTTTTCTGGAATAGCTATACCGGCCCGTACCTGGTTGGCCTGCAACAGCTGATCAATTTCCCGGGTGGTCTGCGGATAACAGATAATATCCAGGCGGTCATTGGCGGCAATTTTCTGAATTACATCACGGCTGGTAGGGGTGTGATCCTGATCCACAACGGCTACTGGAATATCCAGGAGCAGACCGGAACAGTAGACAAAACCAAAAAGACCGAGGTATAAGAAGACGGCCAGAAAAACAACCGCGGACAGAAATTTGTCTCTGTTGATAGACAGCCATTCCAGATAAGCTATACAGGCGATATTTTTAAGTCTCTGCACGATGGTTACCTCCAGTTGCTACAGTTTTAATACGGATGAAATAATGCATATAATCGGTAATATACACTATTTGGTCGCTGGCGTTTATCGACAAAAACCAGAGACAGGGAAAAGCAAATCACGGCCATCAATAGCAGAATTATAATATAGGAACTTATTACATCCCATCCGGCTCCTTTCATGGTTATGGATTGAAAGGCCTGCAGGTACCAGGTCAGGGGCAGGCATTCTCCTATGACCCTGCCGATAGGGTGCATGGCCTGCAGCGGCCAGGTGAAACCGGAGAGAATAAAAGAAGGCATAGCCATGACCATGGCCAGCCGGATAGAGTTGACCCGGCTGAAAATAGCGGATACCAGCATGCCGAATCCGCTGACCGCAATTAAAAAGACGACGGTGCTGACCAGAACCAACCAGAGCTGGCCGTGCAGAGGCATTCCGAAGGCTCGGGCGCCCAGAATACAGATGAGAGCGGCCTGCAGCGTTCCAATTATAAGGTAAGGCAGCAGTTTACCAACATAAATCTGCCAGCGGGCAGCAGGCAGGAACTGAAACTGCTGCCAGGTCTTCTGTTCCCTTTCCCGCGAAATAGCGGTAACCATGCCCAGCAGGTAGGTCTGCTGCAGTATGTAGAGTCCCAGCCCCAACACCAGAAAATAAGCATAGTTAAAAGTAGGGTTGTAGCGGGAACTGAAGGCGAACTGAACCCCCTGTAGTACCTTTTTTACCTGGTCGGTCAAAAGACCGTGTGATAGCAGCAAATTGGCCCGTAACATAACACTCAGATCAGTAACCACTTCTCCCATGGCACCGGTGGCTACGTTGCAGAAAATCATGTTGCTGCCATCGATGATGGTTAGAATGCGGGTGGGTTCTCCCCGGCTCATGGCCCGGTCAAAATCTTCCGGTATGATCACCGCCACCCGGGCTTCTTCGGCTTTTAATAACTGGTTTACCTGTTCATAATTTTCGGCATAGCACCTGATTTCCAGGTTTTCATTAGCCTGGATGGCTTCCACCATATCCCGGCTCAGTGAGCTATGATTCTGGTCGAGTATGACGGTGGGAATGCGCAGGATGATCTGATCCCAGTAAACACCGGCTATAATCAGAAATATTAAAAACGGGATCAAGAGAAAAATAACCGCCTGGGTTCGGTTTCTTAGCAGCTGTAAAGTTTCGGCATACATGATGCCAAGAATAGTTCTCAAAGATGTCAATTACATCACCACCCTGCCCCGGGCCAATGCTGGTCTACTCCATGTTCCTGCAGCAGTTGAATAAATTCCTCCACCTGGTAAGTGGTCAACTGTTGATTTTCCAGCAGGCCGATACGCGATTGACAGGTTGAGGCCAGGTTGAGAGCTTCCGGAGATCGGGAGGTGGCCCAGATACAAGTGTGGCCCTGATTAACGTGTTCCGTAACATTTTCAACGATGATACGGGTAGATTCAATATCACCATGGTGCAGGATATCATCCACCAGCAGCAGTGCTGGCCGGCTCAGCATAGCGCATCCCAGAGCCAGCCTCTGTCGGGGGCCCCAGGGTATCCGACCGGCCCGGCGGTTGAGTACATTTCCCAGATGAAAGTTTTCTACTATGGTTTCAAACCTTTCCATCAGATTCCGGGAAGCCATGCCCTGCATCATACCGATTATCTGCAGGTTTTCCTTGACTGTGAGTTGGGGAAACAGGCTGTATTCCTGGGTAACCAGGCCGATTTGGCGCTGATCACATACCTCAACATTTCCCGACGTATAAGTTTGAATGCCGGCCAGGATAGAAATGAGGGTGGTTTTACCTGCTCCGGAAGGCCCAAAGAGAACAAACATTTCACCGGGAACTGTCTCAAAACTTACCTCATTCAGCACCGGTTGGTTATGTATATACTGGGTCAGGTTGACCACCTTAACTGTTGGTTTCATACTAATCACCTGCCAGGAAGGTTACCGTGGCGGTCATACCTGTTTTTAAATGCAGATCGGCATTGGGCACATTGACCTTGACCTCAAAACTGCGTATATCCTGCTCATACTGATCACTGATGGCTTTTTGCGTAGCAAACTCTCCAGCGGGGTTAATCCAGGTTACGGAACCTGCAAACGGTTTTCCTGGATAACTCTGAGTCGTTACCCTGCATTTCTGGCCCAATTGTATCCGCCCAATCTTACTCTCGGGAACGTAAACCTTGACAAAAGTATTCTTCAAGTCCGTGATTTTCAACACCGGAGTACCGGCCCCCACGGTTTCACCGGTTTCCATAGGCCGCAGGGTAACAATGCCATCCATCGGAGCCTTGAGGGTGGCGTTATTAAGGTAAACTTGGGCTTCATCGTATCGGGCTTGAGCCAGGGCCAGCCCGGCCCGGGCGGCGGCTACATCGTCTTCACTCAGGCTGACCTGAATCTGACCGGACTCGGCTTTAGCCAGGAGTGCCTGGGCCTGGGCCAGTTGGCCCTGGGCTCCTTTATACTCTGCTTCTACTTTATCTTTCTCTTGAGCCGATACTGCTCCATGGTCGTACAGCTCTTGTATTCGGGTCCAGGTTGCGGTCCATACGTCCAGGTTAGCTTGCGCCCGTTCTACTGCAGCCCGGGCTTCTTCTACCTGGCTGCTGGTTACACCACTCTGTAACCCTACTGCATTTTCAGCCTTGATCAACTGGGCCCGGGCGGCTTCTATCCCGGCCTGGGCCTGAGAAACTTTCAGCTTCAATTCATCGGTTTCCAGCTGGGCTATAACCTGCCCTTTTTTGACCTCGTCACCCTCATCAACCATAAACTGCAGGATTTTCCCCGGTACTTTGAACGAGGCCATAACTTCATCCGCTTCGATATTACCGGTGAATTCTACCGTGTCTTCTCGCTGGGCCATCAGCTGTTTCTCCTGATGGTTTAGCCACCCGAAAGTCAGCAGGCTGCAGGTCAAAAGGCCCCCCAGCAGCAGCGCTATTATACGGTAGGTCTTACTCGGATTATGTTTCTTGACGTCCTTTACCATACCTTTCCCTCTCCTCTTTAATCTACTATACTGACTGGTCAGTATTATTCTAGGAATAATATCCCTGGATGTCAATAGGTTTCCCATTTTCGTTGTGTTAAAGAATGCTGCATCAGTGTATAAAATCGGCTGGCTAAATTGAAACTATTAGCATAAAGGTCGAGCTTCTTAAAACGTGTGAGGTGAAAAGTGTGTTTGAATCTTTTTATCGGCGGTTAACCGGAGATGTAGTTGATAAGGTAACCAATATGAAGAACATAAAAGCACCCACCATGGTAGATAATTTTAATTGGATGCACATACTGGGCATTGGTGAACGGGCCAAAAAAGGGCTGCCCCTTTATGAACCCTTGGGGGCTACTATAAATTTTCGTGGTTTTGAGACGCTTATGCTGGTGCCAGCCCAGATGTATAATCTTCCTTTGGGCGAAAATGAGGTAGTCAATACCAGGGTAACGCTCGGCAAAAAGGCTGCGCGTCCTTTGTCTATTGAAATACCTATCATGATTTCAGCCATGGCCTATGGCCCTTCGGTGCATAAAGGTATCAAGATTGCTCAGGCTCGGGCAGCAACTGCGGTAGGGACTGCTACCAATTCGGGGGAAGGCGGTTTCTTGAGTGAAGAACGCCGGTACGCTGACCGTTATATCGTTCAGTACAACCGGGCTAAGTGGAACAACCGCACTGAGCAATTAAGACAGGCGGATATGATCGAAATCCGCATCGGGCAGGGTGCCAGCGTGGGAGATGGGTTCCGGATTCCGGCGGATCAGATTGATGATGAACTACGGGAATACCTGGGATTGGAACCAGGTCAGGATGCGGTTATGCCCAACACTTTTCCTGAGATTACCCAACGTGGGGATTGGAAGCAGATGGTGGATAATCTACGAGAAATCACTGAAGGTGTCCCTATCGCCGTAAAATTCGGGGCCGGGGACATTGAGAGAGATTTGGAAACCGCCCTGGAAGCTGGGGTTGATGTGGTGGTTATTGATGGAGCCCAGGGCAATACGGCCGGGAGTTTGCAGACCACCATCAACCATTTTGGGGTACCTCTTCTATATGCCCTGGTACGGGCTGAACGGTATCTACAGGAAGCCGGAGCCAGGGATCGGGTGTCATTGGTAGCTTGTGGAGGTTTCCGCGATGCCGGGGACATTCTGAAAGCTATGGCTCTGGGGGTAGATGCCGTATATATGGGCTATGCCACCATTGTAGCTATGACGTACTCCCAGTTTTCCCGCTTGAAGCCGGGTACCAGTCCAATGGAGATGGTTTTGTATGAAGGGGATCAAAAGGGCAAATTCAATATTGATGAAGGAGCCGAAAACCTGACTCGTTATCTGCAAGCACTGGCGGAAGAAATGGTGCTGGCGGCCAGGGCGTTGGGGAAAGATGATCTGGCCCAGATTAACCGGGATGACCTGGTGGCCCTGGACCCAGAGGTGGCCAGTATCACCGGTACCCGACTGGCTTATCTTAATTAATAAAACCTGGCCCTGAGATTGGGGTTAGACTCGATGATCTGGATAAATTTCTTTACCAGAATCGGATCAAACTGAATACCGGCTCCCAATCTGAGCTGATGAACCGCTTCTTGATGGGTGCGGGCTTTCTGGGGAACTGCAGCATGCCATTGTTGATAGGCTCTGGCTATAGCCAAAATACGACATTCTAGTGGAATCTCATCACCCTGAAGCCCGAGGGGGTAGCCCTGACCGTTCCACCATTCATGGTGTTTGAGAATCAGGTCAGCGATGGATACCAGTTCCGGGGAGGAGAGGACGATACGATGTCCGATCTCACAATGACGTCGCAGTTCAGCCTGTTCTTCCGGGGTTAAGGGTTCCTTTTTGGAAACTATGTCTTTGGCTATGCCAACCATGCCGATATTGCGAAATTCGGCCAGCAAATGCAGGTTGGTTTGAGTATAGTCCGATAGCCCCAGAAAGACTGCCATCCTGGACACCAGGTCCTGCAGGTGTTTGGTCTGTTGATAAAAGATGATTTTTCGTCGGGCCAGAACATTCATCAGAGCCTGGATGATAGTGCTGCGGGAGGTGTGACTGCGGCGCAGTTTTTCTCGGTACATGTTATTATCAGCTTTTTTAAACAGTTCCCAGGGTGGTGTGGAGGCAGTATTTCCGATGGCATAGCCAACCGATAGACTTAAAGGAAATTCTGGATTCTGGCTGTTGAATCTGGCCGCTGCTTCCTGAATTCTGTCCGAGACATTTTCTATAATCGTGCGGTTGGTGTTGGGCAGCAGTATTACGAACTCATCGCCTCCGATGCGGGTTACCACATCGTTGTGGCGGAAACATTCTTTAATGACTTGAGCGGCAGCTATCAAGAGTTGGTCCCCGGTATGGTGCCCCAGGGTGTCATTAACCAGCTTGAGCCCATCTACATCGCAGACTACCAGGCCAATTAGTCCGTTTTCTACCTGCAGCCGTTCCATGGCTTCTTCAAAATAGGCGCGATTATAGAGCCCGGTAAGAGCATCATGTATACTCATATACCTGAGCTGTTCTTCCATCCGTTTGCGTTCGGTTACGTCCCGTCCCACTGCCTGGTATTCGGCCAAAATCCCTTCATCATTTATGATGGCCCGGTTGGTCCAGTGCTGCCAGCGCGCAGCGCCATCTTCGGTCATCATCTGGTGGTCAAACGCCACTACCGGTTGGGTTTGTGACTCGGAAACCAGACGGTTACAGAATGGTTCTATTTCCTGGTTAGATATAAAATCGGTGATACTGGAACCGAGCACCTGTTGACGGGTTTTACCAAAATAGCGACAGAAGGCTTCGTTAGCAAAGGAAAGGGTGCCGTCAGGAAGAAAACGGCATACCAATTCGGCCTGGTCTTCGACTATAGCACGGTACCGCTCTTCACTGGAGCGTAATGCTTCTTCGGCCTTTTTTTGTTCGGTAATATCGTTTACTACGGCCAGGACACATCTTTCTCCTCCCAGGTCGATGATCTGCGTGGAGAGCATGCCATTGCGTATTTCACCGGATTTAGCCTGAAACTTAAACTCAAAGCCGAGCAGTCTTTTCTGGCGTTTGGTTTCCCAGACTATGGTAGTAAAAGTTGGTTTATCGATCAGTTCCAGTTCAACCGGGGTGAACCCGACAACTTCTTCGCGATAATGGCCGGTACAGAAGAGGAAAGTGCTGTTCACATTAATAAACCGTCCCTGGTCCAGGGAACAGATGGCCATAAGATTAGGGCTGGAAAAGAATATTTCAGAGTATTCAGTCTGGGATTTACGGCCCCGCTTGTAAACCTTTTCCTTATCTTGGTCTAAAATAGTTTTGCCCACTTTTTTATTTTTACTGTCTTCCATGGCATGACACCTCGGTACCTCCTAAAATGCAGATACCAGCAAAATCCATATATTTCGGGGTAGGCATAATGGATGTCTGCTATCGGCGGTTATTTTCAATCTTAATTGTAATAATATTCGCTGGCCAACACCATTATCCTGCTTTACCAGGGACAAAACACCTGGTTTATTAATTAAACCCAAGGACCTTCGGCCCAGGACCCCGGGATTCTTTGTTGTCATTCTGGAGAAGATGTTTAATAATTGGGATAGAACTTCACCGTTCATTGGATAGGGGGAGGATGTTGGTGTTTCCATTCAGTCGGACCCGAACGGTATTAAGGATGAACCTGCAGCTGGGCTCCGGGGGCAAATGTGCGGTAGATATAGATCCCGGTCTGGATATTACCTCCAAGGACCAGTATAAACTTTTTCAGACTCTGTATGTAACGCTGGTGGCTCGTCTTCTGTATGATGCGGGGCCAGGCGAGGTTGCAGAGGTGATGCTTATGGGCAATCGGGCTTTGTTCAATGATCTACTGCATAAAGGAACTGCAGTCGGATTTAAGCCGGGTGAATGCTTAAAATCTTATACGGAATTGGAATTGGTAAGTACAGGGTATGACAGCCAGGAACAGCATACGGTAGTGTTGAAACGAAAAAAGGATAACAGTGTTTTCTGTGAGATTAAAAGTCGTACAGCGGCCATACTTTTGCATAAATATGGTCCGTGGGTGCTTATCAAATATGGGCGGCAGCAGTTCGGGGAGCGGGTATATCAGGATCTCTCTGATGCCTTGCACCGGATGAATCGCTTTTATAGGGACATGCCTTACTGGGGTCGGGAAGGGTTATATGTAGTACCCCGTCTTACTCTGGGTATCATGGTTCGATAGGTTATTTAAGCTCCTGGTAGCACAGGAGTTTTTTATTGCTGAATAATCATGGGTCATGGCATAATGTTGCCTGTGGGGGGGAAGGAGCAGCAATGGGTGAAAAAATAGCACTGGTTACTGACAGTTCTTGCGATCTACCGACCGAGTTTATTAAGAAACATGGGATCCATGTTCTGCCTTTACGGATGATTTATGGCTGCCGGGAGTACCGTGATCTGGTTGATATTAATCCACAGGAGGTCTATGATCGCATGCCGGCCGAGGTGCCGACTACGTCTCAGCCCTCTATTGGTGAGGTCAGGAATCTCCTGCACCAGCTCCGGGAGGAGGGCATCAGCAGGGTGCTGGCTATCCATATCTCAAGTGGGCTCAGCGGTACTTTTGACACGGTGTGTTCCATCAGTCGGGAGTTTAAGAATCTGGATGTAAAGGTGATTGACTCCCGAACTCTTTCCATGGGGCTGGGATTCATGGTGCGCGAAGCCGCTCATGGGATTGCACAGGGCTTGAGCTTGTCGAGTATCACGGACAAGGTTCGCTCTCTGCATCAGGGCACGAGGCTTTACTATGTTCTGGATACCCTGGAATATTTACGCCGGGGAGGTCGTATTGGGAAAGTAGCTTCGGCCGTGGGTGGAATGTTGAATATCAAACCTATAATATCGGTCGACGAGGAAGGTAAATACTATGCTCGTTGTAAGGTGAGGGGCAGGAAGAAATCCATCGATAAAATGCTGGAACTGGCGGAGGAATTTATTCGAGGTCGCAGGGTGGTGGCTGCGGTAATGCATGGGGGAGTTCCAGAGGAGGGAGAAGCGTTAAGAAAACGAGTCGCCAGCTTGCAGAGGGGAAATATCGCAGAACTTATATTTGGACAGATCAGTCCGGTGTTAGGCGTGCATACCGGGCCAGGCCTGCTGGGTATATGCCTTTGTGAGACCTCTACGTAGCACTATGATATCGATGGTATCACCAGCAAAGGCATGAAAATGGTACATTCATTGGAGTGTGGTTAACCCGCTTGCTCCCCGAATTGTCGACTGCAGTACATCAGCTTGTCTCAGTGTGAAGTGGACCCCTCAGGATTCGGCGTCCATGCACTCAGCCTTCGGTGCTCGAAACGTCCTGTTTCTCGCTCCGCTTCACAACCCTCGGCTGCGCTGTGTACTGCGACGTCGCCTGCGTATGTCGCTGCGCCGGGTTACCACACTCCCGGTAAGGATGGTTCTGTACGTCAGCGGATACATAATATTCTGCGTCCATCGGCGTATATCTGCGGTTTCAATTTTCATAGCCGGACTGATGAAGACCAGTCAGAATTATTCTGCCATCAATTCCCTCAAGGATTTTCGCTATTGAATTAGAACTGGATATAACATATCAATATGCGAAGCGAGGGAACAACATGAAAAGATTGGCAGCAGGGGTTCTGGCTGGTTTGTTTTTAGTGTTAATGTGCAGCAGTGTGCTGCTGGCGGCCCCGGGTATTCGAGTAAGTATTAATGGACAGGAAAGAACTATGGATCCGGCTCCACGGATAGTTGATGATCGGGTTATGGTGCCGCTGCGTTTTGTGGTGGAGGATCCGGCACTCCAGTCCCAGGTGGAGTGGGATGGACGTCAGAAGCGGGCTACGGTTTCCTGTCAGGGGCAGCGGTTTGATTTTGATATTGGTAAGAAAACGGTGTATGTGAATGGTGCAGGGCTGCCTATCGATGCGGCGCCTTGTATTTACCGGGAGCGAACTTTTATACCGGTACGCTTCCTGGCTGAACACCTGGGGGCTGTGGTAGGATGGGTACCCCGGAGCTATATGGTTACCCTGGACTTCCAGTCAGAGCCTATAGTTTTTGCCTACTATTATGGCGATGGTTTCAGTGAACTGCAGCAAAGGGCAAACCTTTTGACCGATGTGGCCTTTCGCTGGTATCAGACGGATGAACGGGGGCAGTTGTCATATGAGTATTCTGATGCCCGGTACCAGCATAAGTTCGGCGAGGTGGCGGCCTGGGCCCAAAAGCAGGGGCTCAAGACCCATGCCAGCGTGATGCTATTCAATCGCGAGCAGCTTTCAGTGCTTCTGAATAGTCCCGGTAATCGTAAGAATCTCATCACCAACCTGAAAAAAGTAGTGAAAGAACATAATTTTGATGGAGTTAATATTGATTTTGAGATGATAGCTCCTGAGGATAAGGATAGTTTTACGGGTTTTTTGAAGGAACTGAAAGCCGGATTGGGTTGGGATAAGACGGTTTCGGTGGCGGTATTTGCGCGTACGGGTAAGGAGAACTGGCCTACTCCTTATGATTATAAGGCTCTGGGTCAGGTGTGTGACCTGGTGGTTATTATGGCTTATGATTACAGCTATAATCAGGCGGGCCCGGTGGCTCCTCTGGACTGGTGCGGGCAGGTGGTGGACTATGCGGTTAAGAATATATCTCGTTCCCGCATCGTCATGGGTATGGGTACCTATGGGTATGACTGGGTGGGTCAGCAGCGAAAGAGCGTTAATCAGGCCCGACTGAACCAGCTGCAGCAGGAGTACGTGGCGCAGGGGTATTATGATGAAAAATCATCCTCGCCCTGTCTGATCTATATAGACGGGGATCAACAAGTACATCAGGTATGGTATGAAAACCGCACCAGCCTGGGGGCCAAGTGGCGGCTTTATCAGGAAAAAGGCGTAGGTGGGGTTTCCTTCTGGAAGATCAGCGGGGCTTTCACTGATTTTTACGGTTTATTACAAACGGAACTGAAGAAATAAGAGTACCGATCCAAGGGGGTGGGCAGTGCCCACCCTTTCTATTTCTGGCTATTAATACTAGAATATAAGGATAAAGGCTTCTTTGCGGCCTGATTCAGGGCGGCAGGCTTATAGTTTTACCGAATATTGGATATTTAATGAGCGGAGGTGGTAAAATGTCAAAAGAACAGCCAACTCTGTTTCCGGAGCTGGTACCGTTCCAGGCCCAACCACCGGAAGAGTCATACGTATCGTTCGTACCAGGCGTGAAACCGGAAGAGGCCTTTTTGGAGATTGATACCCTGGACGAGTTGATTGGTCGTATGGTGGAGTGCAAGCGGTGCGGTTTACGGGCGGGATGCAGACAGGTGGTAGTGGCCGATGGGGATCCGGAGGCCGATCTGATGCTGGTAGGAGAAGGCCCGGGCCAGGATGAGGATGAACAGGGGTTGCCTTTTGTGGGTCGGGCGGGACAGCTGCTTGACCGTATCCTCCAGGCGGCTTCCTTGCGTCGGGATGAGGTATACATAACCAATGTGGTGAAGTGTCGTCCTCCGGGTAACCGGCTGCCCAATCCGGGTGAGGTAGCGGCCTGCCGGGGGTATCTGGATGCACAGATCAGGTTGATCAAACCTAAAATATTGGTATGCCTGGGATTGTTGGCAACCCGAACTATTATTGATGAACAGGCTGCCATGGGCCGGACGCGGGGTAAATGGTTTACCCGCCAGGGTATTTCTATTATAGCTACTTATCATCCGGCGGCTTTACTGCGCAGGCAGGAATATAAACGGCCGACCTGGGAGGATTTCAAAAGTATCCGGGACCGTTATCAGAACTTAAGACGGGGTGAGTAGTCTGATTTTTGAGATAGGAAGCAGTCAGGAGATGATTCAATTCGGGGAGAGGATGGCCAGGATCCTGAAATCTGGGGATATCGTTTATCTGATGGGTGAACTGGGGGCAGGTAAGACGACTCTGGCGCGGGGACTGGCCCGGGGGTTGGGATATCAAGGGCGGGTTACCAGTCCTACTTTTACGGTGCTCAATATTTATCAGGGAGTACTGCCTGTATATCATTGTGATTTCTACCGCCTCGGTGAAGGTGATGCCTGTGATCTGGGATTGGAAGATTTCTTAGAGAAAGATGGAGTTACCCTGGTGGAGTGGCCGGAACAGATGGCCCGGGCATTGCCTGCACGGGGGTTCGCCGTCAGGATATTACTTACTGATAATGATTATGATTTACCCCGGATTGTCCAGATAAGGGGACTCGGAAATGAGTATGAAGCACGGTTAGAGGAGTTGAAGACGGTTGTTAGTCCTGGCAATTGATAGTGCTACCCCGGTGGCAGGCGTGGCGCTGGTGGCAGAGGATCGGGTAATCAAAGAGATATTCTTGAATTACCGCCGCACTCATTCCCAGACGTTAATGGTGATGGTGAATGAGGTTCTACGTGAGACGGAAACCAGCCTGGCCGACCTGGATGGTATAGCGGTTACCAGCGGGCCGGGTTCTTTTACCGGGCTGCGTATCGGGATGGCTACCGCTAAAGGGCTGGCCCTGGGGAGCGGTCGAGCTCTGGTTGGTATTCCTACCCTGGATGCCCTGGCGTATAACCTTTGTATGTTTGAGGGTTATATCTGTCCGCTGTTGGATGCTCGTAAAAATGAGGTTTATACTGCATTATACCAGGGGCAAGGGGGGCAGGTGGAAAGAATCAGCGAGTACCGGGCCTGTTCCCCGTCAGAGCTGGTGGAAGATGTATGTTCTCGGGGTATAGAGCGGGTGGCGGTGCTGGGCGATGGAGCCAGGCGTTACCAGGAACACATGGAGTCCCTGGGCTCCAGGGTAATCCGGCCTCCGGCTAATCTTTGTTTGCCGCGTGCTTCCAGTGTTGGGCTGCTGGCCGTAAGCCGGCTGCAGCGAGGGGAAAGTGACCAGGTTCACGATTTGATCCCGGTTTACGTACGTCTCTCGGAAGCCGAAAATCGGCTGGCATCAAAGAGGTTGTAGAGGTTGGCGATAGGGGAAAAAATCCGTCGGATGCAGCTGGAGGACCTGGATGAAATAATGGCCATCGAGCAGGTGTCTTTTCCTACTCCCTGGGCCAGACAGTCTTATGAGGGTGAACTGTACAATGAGCTGAGCTGTTATCTGGTTAGCGAGCATGAAGGCAGGGTAACCGGATATGTTGGTACCTGGTTTATCTTTGACGAGGCCCATATTACCAATGTAGCGGTTCATCCTGAATTCAGGGGTCGGAGGCTGGCGGAGGAACTGCTGACTACTCTGGAAATCATAGCTGTGGGTCGGGGCGTACGCAAGATGACGCTGGAGGTTCGGCCCAGTAACATTTCGGCCCTGCGGCTTTATCGGCGGTTGAAATACCTGCCGATTGGGCTGCGTAAGGGTTATTACATCGATAACGGAGAAGATGCGCTGATAATGGCCAAAAACCTTTTCTAATTTTCATAGCCGACCTCCATGATACCGGAGGTATCACCGTCAGAGAATGAAAACAGCACGGTTATGGAGTGTGGTTAACCCGCTCGCTCCCGGACTGGTGACTGCAGTCCATCAGCGTATATCTGCGGTTTCAAAGTTATTTTCATAGCAGGGTGGTGTTAAGTTTGGATGATGTTGTAATACTGGGAATTGAGACTTCCTGTGACGAGACTGCGGCTGCGGTGGTCAGGAATGGCTCTGAGCTCCTATCGAATGTGATTAATTCACAGATAAATGTGCACCGGAAGTTCGGCGGGGTGGTTCCGGAAGTGGCTTCCCGCAAACATATCGAGAATATTAGTGGGGTGGTGGAGCAGGCCCTGGCAGATGCGGCACTGGATTTTGGGGAAATCGATGTGGTAGCGGTTACCAACCGGCCCGGGCTTATTGGGGCTCTCCTGGTCGGGGTATCCTTTGCCAAAGGACTGGCCTATGCCCTGGATCGCCCACTTATAGCGGTGAATCATCTGGAAGGTCATATTTATGCTAACTTTTTAGAGAATCCTGATATAGAATTTCCGGTGGTGTGCCTGGTGGTCTCCGGGGGGCACACCAGTTTGGTATATATGGAGAGTCATGGATGTTGTGAGGTTATGGGTGAGACGCGGGACGATGCTGCCGGTGAGGCCTTCGACAAAGTGGCCCGGTTTTTGGGTCTGGGTTATCCTGGAGGGCCGGCGGTAGAGCGGGCAGCACGGGATGGGCAGCCCGGGATTTATCAACTGCCCCGGGTGTATCTGGATCGTAATGATTTTGAGTTCAGTTTTAGCGGCCTCAAGACTGCGACCATGAACCAGTGGAACCAGCTCAAGCGTAAGCAGGGTTTTGCCAATGTGAATGACCTGGCGGCCGAGTTTCAAGCCGCTCTGGTGGAGGTATTGGTGGAGAAAACTGTTCTGGCCGGTCTGACCAGGGAGGTTAACTCTATTCTACTGGCCGGGGGGGTGGCAGCTAATGGGCTGCTAAGGGAGCAGTTGGCTTCTCGGTCCCGGGAGGAAGGGTTGCGGTTGTACCGTCCATCCATGGACCTGTGTACCGATAATGCAGCTATGATCGCGGGATGTGCGTACCACCAGTACTTACGGGGGGAAACGGCCCCACTCAACCTGAATGCCTATGCGGGTCTGGATCTCCTGTGAATATCTCCTGTGGATAATGTGGATAAGTCTGTGAATAATTATGTTTCTGGTCTTACCAAGGGGTCGGCCATTTGACCCCAGGATCCGGAGTTTGTCGGGTGTTGTTGTAAAGGCTTTTGGGCCTGTGGATAATCGGCAATGAAAGAAGGGATACAGGTTTGTGTCCGGTATTATTCCAAGTCGGGGGTTTGCCTATCTATTCCTATGGGCTGATGCTGGCCATCGCAGTAGCGGTTGGACTTTTTGGTGCGCTGAAGCTGGCCCGGATAGAAGGCTGTGAAGAGGATCTGATATATGAACTGACTATTGTCATGGTAGTCTGCGGTATATTGGGAGCCCGCCTGTTCTATGTGGTGTTTTATGCTCCAGATTACTTCGCTGCTAATCCCTGGGCAGTGTTGGACCTGCGTACCGGGGGATTGGTTTTCTATGGCGGGCTGCTGGGAGGGCTCCTTGGAGGCCTGGGTTATATCGTGAAAAAGCGGCTTTCTTTCTGGAACCTGGCGGATATCTTTGCACCTTTCCTGGCTCTGGGCTACAGCATAGCTCGTATTGGTTGTTTCCTCAACGGCTGCTGCTACGGTAAGCCTACGGAGCTGCCGTGGGGGGTGGTCTTCCCGTCTGTGGATCTGGTTAGCCGACATCCTACCCAGCTTTATAGCTCTTTTCTCTCCTTGTTGCTTTTTACCTTTCTGTATTGGCTATTTCCACGTCGTTCTTTTTCCGGTCAGGTTTTTCTGACCTATTTGGCTGGTTATGGAGTGGTCAGGTTTATTATCGAGTTCTGGCGGGAGAACCTGGTGGTGTGGCATGGGTTTACCATAGCTCAGGTTACCGCAGTTCTGGTTATTCTGATGGTTATCCCCATCTACCTTTCCCGTAAAAAGAACAAAAAATATGAACGTGTGCTATGAAAATTGAAACCGCAGATGGAAGCAGATTAATTGCAAAATAGACGCAGAAACACTGAAAACTTATGAACACGTTGAAGAATTAAATAACCCCTACCAGGAGAGTATGAGCCGACCGGGTTATGAATCCCTTTCAGAGTTGTTTTATATTTTTAGTATCATTGGCGATCAAAAATAGTTAAAAAGAAATCAGCGTAAATCATAATATACTGCGTCCGTCTGCGTCTAATTAGTCTTCAGTGTCTGATGTAATATTTGGTAAGAGGGGGAGGCTGTGGATGGCTATGACCTGGGAGCAGCGGAAAACTTTGCGACAGGAAGCCCGGAAAAACAGGAGTTTTCTGTCCCGGGAGGAAGTACGGCGGAACAGTGAGCTTATCATAAACAGTTTAAGGCGCCTGAATACCTTGAACAATGCCCGGGTGGTGATGGGTTATCTGGCCATTGAAAAAGAAGTGGATATCTGGCCTTACCTGGAGTTTTGCTTGGAACAGGGTCAGATCGTGGTTCTTCCCCGGGTGGAGAAGGCTGATGACCGCCTGGTGGCGGTAAAGTACATTGGTCCGGATAACATGAGAATCGGGGCTTTTGGTATTCGCGAACCGCTGGGGGAACCGTTCGATCCTGTACTTATCGATGCGGTTATAGTACCGGGAGTAGCTTTTGATCGGAGCGGCTACCGTTTGGGTTATGGCAAGGGCTACTATGACCGTTTCCTGCCGCTTTTATCTTCCCATGCTTTCATATGCGGCGTGGCTCATAGTTTGCAGGTGGTGGACGACGTGATGCCCCACAGCAAGGATTTTCATATTCCTTGTCTGGTGACCGAAAGAGAGATACGGAAAATACCATAACGTTACCCATGTTTTCAAAACTACAGTGAAGCTTAACCATCTTTGCCAGGAGAGTATCGCAGCGCGGCAGCAGGCCGTTGCTTGAAACGAGTTGGCCGTAGGGGAGTTCGACAAGTCGGGGAGCGAGCGGGTTAACCACAACCCATAAATCTGTAGTTTTCATGTTCCCTGAATGATGATACCTCCGGGATCATGGAGGTCCATTAAGTACGCCAGGTGAGCGGTAAAGTAAAGTAGAACGTGCTGCCCGCGGGGGTGCTTTCCGCCCAGATACGGCCGCCATGGGCCTCTACATAGCTTCTGGCTATGGCCAGCCCCAGTCCCATCCCTCCTTCCCGTCGGGAACGGGATTTATCGGCCCGGTAGAACCTTTCAAAAATATAGGGCAACTGGTCGGGCGGTATGCCCGGCCCCTGGTCGCTCACCGAAATACAGATTTCCTCCCCTGCCTTTTCCGCTTGCACCGTAATTTTCCCCCCGGCGGGACTATGTGCTATAGCGTTTTGCAACAAATTGAGCAGTACCTGGAGTAGGCGATCGCTGTCAACCTGGATAGGAGGCAGGTTATCGGGTGTTTCGATTACCACTTGCAGATGGCGATTCTCTGCGTCTATTATGGCAGGAGCCAGCTGCTCCAGGAGGTGGTGCAGGTGTATGGGTCGGGGGTTCAACCGCAGGTTTCCGGTTTCAGCCAGGGACAGGGTTTCCATATCTTTGACCAGCTTGCTGATACGAATGACCTCGTCATGCAGCGGTGCGATAGTTTCAGGAGCGGCCGGGGTGATACCGGCCTGTAACGATTCCAGGTTACCGCGCAGCACTGCCAGGGGGGTGCGCAGTTCGTGAGCGATATCGGCGGTGAGGTTGCGCCGCATGATTTCAGTTTTTTGTAGGGATGATGCCATGCTGTTGAAGTCTTCAGCTAATTGTCGCAGTTCGCCTTCTCCGGTTACCGGGACCCTGGCATCCAGTTCTCCTCCAGCTATCCGGTGGAGAGCGGCGGAGAGGTTCTGTATAGGTTGGGAGAGGGGGCGAGCCATCAGCCATCCCAGGCCGAGAGCCAGTAAGGCAGTTAACAGTCCGGTGAGTAGAGAATACAGGGTAAGGGAATCAATGAACCGTGATTCCAGAGTATTCAGGTCCTGCCAGCGGGGATTCACTACCAGAACCGTACCAACCGTTCGGGAGTCTGCTACGATGGGTATCCCCGAGGCTAATTGGGTGATGGTTAACCGGCTTCCGGTGTTGAGGTCAGCCGAATCGTAAAGAATCTTGCCAGCGGGAGAGGCCAGAAGCAGTCGATGGTTACGGTAGGGTCCACCTCTCATATTGTGTCCACGACCCTTTCCGGTTCTGGAACTGGCAAGGAATTCTTCCACCCCATCGAAGCTGCCATTTTCCTGGTAGTAGTCGGCAAGGGCAGCAGCCCAGACATCAGTTTGAACTGCGGTAGTCTGAGATAGATAGTCAGTAAACAGGTGCCGGGCCACATACAGGCTTACGGTAGTGGTTAACAGAGTGGATACCAGAGCTACCGTTACCAGAAGAACCACCATTTTGCTTTGTATGGAGTTACGTTTCACGGTTACTCCCTCGTTCCGATGAATTT